>DHQM01000180.1:0-4610 GCA_002408105.1 Gammaproteobacteria bacterium UBA5338 | reverse complement strand
ATTTGGGTCGTGAAAATCGGCAGTGCGCTGCTGACCAATTCGGGCCAGGGCCTGGACCACCGGGCCATCCACGCGTGGGTCGAGCAATTGGCAGGACTCAGGCAGGCCGGCGTTGAGGTTGTGTTGGTGTCTTCCGGCGCCGTTGCGGAAGGCATCAAACGACTGGGTTATCCAGGCAGGCCTCGTCGAATCGCGGCCCTGCAGGCGGCCGCTGCCGCGGGCCAGATGGGCCTGGTGCAGACCTATGAGTCGGCGTTTCAGCGCTTCGGGCTGCACACTGCCCAGGTACTGCTCACCCACGATGACCTTTCCGACCGACAGCGTTACCTGAACGCCCGAGACACCCTGGTGGAGTTGCTCCGCTTGGGTGTGGTCCCCGTGGTCAACGAAAACGACACCGTGGTCACCGATGAGATTCGCTTTGGAGACAACGACACCCTCGCCGCGCTCGTGGCCAATTTGGTGGGCGCCGAAGTCATGGTGTTGCTGACTGACCAACCTGGGCTCTTCGAGCGCGATCCGCGTCAGGACCCACAGGCTGAGCTGATCGCGACGGAATGGGCAGCGCATCCGAGGTTGGATGCCGCAGCCGGTGGCAGCGCCGGGGCGCTCGGGCGAGGCGGTATGGTCACTAAGCTGCGGGCGGCGCGGCTGGCGGCGCGCTCAGGCTGTACCACCTTGATTGCGAGCGGTGCCGAAGACAACGTGATCGGTCGCCTGCACCTGGGTGAGTCAATCGGAACCCTCCTCGCACCGGCCAGCGACCCGGTGGTGGCCCGTAAGCAGTGGCTTGCCGGCCATCTGCAGCTGCGTGGCTCCCTGTGGCTCGATGCCGGTGCTGTGAACGCTTTGGCGGCGGCAGGGCGCAGTCTGCTACCAGCCGGGGTGACGCGGGTCGAAGGAAACTTCGACCGGGGAGAGGTGGTGCGCTGTCTGGACTCCACCGGGGTCGAGGTGGCGCGCGGACTGGTCAACTACGGTGGCGACGAAGTTCGCCGGATTGCTGGCCACAACAGCGAACGCATCGAGGCCCTGCTGGGGTACGGTGGTGCGCCCGAGCTGATTCACCGCGACAACCTGGTGCTGACCGGAAGGTTTATGCCGGACAAATAAAAACGCCGGCGTAAGAGCCGGCGTTTGGGTCTGCAGCGCGCGTGGGCGTGCTTTCAGGCTTGAGCCTCTGCAAGCTTCTTGATGCCCGCGTTGAGCCGCTGCTTGTGCCGCGCGGCTTTGTTGCGGTGCACGATCCCCTTGTTGACCATGCTGTCGATGGTCGGCTCTGCGTCTTTGTAAGCCTTGCGGGCTGTGTCCAGGTCGCCGGCGCGAATGGCATTGAGGACACGCTTGATTTTGGTGCGGACCCGCGAGCGCATGGCCACATTGCGTTGGCGGCGCACTTCGGCCTGTTGGGCGCGTTTCTTGGCGGATTTGATGTTGGCCACGGACCTAACCTATGTTGAGCTGAATACAGGTGCTGCGATTTCGAGGCGCGCAATTCTCGCGAATTGACAGGCGCCCGTCAAGGGTGGATGCGACTGCCCGAGCTTCGCAGGCAGTCGCACCCTCGCCCAGCCGGCTGCCCGGCAATGTGGCGTCAGCCCTTTTTGGGAGGCTGGGTGACGAGTTTCTGCTCGGCGGTGCGGGTGCCCACCTCGGAAAGATCGCTGATGCGGTCCCAGTTCGCGGCCACGTCTTCGACGGTCGGGTTCTTGCCGAGATCGACCTTCTCATTCTGCAGGATTGCAGCCACACCGAACGAGCCGCCTTGGGCCTGGATGATCACGCCGTTGGGGGCATCGTCGCAGACCATGTAGAGCGCGCCCGGGGTGACGAGTTCTGGGGGCAGTGACTCCGCCACTTCGCCGGGAAGCAGGTTCTCGGTCATGCGGGTGAGGGCGGCTGGAGCCAGGGCGTTGGTGTACACGTTGTACTTGGCGCCTTCGAGCTTCAGGGTGTTCATGAAACCAACCATGCCCAGCTTGGCCGCGCTGTAGTTGGTCTGGCCAAAGTTGCCGAACAGACCTGAGCCAGAAGTGGTCATGAGGATGCGGCCGTACTGCTGCTCTTTCATGATTTCCCAGCAGAACTTGGTCACATATACAGAGCCCATGAGGTGTACGTTGACGACGGCCTCGAAGTCTTCAAGGCTCATCTTCGAGAAGCTCTTGTCGCGCAAAATGCCCGCGTTGTTGATCAGGATGTGCACGGTGCCGAAGTGTTTTACGGCGTCGTCGACCATGCTTTTGGCGCCGGCTTTGTCCGATACCGAACCTCCATTGGCGATGGCCTCGCCACCCATGGCGCGAATCTCTTCGACCACGGCTTCAGCTGCAGCGCTGGAACCGCCACTGCCGTCGACTGAACCACCGAGGTCGTTGACAACCACCTTGGCGCCGCGTCGGGCGAGTTCCAACGCGTGTGCCTTGCCGAGCCCGCCGCCGGCGCCGGTAACAATGGCGACCTTACCTTCGAAGCTGATGGTCATGATTTGTACTCTCCTATATTATCGACCCGACCCCATGTGTCCGGAGTCTGTGCCTTTGCCTTGGGCTGCACCGAGTGTGCATGCGTCAAGCGACTTGAGCTTCCGCCCGACCCATTGCCGCACACAACACGTACGGCGCGTATGAATGCTTAGAGTGTATTGGAGCGCAAGCCGGGCCATTCTAGTTGAATCGCCGCAGCCATTGGAACAGAGATGACCAAGGCCGAACCCCGTGGGGCCGGTTTGCTCCGCTCCAGCGCACTCGTTGGTGCCTTGACCTTGGTCTCCAGGGTCTTTGGCCTGTTGCGCGATGTGGTGATCGCGAGCCTGGCCGGCGCCACGAGCGGGGCGGACGCGTTCTTCGTCGCTTTCAAAATTCCCAATTTCCTGCGCCGGCTGTTCGCCGAGGGCGCCTTTGCCCAGGCCTTTGTTCCGGTGCTCAGCGAGTACCGCAGCCAGCGGTCGCGGGCGGAGACCAAAGCCCTGATCGATGCCACCGCGGGTGGGCTCGGCGCAGTGTTGGCGCTCGTCACCTTGGTCGGTGTCCTCGGCGCGGAGGCGGTAGCCTGGCTGTTTGCCCCAGGCTTTGCGCAAGATCCGGACAAGCTGGCCCTCACTGCGGACCTCTTGCGCATTACGTTTCCGTACTTGTTTTTTATTTCGCTCACGGCATTCGCCGGCAGTGTGCTCAACGCCTTCGAACACTACGCCGCACCTGCCTTCACGCCGGTGCTGCTCAATCTCAGCCTGATTGGCGCGGCGGTGTTGTTCGCGCCGCGCCTTGAGGTGCCCGTCGAAGCCTTGGCCTGGGGGGTCCTGGCCGCGGGGCTTGCCCAGTGCCTGTTTCAACTCCCGTTTTTGGCTCGCCGGGGTCTGGTGCCGAGGCCCGCAGTGCGGCTGGCCCACGCCGGCACGCGCCGGATTGCGCGGCTGATGGTTCCCGCGCTCTTTGGGGTGTCGGTCAGTCAGATCAACCTGTTGCTCGACACCATACTGGCGTCCTTTCTGGTGACGGGCAGCGTCTCCTGGCTGTACTACTCCGATCGTCTCGTCGAGTTGCCGCTGGGGGTGATCGGCGTGGCGGTCGCCACTGTCATCCTTCCGGTGCTGTCGCGGCGGTTCGCGTCCGGAGATGCGGACGCCTTTGCGCACACGCTGGATTGGGCGCTGCGGTTGGTGTTGCTCATCGGTCTGCCTGCAGGTCTGGCGCTGATGGTGCTTGCAGAGCCCGTGCTGTTCACGTTGTTTCAGTACGGCGAATTGACCCCGGTAGACGTGGTGCGTTCCGCTGCGAGCTTGCGGGCCTATGCGCTGGGGCTGCTGGCGTTCATGTTGATCAAAGTCCTGGCTCCGGGGTACTACGCGCGTCAGAACACCCGCACGCCGGTGCGCATCGGGATCTATGCGATGGTGGTGAACATGGCCCTCAACCTGGTGTTGATCTGGCCGCTGGCGCATGTCGGCCTGGCGTTGGCCACGGCCCTTTCGGCCTGGCTGAACGCCGGCTTGCTGTGGCGCGGCCTGCGGCGCAGTGGCAACCACTGCCCTGGCCAAGGCTGGGGTGCGTTCATCGGACGGACGCTGCTCGCCAATGGGTTGATGGTCGCCGCCTTGCTGTGGGCAACGCCGGACTTTGCCAGCTGGGCGGCCGCCTCGGTGCAGTGGCGCATTGGCGTCACCGCGCTGCTCTGCGCGGGCGGTGGGCTGGTCTATCTGGGTGTGCTCTGGAGTACGGGGTTGCGGCTAAACCACCTGCGACCCGGCTGAGCCAAGGCCAGCCAGCGCGTCCAGTTTTCGTTATAATCCGACGTTTTGCTCCGGCACGACCGAGCGCGTCCCATGGAATTGATCCGCGGCCTGCACAACCTTCGCCCCCGTCACCGCGGCTGTGTCGCTACCATCGGCAATTTTGATGGGGTTCATAAGGGGCATCAGCAGCTGTTGGCTCAAATTCGTTCCCAAGCGGAGCGCCGCGGCCTGCCGACAGTGGCGGTGACCTTTGAGCCCCAGCCGCAGGAATTTTTCAGCCCCGCCGCTGCGCCGCCTCGGCTGACTTCCCTGCGCAGCAAGGCGCTGCGTCTGGCCGAGGCGGGGGTGGCGCGGCTGCTCGTGCTGCGCTTCGATG
>DHQM01000003.1 GCA_002408105.1 Gammaproteobacteria bacterium UBA5338 | reverse complement strand
TCCAACGCTTGGTGCAAGCCCGCTGACTTTGTCGCACTTCCGCCGGTCACCACACCCAGTACACCCCCGCTGGTGATGCTGGCGATGTCTGTGGACCATGAGCTGTTCAAGAAGGCCTACACCGACTACAGCGATCTCGATCAGGATGGCACCCTCGACATCAGCTACAACGACAGCTTCGAGTACTACGGGTATTTTGACAGCGGTTTTTGCTACAGCTACGACCTGGGCAGCCAAAAATTCCAACCCCTCGGAACGGGCGATGGGCCCAACGGGCATCGTTGTGACGACCCGACGAAGGGTGGTTGGAGCGGCAACTTTCTCAACTGGGCTTCAATGACGCGGATCGACGTGGTGCGTCGGGTGCTGTATGGCGGCCTGCGTTCGACGGACACCAGCGGGACCACGGTACTGGAGCGGGCGGAGCTGCCCAAGGACATTCACGCGTTCTCAAAGGTCTACACAGGCGCGGATGTCCACCATTTTACGCCGTACACCGTCTCGGATTTGGGGGGCGATTCCATCTCCCTTTGTAGCCTCACACCAAGTGCGGGCGCTGATCCGCTCATTCGGGTCGCTAAAGGTGCATGGCCGCGGTGGTCAGCGAGCGAAGTCAGGCAGTGCCAATGGAACAATACGGCCAGCTCGCCGACAGACCCCGGGCACAAGATGACCGAGGCAGTCGCCCGGGTGCAGGTGTGTGTCAATGGGCAGGATGCCTCGGCGGACCGGTGTCAGGTGTATCCAAGCGGCAACATCAAGCCCTTCGGGCTTCTACAGCAGTATGGCGAGGAAGGAGAGATCCGCTTTGGTTTGCTGTCCGGCAGCTACAACGAAAACATTTCCGGCGGGGTGTTGCGCCGCAACGTTTCCCAGTTGGCCAACAATGCATCGCCAGCCGATGACGAGATCGATACCCACACCGGCATCTTCACCGGCAACGACGGCATCATCCGCACGATCGATCTGCTAAAGGTCTCGAAGTACAACTATGGCGCCAGCAGTTACGACGACTGCTCGACCCACAGCATCACAGTGTCGGACTTCAAAACGTCCGCTGATGCTGGCAGACAGTGCAAGGATTGGGGGAACCCCCTGGGGGAGATTTACCTTGAGGCGCTGCGCTACATGTCTGGCAACACCAGCCCGACCGCCGCATTTGATACCACTGACTCGGGGTACGTGGCTGGTTTGCCCAGCTCCTCGGTTGCCTGGGTAGACCCCATGTCGTCCGATCAGTGGTGTGCCAACTGTTCCATTGTGGTGCTCTCCACCGGGCTCAATTCCTTTGATACCGATGACCTGACCTCCGCTGCCGACATCCCTGGCATTGCCAGTGCTGCAGTGGTCAATGACTTGACTGACGTCGTGGGTGGGTTGGAGTACAGCGGTGGCTTCGCCGGCGACTACCTGGTGGGCGGCAGCGATGGCCGCTGCACACCTAAAGCGCTGAGCTCCCTGTCCGAGGCGAAAGGGATCTGTCCTGAAATTCCGGCCCTCGAGGGCGGTTATCAGGCTGCGGGCCTTGCTTACCACGCACGCACGCAGGATTTGCGACCCACCACGGCATTTCCCGGTATTCAGACCCTGAGCACCTACGCCGTTGCACTGTCGGAGAACCTGCCTCAGTTCGTGATTCCGGCTGGGTCCGGCGCCGTGAGTCTGATTCCATTTTGTGAATCGAACCGGGGCGGTGGCACCCCCGCTGTGGATGATTCCAGGTGGCAAGGGTGCAGCATGGTCAATGTGCAGATTGAGTCGATGAACTTCAACGCCGGTGTGCTGGAGTCTGGCAGCATGATCGTGTACTGGGAGGACTCACTGTGGGGCGCGGACTATGACCTGGATGGCGCGCAGCGGCTGGAGTTCTGCGCGGGCTCCGCGTGCAGCCCGGCGGTCGCGGACGATCAGGTTCAGGTCATCACCTCGGTGCCCCATGCCTACGCTGGCAATGCGTTGCGCTTTGGGTACATCGTGGCCGGGACCGATGGTACGGTGTTGTACAACGGCGTTTCGGACTCGAGCCACGCCGGCGATGGGTTCAACGCCAACCGTTTGGTGGTGCGCCCAGGCAATGTCAACTTCAGTACCCTGGACAATGACAACCCACACCGGGCACCCGCTCCCAAGACGCACCTGTTCACGGCGGACCCGAGCGGCGGGGCGGCACTGCTGCGCGACCCACTGTATTTCACCGCCAAGTACGGTGGGTTCGAGGACTACGACCTTGACGCCACCCCTGGCTTTGACGGTGATGGCGATGGCCTCCCGGATGCCCTAGATCACCGCGAATGGGACCAGCGCAACCTGCGAGGAGACCTGGTTGCCGGCGGCGATGGCTACCCCGACAACTACTACCCAGTGCGCAACCCCGGGCTTCTGGAGCAAAGTCTCGGTGAGGTCTTCAGTGCGATCCTAGGCGAGGTGGCGTCCGGTACCGCCGCGGCGGTGGTGGCCAACAGTTCGACAGGAACCGGCGCGGTCTACCAAGCGCTGTACCACCCCTCCATCGAGAACAACAACAAGGAGGTGCGCTGGGCGGGCACATTGCAGGCCCTACTGATCGATTCGTCCGGAAGACTTCGGGAGGACAACCCGAGTTCGGGCACGGCCGGTGCACTCGATGGCTGCGATGTGGATCCGGTCGTGGAGTTGTTCTTTGACGACCAGAATACCCCGTTTGGGACCAAGATTCGCCGGTACGCGAGCGCGAGTGCCGACTGCACCAGCCTGGGCACGCCGGTGGTCCTGCAGCTCGAGGCGCTGCAGCCGCTGTGGAACGCTGTCGACGGGCTTGCGGCCTTGACCGACCCTTCAACCCAGCGGGTTTACTCGGTCCAAGCGGATCACGCAACGAGCGGTGGACGCCACAT
>DHQM01000127.1 GCA_002408105.1 Gammaproteobacteria bacterium UBA5338 | reverse complement strand
TGATGCCATTCAGCGCTGTTCTGAGGCGTGGTTGGCGAGCCGATCGATTTCCTGGCGGAACTCGTCGATGTCCTGAAACCGGCGGTACACTGAAGCAAAACGCACAAAGGCCACCTGGTCCAGTTTGCGCAACTCGTCCATCACCGCCTCGCCGATCTGGCCGGATGGCAGCTCGCGCTCACCGGTTGCGCGCAACCGATGCTGGATACGACCAATGGCAGCCTCAACATCCTCTATGCTCACCGGGCGTTTTTCGATCGCTCTGAGGATGCCGCTGCGCAGTTTGTCCTCGTTGAAGGGTTCGCGTTCGCCGTTCTGCTTGATGATGCGCGGCATGACAAGCTCTGCGCTTTCGAAGGTGGTGAACCGCTCCTGGCAGTGGGTGCACTCGCGCCGCCGTCGCACCTGTTCGCCGGCGGCGACCAGCCGGGAGTCGATCACCTTGGTGTCTTCAAGACCGCAAAAAGGACAACGCATTGTTGGTGGCCCTGGGGCGGGTCAGGCGGTGCCGCGGTACACCGGGAACCGGCTGCACAGTTGTGCGACCTGCTGGCGCACCCGCTCCAGCGTGGCTTCATTCTGGATGTCGTCCAGGATGTCGCAAATCCAACCGGCCAGCTCGGTGACCTGCTCCTCGCCGAACCCGCGGCGGGTGACCGCCGGCGTTCCGATGCGCAGTCCACTGGTCACAAAGGGTGAGCGCGGGTCGTTTGGCACGGCATTCTTGTTGACCGTGATGTGCGCTTGGCCGAGGGCCGCATCGGCGGCTTTGCCGGTCACGTCTCTGCCAATCAGGTCGACAAGAAAGAGATGGTTGTCGGTGCCACCGGAAACCACCTTGTACCCCCGTTCGATCATGGCTGCTGCCATGGCCCGTGCGTTGGCAACAGTTTGCTGTTGGTAGTGGCGAAACCCAGGGTCCATCGCCTCTTTGAAGCAGACCGCCTTTGCTGCGATGACGTGCATCAAGGGGCCGCCCTGGTTGCCGGGGAACACCGCTGAGTTGAGCTTTTTTTCGAGTTCAGGGTTGGAGCGCGCCAGGATCAGGCCGCTGCGCGGCCCGGCAAGGGTTTTGTGGGTGGTTGTGGTGGTGACGTCCGCGTAGGGCACTGGGTTCGGGTAGACGCCCGCCGCGACCAGGCCGGCTACGTGGGCCATGTCGACCAGAAGGGTTGCCTCGACCGAGTCGGCGATCTCCCGAAACCGTTGCCAGTCGACCACGCGCGAGTAAGCCGAAAAACCGGCGACCACAAGCTTGGGTCGGTGGGTTCGGGCCAGCTCCGCGACCTGGTCGTAGTCGATTTCACCCGTTGAAGCGTCCAGGCCGTACTGGACCGCATGGTAGAGCTTGCCAGAGAAGTTCACCTTGGCCCCGTGGGTGAGGTGGCCGCCATCTGCGAGGCTCATCCCCAGCACGGTGTCGCCGGGCTCAAGCAGGGCCATGTAGGCGGCCGCATTGGCCTGCGACCCCGAATGGGGCTGGACATTGGCGTAGTCAGCGCCGAACAAGGCCTTGGCTCGCTCGATCGCCAGTTCCTCGGCCTGATCGACAAATTCGCAGCCGCCATAGTAGCGCTTGCCGGGGTAGCCTTCGGCGTACTTGTTGGTTAACACCGACCCCTGTGCTTCGAGCACCCGCGGGCTCGCGTAGTTTTCCGATGCGATCAGCTCGATGTGCTGCTCCTGGCGCTGCGCTTCGCCCTGCATCGCAGACCAAAGTTCTGGGTCGAATTCGGCGATCGACTGATTGCGCTCAAACATGTCTACCTCAATGGGGGGTTGGCTTGCAGGACTGCAAAGGCGCGCTATTGTACCTCAAGGAAAACCGACCATCGAAGGGAGGATTCGGGCCGCCATGCGACCGCTCCAGGACTTGCTCAAGGATTCGCTGTGGCCTCCAAACAACTGACCGCGGAGGTGTATGGCCGCAGCAACAGGCGGCGCTTTTCCCGGGTGCGCTGCCACGCGCCGGTGGCTTTGGATTTCGCCGGTGGCAGCTACCGCGGCGGGGTCGTGGACCTGTCCCTGCGCGGCGCTTTGATCGCCGTGCCCGACTTGCAGTGGCGCGGCGCCGGTGTCGAAGCCCGCCTGTGCATCGAAGACACAGACAGCCGCGCAAGCTGGGTCATGCGGGTCGAAATGGAGTCGCGCGAGGGGCCGCTGTTTGGGTGCCATTGTACGCACCTGGATCCGGCCGACCTTGAATTGCTGGCAGCCTTCCTGAAGCGCCGACTGGCCAGCCCAGAGTTGATTGCACGCGAGTTGCAGCAACTGGGATAGGCGCGCCGATGTTGCGCAAACCATCGACCTTCGGCACACTGGCACCGATTAGGAACAGTGGCCAACGCAGTCGCTGTGCACCTTCAACTGATTCATGTCCCCTCCACTGACAACCAATCTAAAGGTCGACCATGAAAAAGTACGACAAACTGTATATCAACGGCGAATGGGTTGCTCCGCACGGGCAAGGTGAAAGCCAAGTCATCAACCCCTTCAATGACGACGTCGCCGGGGTAGTGCCCCAAGGCGATCAACAGGACGTCGACAATGCAGTTTCGGCTGCGAAGGCCGCGTTCTCCAGCTGGTCGGCCACCTCGCCGGAAGAGCGGGCCGATTGGATCAAGAAGCTGGCGGACGCGCTGGGCGCGCGGATGAAGGAAGTGGCGTCAACCATTTCCCAGGAGATGGGCATGCCGATCAGCATGGCCGAATTGATTCAGGCCGGCCTGCCCTACACTGTGATGTCGAGCTATGTGGACATTGCGCGGAACTACAAATTCACTGAAGAAATGGGCAACTCCCTGGTGACCAAGGAGCCCATCGGTGTTTGTGGCTTCATCACGCCCTGGAACTACCCGTTGCATCAGGTGGTGGGCAAGGTGGCCCCCGCGCTTGCGGCAGGTTGCACCATGGTCCTCAAGCCGAGTAAGGAAGCGCCTTTGAATGCGTTCCTATTCGCAGAGATTGTCGATGAAGTTGGTTTGCCCGCCGGTGTATTCAACCTCGTGAGCGGCCCTGGATCCGTCATCGGTGAAGCCCTGGCGGGCCACCCCGATGTCGACATGGTCTCGATCACCGGTTCGACTGAAGCTGGCGTGCGCGTGGCCCAGACCGCTGCGAAAACAGTGAAGCGTGTTTGCCAGGAGCTGGGCGGCAAATCGGCCAATGTCATCCTGGATGATGCCGACTTGCAGGCTGCGGTATCGGCTGGCGTGCAGCAGGTGATGATGAATTGTGGTCAGACCTGCGTTGCACTGACGCGCATGCTGGTGCCCGAATCACGTAAGGACGAAGCCATCGCGATTGCCAAGGCCACTGCAGAGGCCGCGACCCTCGGGGACCCGGCCCAGGAAGGCTTCCACCTTGGGCCCATGTCATCACGCCAGCAGGCCAAAGGGGTCAAGGACTACATTCGAAAAGGCATTGAAGAAGGGGCGACCCTGGTCATCGGTGGCGCTGAAGACCCAGAAGGCTTTGAAGGTGGCGCGTTCGTGAAGCCCACCATTTTTGCCGATGTCACCAATGACATGACCATTGCTCAGGAAGAAATTTTCGGGCCGGTGCTCTGCATCCTCACGTACAAAGACGACGAAGACGCAGTGCGGATTGCCAATGACACCGTCTTCGGCCTGTCCGGTGCGGTCTGGTCGCAGAATCAGGAGCGTGCCGTCAAGGTTGCGCGCCGCTTGCGCACCGGTCAGGTGGGCATCAATGGGGGCGGCTTCAACCCCTTGGCGCCCTTTGGTGGGTACAAGCAGTCTGGCAACGGACGCGAGCTCGGCGAGTACGGACTCGAAGACTTCCTCGAAGTCAAAGCGGTCAACCTGCCCAAAGCCAGCTGATCGCCGCTCGTTCGAAGCCCAAAACGGCCGCCCTCGGGCGGCCGTTTTTCGTTCTGGGCTTTGATTTTTTGTGGCGGGCCGCCTGTCTCAGGCGAAGCAGTGGCGCAACACGATGGTCTCGTTGCGCTCCGGGCCGGTTGAGATGATGTCGATCGGAGCGCCAACGAGCTCTTCGACACGCGCGATGTAGGCGCGGGCGTTGGTTGGCAGGTCGGCGAGTTGCTTTGCGCCCAGGGTGGATTCCTGCCAGCCCGGCAGTTCCTCGTACTCGGGCTCCAGCGCTTCATACCCCTCACTGTCATAGGGAATGGCGGCCCGCTCTCCCTGTGCATTGCGGTAGTTGACGCACACGCGGATGGCATCCAGCCCATCCAATACATCGAGCTTGGTGAGGCAAAGGCCGGACACGCTATTGATCTGCACCGCATGGCGCAGTGCGACCGCATCGAACCAGCCACAGCGTCGGGCACGTCCCGTGGTCGCGCCAAACTCGTGCCCGCGCGCCGCAAGCCGCGCCCCGGTGTCATCGAACAGTTCGGTCGGAAACGGGCCCGAGCCCACCCGGGTGGTGTAGGCTTTGGTGATGCCGAGCACGTGGTCGAGGTAGAGGGGCCCAAACCCGCTGCCAGTGGCTGTGCCGCCAGCGGTGGTATTGGACGAAGTGACAAAAGGGTAGGTGCCGTGGTCGATGTCGAGCAGCGACCCCTGGGCCCCTTCAAACAGGATGTGGTCGCCCCGCAGTCGGAACTGGTGCAGCAGTGCCACCGTGTCGATGGTCATCGGCGCCAACTGCTCGCCGTACGCCAGGGATTCCTCCAGGGTCTGCTGGAAGTCCACCGGGCTGGTATGAAAGTAATGCTGCAGCACGAAGTTGTGGTAATCCAGGACTTCTCCCAGCTTGGCTGCGAAACGCTTGCGGTGCAACAGGTCGCCGAGGCGCAGCCCACGGCGCGCGACCTTGTCTTCGTAGGCCGGACCGATCCCGCGTCCCGTGGTTCCGATCTTGGCGCTGCCCCGCGCCACTTCGCGGGCTTGGTCCAGGGCCACATGGTACGGCAGGATCAATGGACAGGCGGGGCTGATGCGCAGGCGATCGCGCACCGGAATCCCGTTGGATTCAAGCTCAGCGATCTCTTCGAGCAGGGCCTGTGGTGAAAGCACCACCCCATTGCCGATGATGCAGGTGACGCCGGGACGCAAAATCCCTGATGGAATCAGGTGCAATACAGTTTTGCGCCCTTCGATCACGAGGGTATGGCCGGCGTTGTGTCCACCCTGGAAACGCACCACTGCAGCGGCTTGGTCGGTGAGCAGATCAACAATCTTGCCTTTGCCCTCATCCCCCCATTGGGTGCCGAGGACGACGACGTTCTTACCCATGCGCACCTGCCTCCTGAGCAGCACCATTCATAGGGGGACGACCTGCCAGCGGTTCTCTACCCAGGCCAATTGACGGTCACACCCGAGCGACTCTGGCGTCGCAGCATCGCCTGGCAAGGCCTGTACCACCCGCTCTCCCTGGGCGCGAAGCGCCCGCACCTCGGCCTGCCCGTCTACATCACCATGTGTCCGGTTCGGGGCGTAGATGCCGCCGGGCGAGTCCCCACATGGCGTCAGGGCAGTCAGTGCCTTGAGGTCCAGGCTGAACCCGGTGGCGGGCCGTGCTCGGCCGAATACCCGCCCGATTTCGTCATAGCGCCCACCCTTGGCCAGTTCCTGTCCATGGTTTGCGGTGTAGGCCGCGAACACCAAGCCGGTGTGGTAGTGGTAACCGCGCAGCTCCGCCAGGTCGCAATAAAGTTCGACCCGCGGATACCGTGCGCCGATTTCCGCGGCGACGGCTTCGATCTGATCCAACGCCTCGCGCACCGCTTCGGGCGCTGCACTGAACTCGGTGCGGGCACGGGCCAGCACGGGCGCTGGAGGGCCATAGAGGTGAGGCAGTTGCCGCAGCATCTGGGTCGTGGGAGGGTCGGTGCCCACTGCGAGGGCCGCGTCGACTTCGCCGAAGGCTTTTGACTGCATCAATTCAAACAGGTCGGATTGGTGTTCGGCCTGAATCCCGGCGGCGCTGGCCAGGGCCCGATAAATGCCCACATGGCCGAGGTCCAGACTCAAAGACTGGATACCAACCGCTTCTAGACCTTCGAGCATCAACGCGATGACTTCGAGGTCCGCTGCCGTTTCGGAACTTCCGTAGAGTTCGGCACCAACCTGAATCGGGCTGCGACTGGCGAAGCTGTGGTTGGCTCGGGTGTGCAGTACGCTGCCGGCGTAGCACAGGCGTGTGGGTCCGTTGCGGTGCAATGAATGGGCGTCAATGCGCGCCACCTGGGGCGTGATGTCTGCGCGCAGGCCCATCAGACGCCCCGTGGTTTGGTCGGTCACCTTGAAAGTGTTGAGGTCGAGGTCGCGGCCGGAGCCAGTCAAAAGAGACTCCAGGTACTCCAGCATGGGGGGGATCACGAACTCGTAACCCCAGGTCCGGTACAGGTCGAGAAGGCGGCGGCGCTGGAGTTCGAGGACCGCGGCCTTTGTGGGCAGCAGTTCTTCGATGCCATCGGGCAGCAACCAGCGATCGGCAGTGTTCATGGCCGGCGAATTCCGTAGCTGGTGTGGGTGCAATCAGCGTTTGACAAGGGACAGCAGCAGGGCACCGGCAATCATGCTGGCGAGACCCACCAGGCGCACCTTATGCGGCGCCCAGCCCGCCAGGGTGCGCAGTGCGTGCTGCCACCGTGCCGGTGCCACGAAGGGCAGGATGCCCTCCAATACCAGCACCAGGCAAAGCGCAGCGGCCAGATCAGGCCCCATGCCGATCCTCCGTGGTTCGCAGCCCCTGCGGGATGTCGTGTGCAACGGGCAATTCTACGCCATCTGCAGCGTCGAATCAGCGCGAATCCGCGGGCTCAAGGTTTTTAAAGTACCGGAAGAAATCGCTGTCCGGGGAAAGCAGCAGCAGATCAGAGCGGTCGGTGAAGCTGCCACGGTACGCGAGCAGGCTGCGGTAAAACCCATAGAACTCCGGGTCGCGGTTGTAGGCTTGGGCATAGATCCGGGCGGCCTTGGCGTCGCCGTCACCGCGAATGCGCTCGGCCTCGCGGTAGGCATCGGCCTCGATGATGGTCTTCTCGCGGTCGGCCTTGGCCTGGATCACTTCGGCTTGCTCGCGCCCTTTGGAGCGGTATTCACGGGCCAGGCGTTCGCGCTCGGTCTTCATGCGTTCGAACACGGATTGGCTCACGTCTTCAGGGAGGTCAATGCGCTTGACGCGGATGTCGACGATTTGCACGCCGAGTTCATCTCGGGTGATGTCCGAGAGCTTTTCGACCAATTCGGTCATCAATTGGTCCCGTTCACCGCTGACCACCTCGCGCATGGTGCGTTCGCCGAACTGGTCCCGCAGGCCCGTGTTGACCCGTTGCGCCAACAGCCGCGCGGTTTGGAACTCGTCGCCGTTGGTGGCGGTGTAGTAGGTCTCCACGTCCGAGATTCGGTACAGCACGTAGGAGTCGACGATCAACGCCTTCTTTTCGATGGTGAAGTAGCGTTGCGGCTGGGCGTCAAAGGTTTGCACCCGCGCATCGAACCGCTTGACTTCGTTGATGAGCGGTTTTTTCACATGCAGGCCGGGCGGAATTTCGGCCCGGATCAAGCGGCCGAACTCCAGCAGCACGGCGGCTTCGGTTTCTTTGACGGTGTAGAGCGTCTCATAGGCGATGAAGATGCCCAGCGCGATGAGTGCGCCAACGACCAAACTGCGGTTGCCCATGGCTAGCGGCCCTCCCGGCGAATTCCATTGGACTGTCTGGAGCGGAGGTCTTCGAGCACCTGGTCCGCCAGCTCGCGAACTTGGCTGCGCTCGAGCCGCAGCCCCTCGGGGGTGCGCAAGGCGCCTTGCTCGGACAGCAGCCGGTCAAGGGGCAGGTACACCATGTTGTTGCCTTCGGCGTCGATCATCACAGCGCTGGAGTTGGTGAGTACTTCTTGCATGGCATCGATGTAGAGCCGCTCTCGGGTCACTTCGGGGGCCAGTTCGTATTCGTCAAGGAGCGCACCGAAGCGTGCGGTTTCACCCTCGGCGCGGGCCACAACCTGCTCCTCGTACGCACGCGCTTCCTGGAGTTGTCGCTGTGCATAACCGCGGGCCTCGGGGATGATGCCGTTGGCGTAAGCTTCGGCCTGATTGCGGAAACGGGTTTCGTCCTCGCGGGCCTTGATCACGTCGTCGAACGCGGCCTGGACCTCTTGTGGCGGCTTGGCTTCCTCAATGTTGACCTTGACCACGGTCAGCCCCGAGCGGTAGTCGTTGAGGTATTCCTGGAGCCGTTCGGACACTTCCGCGGCGATCTGCTGGCGCCCTTCGGAAATGACCAGGTCCATCTGCGAGGTGCCGACCACGTGGCGCAGCGCGCTCTCGGTTGCGTTCTTGAGCACCAGGTCCGAGTCACGCACCTGAATCACGTAGGCTTTCGGGTCGCGGATCAGGTACTGGACCGTAATGGCCACATCCACGATGTTTTCATCCTCGGTCAGCATCAGTTCCCGGTGCGACGTGTCTCGGACCCGGGTCACGTTGACCTTATACACTTGGTCGATGAGCGGGATTTTCCAGTGCAGTCCGGGCTGTTCGGTGTCGATGTAGCGACCGAACCGCAGCACCACGGCGCGCTCTTGCTGGTTGACCGTGTAGAGGGCGTTGTACGCGAACAGGGCAAGGCCGACCACCAGCAGCACGACAAAAAGCCCACCGCCGAGCCCGCCGGAACCCGAGTCCCCGCCTTCGCTGGGGCCTCCGGAACCGCCGCCAAACAGCCCGCCCAGGCGGTCCTTGAAGCGGCGAAATGCTTCGTCCAGATCCGGTGGTCCCTGGTCGTTGCGCTGATCGCTCCACGGGTCTTTGCGCCCGTTGCCGTTGTTGTTACCTGGTTCGTTCCAGGCCATCGTGTTCTCCATCGGGTTGCTGTCGGGCCGCTCGGTGGCCCAAGGGTGGTGTTCAGTGGCCGGGGCGGGGCTGGCCCACATCGCTCCGACCATTCAGTCTATCAAGTTCCAGGCCTTCACTACGAAACAATCGCGCGAGGTCATGGCCCGAGCCGCGCAGGTGCAGCACAAACTGTCCGGCGGCATCGGTGTCTTCTTCGACCACGGCCCCGCTGTCGTACAGCCTGG
>DHQM01000245.1:11483-12015 GCA_002408105.1 Gammaproteobacteria bacterium UBA5338 | reverse complement strand
CCAGGGGTCTGGCGTCAGCACCCACGCCAAAAGCCCACTCGATGGCTCCTCCGAAGCACTGGCGCAGGTCCGCGACTGGCTCGAACGCAATCCCCGGCTGTCTATCGCACAGGCGCAGCTGGACCAAATCTCCGGGGGTCAGCGCCTGCGCACTCAGGTGCACGGACTGCGTTGGCACCCGAAGGGAGACCAGGTCCATTTGCGGGGCGCAGTCGAACCGACGGGGCTCGCGTCGCCCGCGCAGTTGCGGGCAACCTGGCCCACAGGCGGGTCAATCGACCGGTTCTCGGCGTACCTCGAACTGCCGCCGCAGCAGGTTCATCCGACCCGGGTGTGGGCGTCGGCCGCAACACAGGTGCAGTCCCTCGACCTTGGTGCCAGACTGTGGCTCAGCTGGCAGGCGGAGCAGCCAGCCCGGGTGCAGGGGCAGGTTCTCGCGGACAGCTGGAGGCTGCCCGCCGGCTCCAACCCACCACGGGCCGCCGACCGCCTGCGCCTGGACTTCAAAGGCGAAGCCCGGTTCGGACCCACC
>DHQM01000245.1:10737-11301 GCA_002408105.1 Gammaproteobacteria bacterium UBA5338 | reverse complement strand
GTTCGGACCCACCAGCCTGATTCCAGAGAATTGGCAGCTGCAGGTGGCCCCCTTGCGTTTGCTGGTACCGAACGCCGCCCCGACAGAAACCCGTTTGCACCTCAAGGGTGGAGCCGGGCAACCGGTGCTGCTGCTGGCTGACCAAATTGACATCGCGCCCTGGACAGACTGGGCACTCGCACTCACAGCGCTGCCAGCACTGCGTCAGGCCCTGCTCGATACCGACCCGTCTGGGCGGCTCGAAACCGTCCAGATCCAGTGGGAGGACCTTTCCTCAGACGCGCTGCGCAGGCCACGGGTGTCAGCCCAGATCCGCGGATTTGCCAACCGGGCGCACGGCGGTGCCCCGTCGACCCAAGGCATCGCCGGGCAACTCCTCGCGCGGGGCGCCGAGGGGCTTGTGCGCCTGAACGCACACGCCGCGCAAATCCACTTTCCGCAGCTGTTTCCCAGTGCCTGGCAGCCACGCGAAGTTTCGGGCGACCTGTTTTGGCGCTTCACCCCGGATCAGATTGAACTGGGTTCCGGACCCCTCCAGGTGCGTGACCCTCGGCACGCACCTGG
>DHQM01000245.1:10082-10526 GCA_002408105.1 Gammaproteobacteria bacterium UBA5338 | reverse complement strand
GAGGGTTACCGGGGGGCGGCGGATTTCCGTCTGCGGGTTCCCACACAGGGGGATGCGCCGCACCTTGGACTTCGCGTCGGAATTGGCGCGCTCGCCCTGGCAGACGGGCGCCAGTTCCTGCCTCGACTGCCGAGCGCTCCCGCACTGGAAGCCTGGCTCAACGCGGCGTTGCACGATGGCCAGCTGACCTCAGGGGCCCTGGTCTACGCGGGGTCGCTGCGCTTTGCGGATGGCCCCCAGTCCGCGCGGCTGCTGCAGCACTACGATGTTGACCAGGCCAACCTGGTTTTCGAGCCCGGCTGGCCAGCCCTGGACGCAGGGTCCGCCCAGGTGCAACTGGTGGACGACGCGCTGGACCTGCACCTCTCTCATGGCGACTTGGCCGGCCTTCAACTTGGCCAGGGCACCCTCCGCGGCCGCACCACTCCGAGCGGTGCCTACCAG
>DHQM01000245.1:0-9851 GCA_002408105.1 Gammaproteobacteria bacterium UBA5338 | reverse complement strand
CGGTGCCTACCAGTTGGAGCTCAAGGTTCCGGCTGCGGGCGAAGTCGGGCAAGCAAAGCGGTTTGTCTTGCAAACACCCCTCGCGAGCACCACCGGTGTGGTGCTCAATGCGCTGGAAGGGTCGGGCACCTTAAAGGGACAGTTGACCCTGAACCTGCGCCTGGTCGACCCGGTGGTCATCGGCTACGCGCTGCGGTTGTCCGTGGATGCCGACCGGGTTCAGGTGACTCCGGCCCAACTCGAATACACCAATGTACGCGGCACCGTCCAGCTATCGAGCGAGGGTGGGGTCTCCTCCGAGGCCATCAGCGGGGTCCTGTTCGGCAAGCCGGTTCGCCTCAGCATCGAATCAGACCCGCCGACCCAAGCCGGCGCGCAAACACGCATCCACCAGACCGGACGCATCGGCGCACAGGACCTGCTCAAATGGCTCGATCTCCCCATTGCCCAGGTGACTGGATTGGCCGACTACCGCGCAGAACTGCAGCTGCCGTCCGAGGCATCCACACCCGTGCTGCTGCACGTAACGAGCGACCTGGTGGGGGTGCAAAGCACCCTGCCAGCACCTGCCGACAAACCGGCGCAGGCGAGCTGGAAGACTGAAGCCATGGTCGCTTTGCCCCCCAAAGCGCCCCCGCGAGTGACGCTCCAGCTGGGCGCGCGCGCGCGCATGCAAATTGAAGCGGCCACCGACCATCCACCGCGCATCGCGCTCTGCATCCAGTGCCGATCGGTGGAGTTGCCGCGGGCGGGCTTTGCCCTGCAAGGGACCACGGCGAGCGTCTCGTTACCGGCCTGGTCCAGGGCCTTCCAGACGCTGAATCTGCCAGCCAAGGGCGCGACGAATTTCCCTGTCACGGCCAGACTTTCGATCGAGCAGCTTCACCTCACCCCGGGCTGGACTGCGACCGAGGTGGTCGCAGGCTATGACCAGAATGCAAGCGGATGGCAGCTGTCGATCGAAAGCCCTGATGTGAGTGGCACCGTCCAAGGCGGTGAGTCGGGTCGACCCGTGCTCGCCGACTTTCAGCGGCTCAGCATTCCGATGCCTTCCCCGGGCAGTGACGCATCGCAGCCACGTAGGGTGACTCCGGCGTCGATGGCCAAGCTGCCACCCACTCGGGTGCAGATCAACGCCCTGGAGATCGACCGCCAACCGCTCGGACGATGGACCTTTGAGCTGCAACCCATGACGCGGGGCCTTGGGCTGAACAACATTCGTGGCGAGTTCGAGGGGTTTCGCGTCAACCACGCGGAACTGTTGTGGCGCATGCCCGAGACGAGCGAGGAGGCATCCACCACCCGGTTGCGGATGCGTGCAACCGGGGGCGATGTCGCCCGGCTCACGGGTGCATTCGGGCTGGAGCCAGTGGCCAGCAGCGAGGCGCTTTCCGCCGAAGCAGACCTGATCTGGCCCGGCGACCCAACCGATCTTGCGTTGGCCGGCTTGACCGGGCGAGTGGACATCAACGCCGAGAACGGCAAGATGTACACCGGCGGCAACACCGGTGCCCTCGGCGTACTCAGCCTGTTCAACCTGGATGCATTGATTCGTCGCTTGGACCTCAACCTCACGGACCTTGGCGGCAACAGCCTGAACTTTCGGCGGCTCTCCGCGCGAGCGGCGCTCGACCAGGGCACCGCCACCCTGATCGAACCCCTGCGCATCGACTCAGGAATCGGCAAATTCAGCCTGACCGGCAGCGCAGACCTGTTGACCAACACCGTCGATGGACACTTGGTCGCCACCCTGGCCCTGGCCGACAACCTTCCCTGGTATGCGGGCCTGCTCGGGGGCGTCCCCACGGCCGTCACGGTGTTCATCGCGACTCGCATTCTGGAGCGTCCGCTGGCCCAGATGACCAGCGCCCGGTATCGGATTCAAGGGAATTGGAACGACCCACAGGTGAGTCTGGAGGAGATTTTCGCCGACGAAAACGCCACGCCCAACTAGCTGCCCGCGGCGTCGTGCAGAGCCGCGATTCTCCGGTACAGCTCACGCGAGGCTCGGCGCTTTGCTCGAGGGTCCGGTGCGCCGGCAGCCGCCTCGCACAGACCCTGGAGTTTGGCGTCCGTGAGCTGCTCGTCTGCCTGACGCAACCGCACGGCAAGCTCAACATCGCCCGCGAGCAATGCCTGACGCTCGCGTTCGACCTGGTGATGCAACCGAGCCGCCCGCTGCGTCGCCTGTTCCCGGGCTGCAAGCGCCGCGGCGATGGCATCGCCATCCTCAGTGCGCATCAAACGCCCGAGGTATTGCCGGTGGCGCCGCTGCGCCTCGCGTCCCTTGGTCCTGGCCCCCTCAGCAAGGGCGGCTCGAAACGCCTCTGTCAGGGGCAGGTCCGCAAGCTCGTCCCGCTTCATGGTTGCCAGCCGCTCGCCCAACGCTTGCAGTGCCTGCATCTCGCGTTTGCGCGCGGACTTACTGGCGCGCCGTTCGGTGTCCTCGCTCGCCGCTGTGTCTTCTTCCCGCATCAATACACCCAGGTTGCCAAGCCCAAAAACGCCACAAAGCCAACCACATCAGTGACTGTGGTCAAAATCACGGTACCGGCAAGGGCCGGGTCGATGCGCATGGCGCGCAGCACGATCGGCAGCATGGCGCCGGCAAAGGGCGCTGCGAGCAGGTTGAACACCATCGCTGCCCCAGCGATCACGCCCAAGGTCGGATCGTTGAACCAGAAGGTCGCCACCAGCGCCACCGCCACCGCCCAGAAAAGCCCGTTGATCAGGCCAACCAATACCTCGCGGCCCAGCAACCAACGCACGTTGGCGCCGCCGATGTGCCCCAGAGCCACCCCGCGAATCACCAGCGTGAGGGTCTGACTTCCTGCCACCCCACCCATGCTGGGAATGATCGGCATGAGCACCGCCAGGGCCACCACCTGTTCGATGGTGTCGGCAAACAGGCCAATGACACCGGCGGCGATAAAGGTGGTCAGCAAGTTGATGCCGAGCCAAGGCGCACGTTTGGTTGCCGCCCGCCAGACCGGAGCAAAGGTGTCTGCGTCTTCGCTCAGCCCCGCCCGGCTCATGACGTTGTGATCGGCCTGCTCGATGATGACATCCACCACGTCGTCGATGGTGATGCGCCCGAGCAGGCGCCCTGCCTCGTTGACCACCGGGGCTGAAACCCAGTCGCGGCGCTCAAAAAGTTTGGCCACCTCGGGTGCTGGCATGGTGGCCGGGATGGGCTCGATGTCGGTTTGCATCACATCCCGAACGGTGAGGTTCGGATCCGAGACCAACACCTTGGCGACGGGGAGCAGGCCGACGAACTGATCGTCGCGGTTGACAACGATGATGGCGTCGGTCATGTCCGGCAGCGCCTCATGCCGGCGCAAATAGCGCAGCACCGCGTCCAGGGTGATGCGCGGGCGCACGGTGACGGCGTCTGGGTTCATCAGCCCGCCAGCGGTGTCCTCAGGGTATGAGAGCACGGTTTCGAGTCGATGGCGGTCCTGGGCGTCCATCGAGTCGAGCACTTGGCGCAACACGCGGTCCGGTAACTGTTGCAGCACATCCGCGATGTCGTCCGCATCCAGCCCTTCGGTGACGGAGACCACCTCCTCGGCGTCCATCTGGGACAGGAACTGAACCTGCAGATCGTCCGATAGGTATTGGAGGATTTCACCCTCCCGCTCCACTTCAATCAGGTCCCAGATCACATCCCGCATGCGCGGTGGAGAGGACTCGATCAGGTGGGCAACGTCGGCCGGTGGCAGGCTGTCGAGTTGCCGCCGTACATCCAGCAGTCCACCGGTCTCCAACGCTTCGGTGAACTGGTGGAGGTACGACTGGGTGCGCAGTTTCTTGGCGGGGAGGGCCATGCTGAGGTTCCGTAAACAGCAGTCAAAGGTGCGTCAACGGCAATTCTACCGCGTCCAGGGACCGCAACGTGCTGGATCTGCGGGGTTTTCGGAGGAGTTTGTCGGGTTAGGTGCGGCGAGCGGTCGATGCAGCCTCGAGGCCCAACTCGCGGTGGCGAACGAACACATTGGTGCGGCTGACGCCAAACTCGCGAGCCAGCGCTTCGCACAGGTAGACCGACCGGTGCTGTCCGCCGGTGCAGCCGACGGCAACGGTCAGGTAGCTGCGGCTGGGGCGCTCGTAGCGGCCCAGCCAACGGTGCAGGTAGCCGGCGATTTCCCCGTAGAATTCCGCCACATCGGAATGGCTTTCCAGGTACGCCACCACCGGGGCGTCCCGCCCTGTGAGGCTGCGCAACTCGGGGACCCAATGGGGATTGGGGAGACAGCGGGCGTCGTACACCAGGTCGGCGTCGAAAGGTACGCCGCGTTTGAAGCCGAATGACCCGAACAACAGGGAGAAGCCATCCCCCGGTGTGCCAGCGAAGCGCCAACGCACCACCTCACGCAGCTGGTGGATGCTCAACCGGCTGGTGTCGATGGTGAAATCAGCGATCGCGGACACGGGTTGCAGCAGTTGGGCTTCACGCGCCATCGCTTCCACCAGTCCGGTTTCTGCACCAGACAATGGGTGGCGCCGCCGTGTTTCACTGAAGCGCTGCTGCAACGTCTGCTCGTCGGCGTCGAGGTAGAGGGTTTGAAGCGTGAGGTTGCTTTGCTGCAGCTCAGCCAGAATGCCGGGCAGTTGCTGCAGCTCACTCGGTACATTCCGTGCATCGATGCTGACCGCGACGCGGCGCTGCTCGGCGAACTGGCCTCCCCCGACCCCAGCCGCCAAGGTCGCCAACAACCCGGCCGGCAAGTTGTCGATGGCGTAAAAGCCCAGGTCTTCAAGTACGTGGAGCGCGGTGCTTTTTCCCGAGCCAGACCGCCCGCTAACGATCACCAGCTCAAAACGCGCAGGGTCACTCACGGCGTCTCCGGGTGGTATTCCACAGCCGCATCATACAGTGCCGCCCGGTCTGCGGACTGGCGCAGGCGGGCCTTGAATTCATCGCGGGAAAAGTAATCGGCCAGCATCGCCAGGGTGCGCAGGTGTTCCTCAGTGGGCTCCAAGGGAACCAGCAGCACGAACACCAGGTCCACCGGTTCGGTATCTCCGGCATCGAAGTCGATCGCAGGGCTGACTTTGGAAAGGATGCCCACCACTTCCCGGCAGTGAGGCACCCGGCAGTGGGGCAGCGCAACCCCACCACCCAGGCTGGTGGAGCCGAGGCGCTCTCGGGCAATCAGCTTTTCAAATACCACTTCTTCTTCGAGGCCCGGGACCTGTTCAGCGGCCAGGTGCGCAGTGCTCTCGAACAGCCGCTTCTTGCTGCCGCAGTCGAACAACAGGGTGCGCTCGAGCGATAGAATGTGCTTGAGCTGCATGCGCGGCTCCCGCGTGGTTGGAGGTCAGCGCGCTCCGGCCGCGCCATGGTGGCGCCCGATGGTCTTTTCCTTGTGCTTGATCAACTGCCGGTCCAGCTTGTCGACCAGTGAATCGATGGCCGCGTACATGTCATCGGACTCCGACTGCGCAAAGACTTCACCCCCGGCCACTCGAATCCGGGCTTCCGCTTTCTGGCGGGGTTTTTCCACCTCTAGGATCACTTCGACGCTGGTGATTTGATCGAAATGCCGTTCAATGCGCTGAAATTTTTCAATGACATATTGCTTGAGCGCATCGGTGAGGTCCAGGTGGTGGCCGCTGATGTTGATTTGCATGGAGTGCCTCCTTGAGCACGAACCGAATTCCAGGCTCCGCAGTGCCTTGAAGGCAGGCTAGAGCAGTTGTTTGCGCTCGTTGGACGGCGGAATGTCCATCGACTCGCGGTACTTTGCAATGGTGCGCCGAGCCACCTGAATGCCTTGCTCGGCAAGCACAGCAGTGATTTTGCTGTCACTCAAGGGCTTGCGCGGGTTCTCAGCGCCAATGAGTTTGCGAATGATCGCGCGGATCGCAGTGGAAGAGCATTCGCCGCCGGTGTCGGTGCCCACGTGGCTGGAGAAAAAATACTTGAGCTCAAACACGCCGCGCGGCGTGTGCATGTATTTCTGGGTGGTGACCCTTGAAATGGTCGATTCGTGCATCTCCACCGCCTCGGCGATGTCGTGTAACACCAAGGGCTTCATGGCCTCCTCGCCGTGCTCCAAAAACCCTTGCTGCACACGAACGATCTCCCGCGCCACCTTGAGCAGGGTGTCGTTCCTGCTCGCCAGGCTTTTCAGGAACCAGCGCGCCTCTTGGAGGTTGCTGCGCAAGTACTGGTTGTCGGCACCGTTGTCCGCACGCCGCACCAGGGACGCATAACCTTCGTTGACGCGCAGCTTGGGCGCAATGTCCGGGTTCAGATCCACGGCCCACTGTCCCTGGACCTTGCGAACGAACACATCGGGGATGACATATTCAGGCTGCGCCGTCGAAACTGAGGCCCCCGGGCGCGGGTTCAGCCCTTGGATCAGCTGCAACACTTCTGCGAGCTGGTCCTGTTTCAGCCGCATGCGGCGCATCAACTGGGTGTAGTCCCGGTTGCCCAGCAGCCCCATGTGCTCTGCGAGCACCACCTCGGCCTCGCGGCGCCATGGCGTATCGACGGGCAGCTGGCGCAGCTGAATCAACAGGCACTCATCCACGCTGCGGGCTGCAACACCAACGGGATCGAACTGCTGAATGCGGTGCAGCACAGCCTCAATCTCATCCAATTCCACCTGAATGTCGTCGCGCTCAAGGCTCACACGCACGTCGTCAAGCAGGGTGGTGAGCATGCCGTCGGGGGTGACGCCGTCGATGATGTTCATGGCGATCAAACGGTCAACGTCCGACATGGGTGTCAGGTTGAGCTGCCAGTTCAGGTAGTCTTGTAGGGTCTCGGTGGTCCCATTGCGGCCATCGAAATCATAATCGTCCCCATCGCCCCCTGGGCCTGAAGCCACCCCAGCAGTGGGATACACCGCATCCCAGTTGCTGTCGACCGACAAGTCGCTCGGAATCGACTCGCTCCAGTCACCTTCTGCGGCATACTCGTCCCCCTCCGCGCCACTGGATTCCGCTGCCGCCTGCGCTTCGGCACCGTCTGGATCCTCACCGGACTCGTGCCGCTCGCCTTCACTGGAGTTGGTGGCCAGCCCCTGGTCTTCCTCGACCTCCAGCATGGGGTTGTTTTCCAGGGCCTGTTGAATTTCCTGCTGGAGGTCCAATGTGGACAGCTGCAGCAGTCGAATTGCCTGCTGCAGCTGCGGGGTCATGGTCAGCTGCTGACCAAGTTTTAGTTGCAGGGTCGGTTTCATCTATTCATCGGTGACTCGGTTTACAGCAATACGGCGGTGCTGGTGCGCCGACCTCAGACCCCCTGCGCGCAGTTCGCAGCAGCGGCCCGGGTGCGGTGCCGCACGACTCAAAGGCGAAAATCCGCACCAAGATACACGTCGCGAACACGTTGGTCTGCCATTATATCGACGGCCGAGCCCGCAGCAATAACGCCCCCGTCACTCACAATATAGGCCCGCTCACAGATATCGAGGGTCTCGCGTACGTTGTGGTCAGTGATGAGGACACCAATGCCACGGGTCTGCAAGTGGCGAATGATGGCCTTGATGTCATCAACGGAGATCGGGTCGACACCCGCAAACGGCTCGTCCAACAGCATGAACCGCGGCTCCATCGCCAAGGCACGGGCAATCTCAACCCGGCGCCGCTCACCACCAGACAGCGCCATCCCGAGGCTGTCACGAATGTGGCCGATGTGAAACTCTTCCAGCAGCTCACTGAGGCGTCGACGCCGCCCTGCGGCGTCGAGGTCAGGGCGCTGTTCAAGTACGGCTTTGATGTTGTCCGCAACACTCAGGCCGCGAAACACCGAGGCCTCCTGAGGGAGGTAGCCAAGACCCAAGCGCGCCCTGCGGTGAACCGGCATGCGGCTGACGTCTACACCATCGATGTGAATGTGCCCCGCATCCAGTGGCAGCAGGCCCACCAGCATGTAAAAGCAGGTCGTCTTGCCGGCCCCATTTGGGCCCAGCAGGCCAACCACCTCGCCACTGGACACCTCAAGGGACAAGTCCCGGATGACCTCACGCTTGCGGTAGCGCTTGGCCAGGTGCTCCGCAATCAGCCGGCTTGGGGCCGCGCTCAAGGCGCCCTCGCCTGGGGCGGGGGCAACACCAAGCGCACCCGGCCGTCGGTGCCGGCCTGCGCTGGATCGGCAGTGGCCTGCAGTTGGCGCGCACCGACATCGAACAGGATGCGCCCAGCCGAAAACCAGTGTCCGCCCTGGCGCAGCTGGGCATTGCCTTCCAGTATGATGGTGCGCTCGTCGGCCTGATACAGGATGCGCGCCGCGCTGCCGCTTAATTCCTGGTCTTCACCACCGGCTTCGGTGGCCACCAGCTGCCGGTAGCGTGCAGGATCGCCATCTGCCTCTACGGCCTTCAGGCCGTTCGCGTCGCTGCGAATCCGGACCTGGTCCGCCTCGATGCGCAGCGAACCCTGGGTGACCACCACCCGGCCCAGATAACGTGCCTCTCCGGCCCGCTGATCCAGTTCGACCCGGTCTGCGGCGATCTCCACCGGCTGGGCGCCGTCCTCTGGCAAGGCACCCACGCGTGGGGCCAACCCAAGTAGGCCAAGGACCAGCAGCCAGAGGCCACAACGCCGGTCCCATACCCTACTGCCCACCAGCCACCCATTGGTGTTCCGCGCGCACACGGCCGAGAATCGAGAACCTGCCTTGGGTCAGGTCTGCTTCAACGCCCTCGCCCCAAATCCATGCGCCCGGCGCCATCAGCTCGACCGGATCCGTGCCGTGCGCTTCACGCGTGTCCAGCTGTACGTCCAGGGCAGCCGTTCTGAATCGGCGCTCAAGCCCGCCCGGCAAGGGCTGCCAAAAGGCCACGCCGCCGTTCAAATTCAGGCGATCCACCTCAGCGTACAAGGTGCCGGAGGCGGCCTCGGCCCGAAAGCCCTGCGCGGCCCCCGCTGCTGGGCCGAGCCAGAATTGAAGCTGCACCAATTGGCTGTGCCGTGCACCCCTCGGCCTCTCCCAATGCGCCGCCACGAGCCGGTAGTCTTGCTGGCCTTCCTCCGTGTAGCGGCGCTGTTCAACGCCACTCATGTAAAAATCCGGGGCCTGAAGGTCCACCGCGGCTGGCGCGACCGCATGCTCTTCCACCCCCGACCAGCGAAACCACACCAACAACACGATGCCCATTGCCACAACCACAGCGCCGAGTGCGGGCACGCCAAACAGCCGCTGTAGCCAGCCAGGAACTCTGCTGATCATGGGCAGCCCGCCTCGCGCAACAGCTCGTCGAGGTGCCCTTGCCCGGCCAGAAGCAGATCACAGGCCTCACGCACCGCACCCTCGCCGCCCCGTCGAAGGCTGCACCAGTCGGCCACGGAAATGACACCCGGGTGTGCATTGGCAACGGTGAGGCCCAGGCCCACGAAACGCATCACGGGCACGTCCGGAAGATCGTCACCCATGTAGGCGGCCTGGTCTGGACTCAGGCCACGACGCTGCAACAATGTGCGCATCTGCGCTTGCTTGTCGCCACAGCCTTCATACAACGCCTGGATGCTCAATTCGGCGGCGCGCTGGCGCACCGCCCCCGAACGG
Source organism: Gammaproteobacteria bacterium UBA5338 (assembly GCA_002408105.1). Taxonomy (GTDB): domain Bacteria; phylum Pseudomonadota; class Gammaproteobacteria; order Pseudomonadales; family UBA5862; genus UBA5862. The sequence goes on along the minus strand of DHQM01000245.1, from coordinate 325 downwards.
CGCCCACTGATGATGGCGACCTCGATGTTGCAACGCTGCAGCATTTTGAGGCCATGGCCATCGAGGATGTTGAACGCCTTGCTCTCAGAGCCATCCCCATGGAAATACACCCGCCCGTCGGTCAGCACTCCGTCGACGTCCAGGCCCAACAGCCGAATCGAGCGAAGGCGCTCGACCAGCTCGGGCGGCACCTTCGCCATTGCGCCTTTGATAACCCCGCTCATGTCACCCCCGCACGCACAAGGTCGTGCATGTGCACCACGCCAACAGGCCGACGGTCAGTGTCCACCACCAACAGGGCCATGATGTGGGCGGCTTCCATGCG
>DHQM01000130.1 GCA_002408105.1 Gammaproteobacteria bacterium UBA5338 | reverse complement strand
CAGTCACCGCCCCCAGTGACCAACCGGAGTTCGACTATCTATCGCGGTACTTTGCGCCCCGTGGTGGCCAGGATGAAGACCCGGCCACCGGGTCCAGCCAGTGCAGCCTCGGGCCCTATTGGGCCGAAAAGCTGGGCACGCCAAGCCTTGCCGCCTGCCAGATCTCTGAGCGGGGCGGGGCCTTCTGGCTTCAGATCAATGACGGGGGGCGGATGTGCGTCGAGGGCGAAGCCATCACCGTGCTGAGGGGCGAACTCTGCGGGTGATCACGGCGGCGGGTCTCCCTTGCCTGGCACCAGCTCAAACAAGTCGGCATCCAGGTGGGCGGGAAAGCGCGCCCGGAATTCACTGAGATCCGGCAGGCTCAAGCACCGCTCGATCACGCCCTCTTTTCCCTCGCCCAGGGTGGCAAGGGGCTCGCCGGCCGGTCCCAGCACCATGCTGTCTCCGGCATAGTCAAGCCCGTTGCCGTCGGTGCCAACGCGGTTGACGCCCACCACATGCGCAATGTTTTCGATGGCCCGGGCCGCGAGCAAGGTTGCCCAAGCGTAACGGCGCTGCGCAGGCCAGTTCGCGACACACAGCAGCAGATCGTAGTCGCCCCGGTTGCGACACCACACCGGGAACCGCAGGTCGTAGCAAACGATCGGCCGGATTCGCCAAGGCCCTAGCAAGAACACGGGTCGGTCGCTTCCACCGGCGTAGTGTTGGTCTTCTTGCGCCATTCGAAACCGGTGGCGCTTGTCGTACCAGCTCAGGTCCCCGGCGGGGGTCACCCAAAGAAAACGGTTGAAGTGCTGGCCGCAGTCGCGCATTGCGAGGCTCCCGCAAACCACCGCATTGAGCCTGCGAGACTGCGCCTGCAACCAGGCCACTGCTGGGCCGGTCATGGTTTCGGCAACGTCCACTGCCTGGTTGGTGAAACCCGTGGTGAACATTTCAGGAAGTACCACCAGGTCGGCGTGCTCCAGTGGCTCCAGCACCTGATCCAGGTGAGCAAGATTGGCCGCCCGGTCATGCCAATGCAAACGGGTTTGCACCAACGCCAAGTTGAGTGGCTGAAGACCCGAACCTGTCATGGGCACAGGAACACGCAGCGACTGAGGCTGGGACACCTCACTCTCATCGAAGGGCACTCAGACGACGCGCCGCCTCGAGCAAGGTGGTGTCGGACTTGGCAAAACAGAATCGAACCAACGGCGCGCACTCCTGAGGCGCTTCGTAGAAGACCGACACGGGAATCGCGGCAACACCCGCCTTCTGAATCAGTTGCTCGGCAAATTCCGTGTCTGCGAGACCGCTCAGGCGTGCATAGGATGCCACTTGAAAGTAGGTCCCCTGACACGGAAGGAGGTCGAATCCACTGCCCGCCAGCGCCTCAGCGAAGAGGTCCCGCTTGGCGCGATAAAAATCGGCCAGGCCGTCCATCACGTCGGGCTGGGCCGCGAACAGGTCTGCAAGCGCCCACTGTGCCGGTGTAAAACTGGAAAAGGTCAGGTACTGGTGGACTTTGCGCAGTTCCCGGGTCAATTCGGCTGGCGCTACGCAATAACCGAGCTTCCAGCCGGTGATGTGCAGGCTCTTGCCGAAGGACGAGACCACCAGGGAGCGGGCGCGCAGCTCGGGATGCCGGTGCACACTCGACAGCACTGGGCCAAATTGAATGTGCTCGTACACCTCGTCCGACAGCACCCAAATGGGCCGGTCACGCACCAACTCGGCCAACTGGGTCAGGTCATCCGCTCCGAGAACCCTTCCCGTTGGGTTGTGGGGGGTGTTGATGACAACCAGCCGCGTCTTGGGTGTGACCGCATCCGAAACGCGGCCCCAATCCACCTGAAACTCCGGCGCTTCGAGCGGCACACGCCGCGCCCGGGCGCCATTGAGCAAGATCGCGGGCACATAGGCATCGTAGGCCGGGTCCAACACGACGGCTTCATCGCCAGGCCCGACCATCGCTGCGATTGCCGCGTACAGTGCCTCGGTGGCACCGGAGGTAACGGTGACTTCGTGGTCTGGATCGACGTGCCGGCCATGGTGGCGCGCCACCTGTACGGCGATGGCCTGGCGCAGGGTCAAGAGGCCCGGCATCGGGGCATATTGGTTGCGCCCCTCTGCGACGTGGGCCGCGAGGCGCTGGAACAACAAATCGGGGCCGTCGAAATCAGGAAAGCCCTGGGACAAATTGATGGCACCGGCCTCGCCAGCCAGCGCAGACATGCGGGTAAATACGGTCTCGCCGATCTGTGGCAACCGGCTGGTCGGTGGTTGTCGCTTCAATCGCTTGCTTCCTTCACCGCGCCACGCCGATCGCCTCGCCGGGGTCGCAATTATCCGGCAGCCGCTGGAGCCACCGCAATCAAATGGGTAAGATGCCCGCCTCCCTGGCCCGCCCGCGGCCGGAATCCTCAGTCACCCACCGCTCAGCAGACGCAGCGCGCCCAGATGACACAGCCTCGTACCCAGATCGAAGCCCTGGCCACCGCCTTGGTACGCAGCACTCAAGGAATGGCCGCGGCCGGCCACTGCCCAGCAACCGGCGGGAACTGCTCTGCCCGCATCGACGCCCAGCGCATCTGGATCACCGCATCCGGAGCCGACAAACACAGGCTCAGTCGTGCTGACCTGCTGGTGGTCGGCATGGATGGCCAGCTGGAGGGGCAACGCAAGCCCTCGGCCGAAACCGCGCTTCATCTGGCAGTATACCGCCAAGACCCACAGGTCGGGGCCGTGCTGCACGGGCACTCCGTTGCCGCGACCTCGCTCTCGCGGCATTGCAAACAGCCACGGCTGCGCCTTGAGGGCTACGAGATGCAAAAGGCCATTGCCGGCATCGACTCCCACGAGGCCGCGCTCGATCTGGTGGTGCTGGACAACGCGCAGGACATGGCCCCGCTCGCCGAACGCATCCGCAGCCACTGGCAAGCGATTCACCGCGCCCGCGCGTTTCTTCTGCGCGGGCATGGGCTGTATTCATTCGGGCGTGACCTGCAGGAAACCAAGCGCCATTACGACGCCTGGGAATTTCTGCTGCAGTGCGAACTGCAGGGACAGGTACTCCGGCAAGCGGTGGGGTCCGGGTCATGATTCAGGCCATCCTCACGGACATCGAAGGCACGACCACCGACATCGACTTCGTTCACCGCACCCTGTTCCCCTATGCAGCCGCTGCGCTCGGAGACTTCTTGCGCGCCGAGGGGGGCACTCCGGTGGTCGCGAAGGCCCTGGCAGAAGCGGCCGAACAGGCGGGCAAATCCGGAGCGACCGCCGAGGAACTCGAGCCGATCCTGCAGGAGTGGATGCGCCTCGACCTCAAGCTCACCCCGCTCAAACAACTGCAGGGGTTGATCTGGGAAGATGGGTACCGCCGCGGCCGCTTCATGGGCCACCTCTACGCGGACGTGCCTCCAGCGCTGCACCGCTGGCGCGACCAGGGTCTGCGGCTGTATGTGTACTCTTCCGGATCGGAGCACGCACAGCGGCTGCTGTTCGGGCACTCGACACATGGCGACCTGAGCGGCCTATTTGACGGGTACTTCGATACCCGCGTCGGCCCCAAGCGAGAACCCGAGAGCTACACCCGCATTTGCGCGCAGACGGGCATCGAGCCAGATGGCCTGCTGTTTCTCTCCGATGTCGCAGCGGAACTCAACGCCGCCGAGGCCGCGGGGCTTGAAACCTGTCTCCTGCAACGCGGCGCCGCGCAGCCGTGCAGCGAGCGGCCTGCGGCACGCGACTTCAACGAAATTCCTCAACTGCGCCATTCGAAAGGGCCTTCAGCATGACCACCCTCAAGGTCTATGACAGCAACCAACCCGATGCGCCACTCGGCACCTACACCGATTTCGATGCTATTGCGGCGCTGCTACGGCCCGTGGGCATCGGCTTCGATCGCTGGGATGCTTCGCAGCCACTCCCGAGCGCACCCAGAGTCGAACAAGTCGAAGCGGCCTACGGCCACGCGATTGAGCGCTTGATGCAAACGGGCGGCTACCGCAGCTGGGACCTGATTGCCATGCAGCCGGAGCACCCGGACCGCGAGGCGATGCGTGCCAAGTTCTTGGAGGAACACACCCACAGTGAAGATGAGGTGCGGTTTTTCGTCGCGGGTGCCGGGCAGTTCAACCTGCACATTGGTGAGCGCGTCTACTCCCTGGTGTGCACCCAGGGCGACCTGATCCAGGTACCCGCCGGAACCCGCCATTGGTTCGACATGGGCCCCGCACCCGAATTCATCGCGATTCGTCTGTTCACCAACCCCGAAGGCTGGGTTGCCGAATTTACGGGTGACCCGTTGGCCGAGCGCCTCCCACGCTTTGTCGCACAGGCGCAGACCGAGTCTCCCTAGGGGCAGGCAAGCCAATCCATGGACTCCGCCTGGCCCTCTCTGGAAGCCGAAAGCCTCGCGGATGAGGCGAGGGCGATCA
>DHQM01000042.1 GCA_002408105.1 Gammaproteobacteria bacterium UBA5338 | reverse complement strand
AGGCCAGGGGCGCCGGCCACGACCCGGGCCCGCACCAGGGCCTGCTGCTCCCAGGTCCAGGCGTCCTCCCGCTGATAGCGGGCAAAACCCTCAAGGGTGGTGACCAGCAGGCCCGCCCGCCCAGAGGGGCGCAGGCGCATGTCGACCTCGTATAGCTGTCCCGAGGGTGTGCGCGCACCCAGTACGTGCAGCATGCGCTGGGCGAGACGGGTGTAGAAGACCGGGTTGTCGATGCTGCGGTCACCGTCCGTGGCGAACTGCTGCGGCGCTTCGTAGATGAATACCAGGTCAAGGTCAGAGCCGTACGAAAGCTCAATTCCGCCAAACTTCCCGTAGGCCACCACGATGAAGTCGGAGTCCGCGGCAACCCCGGGTGCGCGCTGGGGGCTGCCGTACTTGCGGGTCAGGTCGCGCCAGGCCAACCCCAACACCTGGACCAGTACCGCCTCAGCGATCCAGGTGAGGTAGTCGCTGACCCGCATCAGGGGCACCCGCTCGGCGACCTCGGCTGCTGCGACCCGCAACACGTGCGCATTCTTGAAGTAGCGCAGGCCCTCCATCTGCTGCTCGAGGTCGTCCTCTGGCACCCGCAGCAGCCGCAGGTTGAGTTCCTGCTGGAGCGCCTTCCGTTCGGGGGGTGCATACAGCGCCTGGGCGTCTACAAACTCGTCCAACAGGCTCGGATGGCTTGCGATGGTCTCCGCGATCCAAGGGCTCAACCCCACCAGGGGCACCAAGTGACGCAGGGCCTCGGTGTTTTCCAGCAGCAAGACCAGATAGACACTGCGGCGCACCACCGCCTGAATGACTGGCAGCGCCCGCTCAAGGGCTTGCAGTGGCCGCGCCTGCTCCAGCAGCACATCAAGCAACACGGGCATCAAGCGGTCCAGTCGCTCACGGCCCTCCGTCTGCATGTCGGCGACTCGGGGCTGCGCGGCGAAGCGGTGCAACCGCTCTGCGAATGCGTCGGGTTCAGCGAGCCCCAACTCGGCCAACGCCCGCTGCAGGGCGTCGCGCGCCGGCGCCAGCGGCCACAAATTGTGGCCAACGCGGGTGGCCTGACGGCCTGGGCTCGCCAGCGCCGGCTCCGGGTCACTGACCACGGCATGGAAATGGTGCTCAACCCGCGCCCGGTGTTGCGCCAGTTCGGCCTTGAAGTCGCCCCAGTTCGCGAACCCCATGGCGATGGCAAGTCGCGTGCGGCCCAGGTCATCGGCTGGCAACTGTTGAGTTTGGGCATCCGCCTGTTCCTGCAGGTGGTGTTCGGCGCGGCGCAAAAAACAGTACCCGGCGCGCAACTCATCGACTGCAGCGGCCGGCAAATGGCCATGGGCCGCAAGCTGCCCCAAGGCAACAAGCAGCGGTGCCTGCTGCAAGGCCGCGTCACGTCCGCCATGAATCAATTGCAGCGCCTGGGCCACGAACTCGACCTCTCGGATCCCACCAGCCCCGAGCTTCAGGTTGTCTTCCAGTCCGCGCTGGCGCACCTCGCGGTTGATCATGGACTTGAGCTCACGCAGTGCCTGCACCACGCTGAAATCCAGGTAGCGGCGGTAGACGAAAGGGTGCAGGATCTCGCGCAGGCGCTGGGCGGCGGGCGCAGGACCTGCAATGACGCGGGCCTTGACCATGGCGTAGCGTTCCCACATGCGCCCCTGGTCCTGGTAGTAGGCTTCCAGGGCGGCAAACTTGGGCACCAAAGCGCCGCTTTGCCCGTAAGGCCGCAGGCGCATGTCAACTCGAAAGACCTGCCCGTCGACGGTGGTCTCGTCCAGCATCTTGATGACCCGCTGGCCCAACCGGGTGAAGAACACCGAATTCTCCAGGGGGCGCTCGGCATCGGTCTCACCGCCCTCTTCAAAGGCAAAGATCAGGTCAATGTCCGATGAGAAGTTGAGTTCGCGGCCGCCGAGCTTGCCCATGGCGACCACCACCATGCCTTGAGGCGCGCCGCTTGATGCTCCCAGTGGCGTGCCCCAGCGCGCACAACAGGCGCGGTAGAGCCAATCCACCGCGACCGCCACCGCGGCGTCGGCGAAGTCGGAGAGTTCGGCAAGGGTTTCATCCAGACCCGCAAGCCCACCAAGGTCTCGCCAGGCGATGCGAACCATTTCGCGCCGGCGCCAATGCCGCAGCGCCGCGCGCAGCTCATCTTCCTCCTTCACCGCCCCAAGGGACAACGCCTTGGCGTTGTAGATTCCGGACGGATAGGGCCGCTCCAGGTCGCCACTTCGCAGCAATTCGGAGAATTGGTCTGGCCGACTGATGGCGGATTCGGCAACCCAGTCACTGAGCGCCAAGCACCGCCACGCGATGCGCAGCTGCGCATCGGGCAACGACTCCAACTGCTCGCGCAGCACGTCCGGCAGGCGCCGCCAGTGGTTGTCGAGGATGTCCTGCAGCGCTTCGGTCGGGGCGATGGGGTGCTGAGCGTCGGTCATGGGGCTCGGTGGTTCGGCGGGCTCGCGGTGCAGTCTACCGAAAGACGCGCTCCACTGTGAGTTCAGGGCTACCAGCGGATGCGCCCAGGGGTTACCCGCATCACCTCGTCGATGGTGGTCACCCCTGCGGCCACTTTCCGGGCCCCACTGAGACGCAGCGGTTGCAACCCATCCCGCACGGCCTGACGCCGCAGTGCACTGAGGTCCAAATCGCCCGTCAACAGGTCCTGCAATGCCTCGTTCATGCTGAGGATTTCATAGATCCCTGCCCGGCCTCGAAAGCCGGTTTCGCGGCATTCGAGGCAACCCACAGGTGCGCTTGCGCATGCTGGCGCGGGCGCGGTGAAGGGTTCAGTCAGCGCTGCCCAGCCCTGCGCGTCCAGGGTCTGCTCCTGTTTGCAATAGGGACAGAGCGTGCGCACCAGGCGCTGCGCCATGATGCCCACCAAAGTGGCCTTGATCAGATAAGGCGGCACACCCAATTCGAGCAGCCGGGTGATGGCGGTCGGGGCATCGTTGGTGTGCAGGGTTGAAAGCACCAAATGGCCGGTCAAAGCGGCCTGGATCGCCATTTCAGCGGTTTCCAGGTCTCGGATCTCACCGATCATGATGATGTCGGGGTCCTGGCGCAGCAGCGAACGCACGCCGGCGGCAAAGCTCAGGTCGATGTTGTGCTGAACCTGCATCTGATTGAACGCCGGCTCCACCATTTCGATCGGGTCCTCGATGGTGCAGACGTTGACCGCCTCGGTGGCCAGGCGCTTGAGGCTGGAATACAGGGTGGTGGTCTTCCCCGAGCCCGTCGGGCCGGTGA
>DHQM01000027.1 GCA_002408105.1 Gammaproteobacteria bacterium UBA5338 | reverse complement strand
GCATCGCGGAGCAGCACGCCGTGACCCTGGCAGCCGGGATGGCCTGTGAGGGTGCCAAACCGGTCGTGGCCATCTACTCGACGTTTTTGCAGCGTGCTTACGACCAACTGATCCACGACGTCGCCATTCAGGAACTGGACGTGTTGTTCGCCCTTGATCGGGCTGGCCTTGTGGGCGAGGACGGCCCCACCCATGCGGGGGCCTTCGACTTCAGCTACCTGCGCACCGTTCCGAACATGGTGGTCATGGCGCCATCGGATGAAAACGAAACCCGGCTGGCGTTGTCCACCGGCTACTTTCATGCGGGGCCGGCGGCGGTCCGCTACCCGCGTGGGACTGGCCCTGGGGCGCGCATCGAGCCGGGGTTTACCACCGTGCCGATTGGCAAGGGGGTGGTGCGCCAGCAAGGGCGTGGTGTGGCCATTTTGGCCTTCGGCACGGTGCTTCATGCAGCCCTTGAGGCGGGCCGTGCCCTGGGCGCCACCGTGGCCGATATGCGCTTCGTGAAGCCACTGGACGAGGCGCTGGTGGCCGAACTTGCAGCCGGCCATGCACTGCTTGTGACGGTGGAAGAAAACGCCGTGATGGGCGGTGCCGGATCGGCAGTGAACGAGCACTTGGCGGCGATTGAGCAGCTGGTGCCGGTGCTCAATCTTGGATTACCGGACCGCTTCGTTGACCATGGCAAACCTGGTGAACTGCGTGCCGAATGTGGGCTGGACGCCGAAGGGATCGAAGCGTCCATCCGCGCGCGCATCAGCGACATGCCGCGGGCGGTGCTCAGCGGCTAGCCGCCTGTCGAGGCGGCCCCCGTTCAGCGCTGGTCGGGGTCGGCTTCACCCATCAGATGGCCGAGCTTGCGCACCTTGGTCGCGAGGTAGCCCGCGTTGTGCGGGTTGAGGCCAGTTTCAATGGGAACCCGTTCGGCCACCTCGATGCCAACATGTGTCAGTCCCTCTACCTTGCGGGGGTTGTTGGTCATCAGCCGTAGGCGGGAGACGCCCAGGTGGCACAGCATCACCCCGCACACTGCGTAGTCTCTGAGATCGGGTTCGAACCCAAGGTGCTGGTTGGCTTCGACCGTGTCGGCGCCGGCATCCTGCAGGTGGTAGGCGCGGATCTTGTTGATCAGGCCGATTCCGCGGCCTTCCTGGCGCAAGTAGAGCAGCACGCCGCGGCCTTCCTCGGCAATCGCTTCAAGGGCGCTCTGTAGTTGAAAGCCACAATCGCAGCGCAGGCTGAAGAGCGCGTCACCGGTCAGGCACTCGGAGTGGACGCGGGCCAACACGGGCGCGCCGGAATCCACCTCGCCAAGGGTCAGGGCGATGTGCTCTTTGCCCGTGTCCCGTTCTTCGAATGCGTGGATGTCAAAGGTGCCCCAGGGAGTTGGCAGCGCCGCTGAAGCAATGTACTGAACGGTCACCCGACTACCTTGCTGAGGGATAAAAAAGGGCCGCAAACTCTATCACGTCCGCGCGAGCCCTGGCGACCGTTTCCGCCGCCGGTCGGCTGTCACCAGCGGTTGCTGATCTCTAGCACGCCATCCTGTTCGGTGAACTGGACGTGGCGCATGAAGCTCATGCCAAGCAGGGTCATCGGGGGCAGGTCGCCTTCCAGCACTGCGGCGTCCACACCCAGTACAACCACGGAGCCCACGCTCACACGGTCCAAGGTCAACCGCCAGGCGCGCACCCGCTGGCTTGCCGTGGTGACCCAGATCGGGTCGCCCTGAAGCCGAAAATCGATGCCCAGGCGCCGCGCTGTGGGGGCGCTCATCGCCACTGTGGATGCACCCGTGTCGACCAGCATTTCGACGGTTTGCCCATTGATTGTGCCGACGGTGCGGTACTGGCCCTCGGTGCTCAGGGGGATGACCTCTTTGGTGGTGGTGCGCGGCTGAAACCTGGCGCTCACCCGCTGACTCAGGCCGACCTGGTGGCGCTCCTCGCCGATTTGCATGGTGGCGGTCTGGCTGTTGGCAGCCAGCAGCCGAATTCCGTTGGGGCCGGTTTCACCTGCGCGCAGCAACATTTGCTCGGTGCCCACGCGCAGCAGCGCTGCGCCGTTGAACAAAGCCAAGACTTCAATGGTCGCAGGATTGGCATGGGCCACACTCAGGGCGAGTGTGCCGGCGGCAATCCAGCGCAGAAGCGCGCGTTTGGAACCTGGGCGGGTCAGGGCGTGGTCCATGCAGCCAAGCCTAGCAGTTTCCCGGCCTGCATTGGCCGGCAACTGGTGCCCTGGGTCAAGCTTGTGTACCCTCGCGCCGCCAAAAAAACGAACTGGCCGCCTGAGTGGCACGGTTTCTGAATCCGACCCACCGTCGGACCGATTTAGGAGGCGCCCCATGTCTGATGTCGATGCCTTGATCGAGGGCTTTGCGCGCTACAAAGCCGCGTACCAGAACAATCCCGAGCGCCACCAGCGGCTGATTTCCCAGCAGCGCCAGCCCCCCCGTGTCATGATGGTTGCGTGCTGTGACTCCCGGGTGGACCCCGCCATCATCACGGACTCTCGGGCCGGGGACATCTTTGTGCTGCGCAACATCGCCAATCTTGTGCCGCCGATGTCCGAACAGCATCGGTATGCCGAGACCTCGGCCGCCATAGAGTTCGGAGTCTGTTACCTGGAGGTCGAGACCCTGATTGTGATGGGGCATTCGCGCTGCGGCGGCATCGGCACCCTGGTGAACCGATTGATTGACGAATCCCTACCGAGCCATCCGCTGGAAGAGTGGACGGCCATTGCCGAACCGGTCGCCACCGAGGTGTTGCGCGATCACCCGCAGATGCCGTTGGACCAAAAGATCTGCGCGTGCAGCCGCGCTGCGCTTTCGGTGTCGCTGACCAACCTGCTGACGTATCCGTGGGTGGCGGAGCGAGAAGCGCGGGGCAGCTTGAGTTTGCGGGGCTGGTACTTCAACCTCGCGACCGCCGAGTTGGAGGAGTTGGATCCCGCAACGGGTGAGTTCAGCCTGCTTTGTTAGGGGGAGGCCCATGCGGGACTCGGCGTCATTTCACCCCGGGCCACGGCGGCGTGACACGAACAGGGCGCTCTGGTTGGACTTTTTGGCCATGAGCTTGGCTGCAGTCGCAAGGCTTGCGACCTCTTTGGAGCTGTGACACTGCTCGGGATCAGGGTGAACCACACCCACCGCCAAACCCATGCATGGGTGGAAGGTTTCAACCCCCCGCCGGTCTGGCGCCCAGATGCCACCGGCTGCTGCGTCAACGGAGTCGTAGTGGCGCCCGATGAGGGCATCAAAATCGGCGAGGATGCGCTGGCAAATCAGCTTCCAGCGGGTATCTTGGAACACCACCACGAAGTCATCCCCCCCAATGTGGCCCACCAGGTTGCGTTCGTTGTCTGCAAGTCGGTTCAGCAGGTCCCCCACCAGTTGCAGCACCTGATCGCCCTTGGCGTACCCATAGTGGTCGTTGTAGGGCTTGAAGTGGTTGAGGTCGCAGTAGGCGACCCGAAAATCTGCGTGCTCGGCGAGCAGTCGGTCGATGGTGGTGTTGATGGGCACGCTGCCGGGGAGCAGGGTCAGTGGGTTGGCGTAGCGTGCATTGTGGATCTTCAACTCGGTGATCTTGCGCAGCAAATCGGTGAACGAACCGGTGCCGAAGAACCGCCCCTTGTCGGTGATGATGATGTTCTGGTGGACGTCGGACTCGGCGCTCGCGGTCACCAACTGGCTCAGCGCTTCGAGTGGGACTTCGGCGTCGACAACCAAGCCGTGTTGGTCCATCAACTCTCGCGCGCAACGTCGTTCGTACAGTGCCCGACCGAAACGCTGGGAAAATCGTTCGACCAGCGCGTTCCGGTGCAACACGCCAATCACCTGACGATTCTCGTCAACCACAGCGAGGGTGTTTTGGCCTGGGTGGTCCTGGAGCACGTCCAGCACCTCTTTCATCAACAGGCCAGGCGCCACCGCCGGAGCGGGTTTGGCCAGACTTCTGGCGGTTTCCGAAAGCCCCAGGAATTGCCCGCTAATGGGGTCAGAGAGCGCTGGCTGGGGTTCGATTTCACTGGTTGGCACGGGCGCTGGGCTGGCGAGCAAAAATCCCTGGCCCATCTGGATGCCCAGCTTGCGCACGGTGAGCAGCTCGGCCGGGGTTTCGATCCCCTCGGCAATGACTTGGCAGTCGAGTCCCTGGCTGATGGCCACGATGGAGCGCACGAACTCGCGTTTGACCAGATCGGAGTCGATGCCGGATACGAAATGGCGGTCGATCTTGACGTAGTCCGGGTGGACCTCCGACCAGAGCTTCAATCCTGAATACCCGGTACCCAGGTCATCAATTGCGATTTGAAAGCCGAACCGGCGGTAGGCGGCGATGTTTTCTTTGAGGCGTGCGATGTCGTGGTAGGGCTGCTGCTCCGACAACTCGATGACGATGCGCTGCGGCGGGATGTCCAGCCGCTTCAGGGCCGCGCGAAAAGCAGGGAACGTCTGGCCGTTGCCGCACAGCAACTGGGCGCTGATGTTGAGGAACAGCTTGCGGTCGCTGTCGGCTTCGGCAAAGGCCTCGACCGCCCGGATGCGACACAGGGACTCCAGTTCGGCAAGGCAGCCCGCCTCCTCCGCTGCCCTGAAAAGTGCGCTCGGCGCGTGCAGCGCGCTCGAAACCGGGCCCCGCGCCAATGCCTCGAAGCCAACTGTCCAGCCACCAGCAAGGTTGACCACTGGCTGGAACACCGGGGTCACAGCTCGGGTGGCAATGATTTCATCCAAGGTGGCTGCAGCCAATACGGCAGGCTCCGCCATCACAGGTGTTCTCCAAATCGGTGGTTGATTCGGGCGAGCGATCCCCGCACCGAAGTCTAATTGGCCCAGTTTTCACTTGCGTGACAGCCAACCGCTGGTTGGGGCGGAGACGCATAGACGCATAAAAAAAGCCCCTGGCACAAGGCCAGGGGCACAGCCATATTGGCTTCGAAGGAGAACCACCTTTGTGCAGTCGGCCCAAGGCCACCCACTGGACACCAGGAGGAACCGGTGGGACAGCAGGACTCACGCCGGCATGCATGCTCTCTTCTGCAGTATTCATGCCGAAAGTGGATGGTCAAGCTGAGCGACTGGGCAGGTGGCTGGTTGTGGGCGCGACGAGCGTGGCCTCCCGAGTGGGACGGCGGGCCGGGAGCCCATGACTGGGGCCCTCAGTTTGGTTGCATTTGAACGACGCTAACCCTATATTTGCGAACGATTTTTACGGCGGAATTCGCAAGCATTCTGCGCTGCAGCAGAGGGTGAGTGGCAATGATCGAGGTGGACAACCTGCACAAATCCTTCGGAGCCTTCGAGGCAGTCAAGGGGGTGTCCTTTCGGCTGCAGCCCGGTGAGGTGCTGGGCTTTATTGGCCCGAACGGGGCAGGAAAGTCGACCACCATGAAGATGATGGCGGGTTTTCTTGCACCAACCCTGGGCACGGTGTCCATGTTTGGTCAGGACGTTTGGGCCGAGCCGCTCGCAGCGAAAGCCGCCATTGGCTATTTGCCCGAGGGCGCGCCGGCCTACGGCGACATGCGCACCCTGGCGTTCCTGAAGTTCATTGCAGCGGTGCGCGGGATTCCAAAATCGCGCCGCGCAGCCGCGGTCGATGCCATGGTGGCGGCGCTGGAGTTGGAAAAACTGCTCAGCAAACGCATTGAGCAGCTCTCCAAGGGGTTCAAGCGCCGGGTCGCTCTGGCGCAGGCCCTCATCCACGATCCGCGTGTGTTGATTCTCGATGAGCCGACCGATGGGTTGGACCCGAACCAGAAGCACCAGGTGCGCCGGCTGATCCAGAACCTGTCGGACGACAAGATCGTGATCATCTCGACCCACATCCTCGAGGAAGTTTCCGCCCTGTGCTCACGGGTCATCGTGATTGCTGGAGGGCAGTTGGTCGCCGATGCCACCCCCGCGGAGTTGGCGGCCCGTTCGGTCTACCACGGCGCGGTGCGGGTGCGTTGCGCAGATCCCAGGGTGCCCACGGCGCGCCTGGCGCAGTTGCCGGGCGTCGAACGGGTGGAGTGGGACGCAGCCGGTGAATTTCTCGTGGTGGTCCCGACGCCAGGCAAGACACTGCTGGGCGAGGTCAAGCAGTGCCTTGACCAGGCCGGCATCCAGGCCGAGGAGATGTACGTGGAGCAAGGCCACCTCGACGACGTGTTCCGTTCCTTGACGCACACCGACAGCGTGGAGGCGGCCTAATGAACCGCGCTTGGATCCTCTGCCGCCGCGAGTTGGGGAGCTATTTCTCCACCCCTTTGGCGTACGTGTTCATCGTCATCTTTCTGTTGATGAGCAACCTGTTCACCTTCAGTCTGGGGGGGTTTTATGAGGTGGGTCAGGCCGACTTGCTGCCGTTTTTCACCTACCACCCCTGGCTGTATCTGTTCTTGATTCCTGCAATCGGCATGCGGCTGTGGGCCGAGGAGCGCAAGTCCGGCACCATCGAGTTGCTGCTGACCCTGCCGCTGCGCCTTGGCGAGGCTGTGCTTGGCAAGTTTCTCGCGGCCTGGCTGTTCACCGGAATCGCCCTGGCGTTGACCTTCCCGATCTGGCTCACCGTCAACTTCCTGGGTGAACCGGACAACGGCGTGGTGGTTGCCAGCTACCTCGGCAGTTGGTTGATGGCCGGTGCCTTTTTGGCGATCGGCTCTTGCATGAGCGCGGTCAGCGCCAACCAGGTCGTTGCGTTCATTTTGAGCTTGGTGACCTGCTTTGTGTTCGTGGTTTCGGGGTTTCCTTTGGTGCTGGACTTCTTCGAATCCTGGGCGCCCGTGGCCTTGGTCGACGCCATTGCTGCGCTGAGTTTCATCACGCATTTCAACGCCATCAGTCGTGGGGTCCTGGATTTGAGCGACCTGCTGTTTTTCGTGCTGATGATTTCCGGCTGGTTGCTTGCCACTGCCATCGTGATCGAACTGAAAAAATCCCAGGCGGCTTGAACAGATGCGTATTGGTTCCTTCTATTCTGGTGTTGGCCTGCTGCTGCTGGCTGTGGTGGTGGCGGTCCTGAATGTGTTGATTGACCGTGCAGTCCCAAACGTCCGGGTCGACCTGACCGAAGAAAATCTGTACTCGCTCTCCCCCGGTACCCGCAACCTGGTGCGCAACCTGGAGCAACCGGTCACCCTGTACTTGTTTTTTTCCGACAGCGAGTCAAGCGACCTGCCCTTCGTGCGCGCCTATGCCAAACGCGTGCGCGAGTTGCTCGAAGAGTACGCGCGCATCAGCGACGCCGTGACCCTGGAGGTGATTGACCCTGAACCCTTCTCGCCCGCTGAAGACCGCGCGAACGAGATGGGTCTTGGCACCATCCGCGCAGGCGCGTCCGGCAAGGAAATCTACTTCGGGTTGGCGGCCGAGAACGCGGAGGGACAGCGGGAGCTGGTTCCGTTCTTTACCCCTGAGCGCGAAGAGTTCCTGGAGTATGACCTTGGCAAACTGCTGTATGGCCTGAGCCGCGGTCGCCAGCCGGTCATTGGCCTGGTCAGCAACATCGACGTTCTTGGTGGCTTTGACTTCATGGCGCGCCGCCAAACCCCCCCATGGATGGCGTTCACCCAGCTTCAGCAACTGTTTGAGTTGAGGGACCTTGGCGTTGACATCGCCTCCATCGACCCCGCTGAAATCGACCTGCTCCTGCTGGTGCACCCTCAGAACCTGACCGACAAGAGCCGCTATGCGATCGATCAGTTCGTGCTGCGCGGTGGCAACCTGATGCTGTTTCTCGATCCCCATGCTGCGGCGGCCACCCAGGGCATGCCAGGCCTTGGCGATGCGGCCTCGAACCTTCCGGAGTTGTTAATCCACTGGGGTGTCGAGATGCCCGCGGACCAGGTGCTGCTGGATGACCGCTATGCCCTGACCGTCAACATGGGCCCAGACCGCCCGGCACAGCGTCACCCGGCGATCCTGGGCTTCGAAGGTGATGCGATCAACGGCGATGACGTTGTCACTGCCCGGCTCGAATACCTCCTGTTTGGTACCCCGGGGGTGCTGCGCCCGACCGGCGCCGGTCGGATGCAGTTCACGCCGCTGGTCCAGTCAAGCGCCCAGGCCATGACCACGTCCGCCGAGCAGTTCGCGATGTTGGAAAATCCCGAGGCCCTGTACGCGGAGTTTGAGCCGACCGGCGAGCGTTATACGGTGGCGGCGCGGCTGCACGGGGAACTACAGACCGCGTTCCCTGACGGGCCACCGCCCCCGGAGCCGGAGGATGCCAGCGGGGAAACCGAACCTGCCGCGGACGAAGGCGATGCCGCCCAAGAGACCGCAGAGGAAGCGACAGACCAAGCGGATGCCGCTCCAGTATTGCCCCACATTGCGGCTTCCCAAGCGCCAGCGAACATCCTGGTGGTGGCTGATACGGATGTATTGACCGACCGCCTTTGGATCACGGTGCGCGAGCTGTTCGGCCAGCGCATCGGCAGCCCGTTCGCGGACAACGGTGACTTTCTCGCCAACGCGGTGGACAACCTCAGCGGAAACAGTGACCTCATCGGTATCCGGGCCCGGGGGCGGTTTTACCGGCCGTTCGAGGTGGTGAACGCACTGCAGCGTGATGCAGAGCAGCGATTGCGGTCGACGCAGCAGACCCTTCAGCAGCAGCTGCAGGAAACAGAAACCCGCATGGCCGAGCTAGAGGCCGCCAAGCAGGGCACCGAAGTCTCGGAGTTGAGCGAGGACCAGGAAGCGGAACTTGAGCGCTTCATGGAGCAGCGCCTGGAGATTCGCAAGCAGCTGCGCCAGGTACAGCACCAACTGAATGAAGACATCGAACGCCTCGGTGCCTGGATCAAGGCGATCAATTACTTGGCCGTGCCCGTGCTGCTGGTGTTGGGTGTGGCGGTGTGGCATGTTTTCCGCCGCCGCGCACTGCGTTTACAGCAGCGGCACAGCGAGTTGCATGCCCAGTAACAGCAGCAGCGCGTAGAGCCCCGCCATCAGGTCATCCACCATGACTCCCCAGCCTGGGCCGAACCGGTGCTCCAGCCACCGGATGGGCCAGGGCTTGGCGATGTCGAACACGCGAAAAAGCACCAACCCGCAGAGACCCCACAGCCAGTCCTGAGGCAAGCTGGCGCATGCCAGCAAGAGCCCCACCACTTCATCGCAAACAATCCCCGGGTGGTCCTTGCGGCCCAGTCGGTACTCGGCATGGCGCGCACAGACGACCCCCAGTGCAAACAGCAGGGCCAGGGCGCTGAAGTAGCTGACCGGGGACAGCGGCGCCAACAGGTACCACAGCGGCAAGGCAACGATGGAGCCCATGGTCCCTGGCGCCCGCGGCACCAAGCCGCTGCCGAGAACCATGGCATAGGCCATGCGCGGATCAAGCAATATGCGCGCCGATGGGCGCGTTCGGGCTTCCACGCTCGGGCTCACTGTCGGGTTGCTCTTTGCATGCCCGGTGTGGCGGCGCACAGGCAGTTGATTCGCGCCTGCATCAGAAGTGCCGGTACCCGGAGCTGGCCGCGGGGGCCTTGATCCCGCGCCAGCGGCTTGCCCCTGCCACTGCGGTGCCAATCGGCGTTAGCCTGACGCCGACCTCGGCGCAGCGGGCTCGGGCTTGCTGCCAGTGTTCCTCGGGAACGGTGCACAGCAACTCATAGTCGTCGCTCTGGTGAAGGGCCCAGCTGCGGGCCTGCTCGCGGCCCACGGCGCGGACCAGGTCGTCGGCAATGGGCAAGGCTTCGACGGCCACGTCGAAGCCCACACCGCTCGCCGCTTCCAGGTGCCCGAGGTCGCCACAAAGGCCATCGGAGAGGTCGATGGCAGCACTCGCCAATCGCCGCAGGGCCTGGCCTGCTGGCAACTGCGGCACTGGGCGTGAATACCGCCTGCGCAGGCGCGCGGCGAGGGGGTCGGGCAAGTCGAGGTCACCGCGGCACAGCGCGAGTCCGGCGGCTGCTTCGCCCAAGCTGCCGGTGACGCAGAGCCGGTCTCCGCTGGCGGCCCCGCTGCGCAGCAGAGGGGCACCGAAGGGCACTGAACCGGCGACCTGTATGGTGATGTTCAGCGCGCCACGGGCAAGGTTGCCACCGACCAAATGCAGGTTTGCCTCCCCCGCGCAGGCCGCAAGGCCGGCCCCGAAAGCGGTCAGCCAGTGCGGATCCGGGGTCGGCAGTGTCAGCGCCAGGGTGAACCAGCGGGGGGTTGCCCCCATGGCGGCAAGGTCGCTGAGGTTGACCGCCAAAGCGCGCCAGCCGATGTCCTCGGCGCCGGTGGTCTCGAGAAAATGGACGCCAGGAAGCAGGCTGTCGGTCGAGACTGCCAGGTGGTGCTTGGGATCCGGATCGATCAGGGCGCAGTCGTCACCGATCCCGAGGCGGATGCCCGGTACAGGGTGGGCGCCGCGAGCGGCCACGGGCAACGCGGCGAAGTGTGCTTCGATGAGGGCGAATTCGTCCAGCAGGTGACTCCAACTTCAGGGCGCGTGCGCGCAGACGCCAGACACCCATGGTAGTGAAGCTGTCGGGGGAAGGACAGCTCACTGCACCCATTGCGCTGGCTCAGCCGGTTGCGGTTCGCGGTTCGGGTGCTGAGGGCCCCAGCAACGAAAAGCCGGGGTAGCCGCTGGCTGCCACTTCGTCACACTTGATCCGGTAATTGCCCATGCCCCCTGGGTATGGCATGAAGACCCTGGGTTTTCCTGGGATGTTGGCACCGAGGTACCAAGAATCGGCCTGGACGAAGAGCGTCATCGCGGCGATCTCATTGACATGGCGCACCCAGTCTTCTTGGGAAGTTGGCTCTGCTTCGATCTGTGTGATGCCTTGGGACTTGGCGTGGGCGATGAGGTCGGCGATCCATTCCACGTGCTGCTCGATGCACACGGGCATGTTGCACAGCACCGAGGGACTGCCGGGGCCGGTGATGGTGAACAGGTTGGGGAACCCGTGCACGGCAAGGCCGAGGTAGCTTTTTGGTCCCTCGGCCCAGGCGTCACGCAGACTCACCCCGCCGCGCCCGCGGATGTCGATGTTGAAGAATGAACCGGTCATGGCATCGAACCCGGTGGCGAACACCAGAATGTCCACCGGATGTTCAGTGCCGTCAGCCGTGCGCACCCCGCGTTCGGTGATGGTTTCGATGGGGCAGTGGCGGATGTCCACCAGCTCCACATTGTCGCGGTTGTAGGTCTCGAAGTAGTCGGTGTCGATCAGTGGGCGCTTGGCGGCAAAGGGGTAGTCTGTCGGCATCAACTTTTCCGCCGTATCCGGGTCCTTCACGATTGCCCGAATCTTGCGACGAATGAACTCGGACGCCGTGTCATTGGCGCGTCGGTCGAGGCTGATGTCGTTGAACACCGAGAAAAAACGGAATCCGCCGCGCTGCCAGGCCGCTTCGTAGCGGGCTTCCCGTTCTTCGTCACTGACTGCCAGGGCGGACTCTTCGCCGCGGTGGTAGGGGTAACCGCCGTAAGAATTGCGGGCAATCTCCCAGATGTCGCCGTAATTGGCCTTGATGTCGTCGAGGTAGGCCTTGTCGACCGTCTCGTGGCGGGCGGGGACGGTGAACTGCGGAGTGCGTTGAAACACGGTGAGGTGGTCGGCCTGCGCTGCAATCACCGGGATCGACTGCACGCCACTCGACCCTGTGCCAATGACACCCACGCGCTTGCCGCTGAAATCCACGCCCTCATGGGGCCAGGCGCCAGTGTGGTACCACTGCCCGGCGAACTGATCGAGTCCAGGGATCTTGGGCACCTGCCCGGTCGACAGGCAACCGATCCCGGTGATCAGGTATTGGGCTTGGAAGTGCTCGCCATCGCTGGTGGTCACTTTCCAGCTGTTGTTGGCTTCGTTGTAGTGGGCGGACTCCACCGAGGTGTCAAACGCGATGTTGCGCCGAAGGTCCAGCCGGTCGGCGACGAAATTCAAGTACCGAAGGATTTCAGGCTGCTCAGGGTACTTTCCACTCCATTCCCATTCCTGCAGCAGGTCGTCGTTGAACGAAAAGCAATAGATGTAGCTTTCCGAGTCGCAGCGCGCCCCGGGGTAGCGGTTCCAGTACCAGGTGCCCCCGACTTCAGCGGCGCGCTCAATCACCTGGACGGACAACCCCAATTGGTCGCGAAGCTTGTGCAGCATGTACATGCCGGAGAATCCGGCTCCGATCACCACGGCATCGACTTGTTTGGCGGTGGCGCTCGGTTGCGGTCTGGATGCGCTCATGGTCCTGTGCTCCCTTCCCTTCGTTGTGGGTCATCGGGTGGTTGTTGTGCCCCTCGGTGTCTATCGGTCCGCGGCATGGGCCTGGTAGAGGCAGGCCTTGACGGCCTTTACCACCTGCTGGAACCCTGCTTCGCTGCCCGGCAACATCAGCAGGGTAAAAAAGCCGTGGATTTGGCCCGGGTGGCGGCGGAAATCAACCGGGACCCCGGCCTGCTCAAGGGCCCGGGCGTAGGCTTCGCCCTCATCCCGCAGCACGTCATGCTCTGCGGTCAGGACCACTGCAGGTGGCAGCTTGGATAGGTCCTCCGCCTGCAGGGGCGAGGCGTCCGGTTCTGCGCGGCGCTCCACCTCGGGCAGGTAGTGGTCCCAGAACCAGACCATGGTTTCGCGTTCGAGGAAGGTCTGGTTTTCCGGCGCCAGGTACGACGGTTGGTCGAAATTCGCGTCGGTGACGGGGTAGATCAGCACCTGCAGCGCGATGTCCGGGCCCTGTGCGTCCCGGGCGCGGCGGGCAACCACAGCGGCCAGGTTGCCCCCGGCGCTGTCGCCAGAAACAATCAGCGGCAGGGGCTTGCCCTGTGGCCCGCCGAATTCATCGAGCCGACTCGCAGTCCATTCGAGCGTTGCATAGGCGTCTTCAACGGCTGCAGGGTACCGGTGTTCCGGCGCCAGGCGGTAGTCGGGAACCACCACCGCGCAACTGGTGCGCTCGGCCAGCTTGCGGGCGACGGTGTCGCTCTGCTCCATCGAGCCGATCACCCAGCCACCACCGTGGTAATAGATGATGACCCCCCGTGGCGACTCAATTGGCACCAGGACACGCAGGGCGAAGCTGGCCCCATCGGGGCTGGTGACCTGGTGGTCGCTGACCCGTGCCATGGGCGGAGCTGGCCCCAGGAGCTCCACCATGGCGGCGCTCGCGGCGCGCGCCTCGTCGGGAGTGCCGGACTGCATCGGCTGTCGGCCGCTGTCCTGCATTTGCTGAAGAAATAGGGTGCTTGCCAGATCTAGGGCCATACGAACCACCTGATTACCGCTTGTTATCGTTATGACGGCGCCGCCACCCGGTGGCGGGTAATCAGCAAATTAGCATCGCTGCACCAGCGCTGCGAGTCAAGTGGGATTTGGCCGGTGCAAGCAGGTGCCGGCCCCACGCCCAGACGCGGTGAACGCTCAGCGTTTGGTGCTCAGCTCTGCTTGCCGCCACTTCGCTGCGAGGCGGTCCAAAACGCCATTGATGTACTTGTGCCCCCCTGTCGCGCCGAACACCTTGGCGAGTTCAATGCCTTCATTGATGACCACCCCGTAGGGGACTTCGAGCCGTTCGCGCAACTCGTATGCGCCGATGCGCAGCACCGAGCGTTCGATGGGATCGAGCCGCTGCCATGGGCGATCGAGCAGTGGCTCGATCGCTTCGCGAAGGGTGTCATTTTGCCCGATCGCATCTTTCAGCAGGTCATGAAAGTAGCCGAGGTCTGTGCGCTTGGTGTTTTGTTCGGCAAGAAACTGCTGCTCGATTTCCGCCGCGGTTCCTCCCGCCAGCTCCCACTGATAAAGCGCCTGAAGGGCCAGCTGCCGCGCCCGCGTGCGGGTGTAGGGTGTGCTTTTCCTGCCGGTTGGAGGGGCCGGTTCCGCGGTCATTCGGCACCTTGGTCCAATTGGCGCATCAGGCTGACCATTTCCAGAGCGGACATCGCTGCTTCCGCCCCCTTGTTGCCGGCCTTGGTGCCGGCGCGCTCAATGGCCTGCTCAATACTGTCGACGGTCAGCACGCCAAAGGCGACGGGCGTACCGGCTTCAAGGCTCACCTGGGACAACCCCCTGACACAGGCTCCGGCGACGTGCTCGAAGTGCGGGGTGCCGCCGCGGATGACGGCACCAAGGGCGATGATGGCATCGTACTGTTCGGTGTCGGCGACTTTCTGTACCGCCAGCGGCAACTCATATGCGCCCGGAACCCGAACCAACGTGATGTCGTCGGGAGCCACACCATGGCGGACGAGGGCATCGTGGGCACCGCTGATCAGTGCCTCGACTACAAAGGCATTGAAGCGTCCGGCCACAAGCGCGAAGCGCGCATCCGGGGGGGTCAGTTGTCCTTCGATGGTGTGCATGGGGTCCTCGCGTACTGGGTCTGGGTGGTCAGCTTGGGTCGGGGGCGCCGATATCGACGTACTCCGAAACTTTTAGGTCAAATCCGGAGATGGCATTGTATTTTACTGGCGAACTCATCAGGCGCATGCTGCGCACACCAAGCTCACGCAGGATCTGCGACCCCGCGCCCACGGTAAAGATGACGTTCTGGCGCTGGTGGGTATCGTTGCGCTTGCCTTCCCCGCCGAGCCACTTGAGTTGTTGCAGGATGCTGTCGGTGGTTTCGCTGGGGGCGATGAGCACCAGCACGCCCCGCTGCTCGGCGGCGATCCGGGTGAGCGCTTCGTGCACCGACCAGCTGTGGGGGCCGGGCCGATGGACTTGCAGGATGTCACGCAGGGTATCGGTTTGCTGCACGCGCACCAGCACCGGCTCATCGGTTGCGACCTCGCCCATGGCCAGGGCGAAATGCACCTCACCACTGATTTCATCGCGGTAGGCGTAAAAACGAAATTCCCCGTACGCTGTTTCCACTCGGTGTTCGCTGATGCGCCGAACTGTCTGCTCGTTCAGCATCCGATAATGGATGAGGTCGGCGATGGTGCCGATCTTGATGCCGTGGGTTTGCGCAAAGACCTCCAACTCGGGGCGCCGGGCCATGGTTCCATCGCTGTTCATGATTTCGACAATGACCGCAGCGGGCTCGAAGCCGGCCAGGCGCGCCAGGTCGCATCCTGCTTCGGTGTGTCCAGCGCGGGTGAGCACCCCCCCGGGCTGCGCCATGATCGGAAAAATGTGGCCGGGTTGCACAATGTCCTCTGGCCGCGCGGTGGGGGAGACGGCGGCTTGCACCGTGCGCGCCCGGTCAGCCGCGGAAATGCCCGTGGTCACGCCCTCGGCGGCCTCGATGGATACGGTGAAGTTGGTGGAGTAGCGCGTTCGGTTGCGGTCAACCATCAACGGCAGCTGCAGTTGGCGGCAGCGGTCTTCGGTCAAGGTCAGGCAGACCAGTCCGCAGGCATTGCGGGCCATGAAGTTGATGTCCTCGGTACGCACCGCACTGGCCGCCATGATGAGGTCGCCCTCATTTTCGCGGTCCTCGTCGTCCATCAGGATGACCATACGGCCCTGACGAATGTCTTCGATCAATTCGTCGGTTGGGTTGAGCTCCATGGTGATGCGCTCCTGATTGGTTCGTTCTGGCGTTGGGTTCAACGGGTCTCGGGGGTGCCGAAGCCGCCGCGTGCCAACAGTTCAGCGGTCACGCCCTGGGGCGCGTCTTTCGCTTCATCACCCCGCTGCAACAGGCGCTCAAGGTAGCGGGCGACGAGGTCAACCTCGATGTTCACGCGCCGCCCCACAGAAAAGCTGTGCAAGGTGGTGGATTCCAGTGTGTGCGGGATGAGGTTCACTTCGAAGCGGTTGCCGGCCACCGCGTTGACGGTGAGGCTGACGCCATCCAGGGTGATCGACCCCTTGCTAGCGATGTAGCGCGACAGGTCGGGCGGAACTTCGATGCCCATGCGGGTCGACCGCGCCTGGCGGTCGAGCGCCACCACGACACCGAGTCCATCGACATGACCGCTCACCAGGTGGCCGCCCAGAGGGGTGTCGAGGGTCAGGGCGAGTTCCAGGTTGACCGCGTCTGCCGGCTTGAGTGCGGCCAGCGCACTCAGCCGCAAGGTCTCGAGAGACAAGTCGACACTGAACAGTGGCGGCGCCAACTCGACTGCGGTCAGGCAAACTCCGCTGACCGCAATGCTGTCGCCGAGCTGGCAGCGCCTGAGGTTCAGGTTGCCCCCATGAACGGTGAAGCGCTGGTCTCCGCCACGGGACTCGGTGGATTGGATGTGTCCAACCGATTGCACAATGCCTGTAAACATGGCTAGTTCCCGTCGTCAGCGGCGCAGGGCCGGGCACGAATCCGCCAGTCGGCGCCGATTTTGCGGACCTCGTCGATTTGCAGCCGGCGCCGCGCGGCCATCTGGTCGATGGAGGCGGTGTTATACAGGCCTTGGGCGCCTGGGCCAAGCAAGGTGGGCGCGACGTAGATCCAGAGTTCGTCGGCCGCTTCGGCTTCCAGCCAGGCCCCCGAGAGCGTGGCGCCGGCTTCAACCAGGATTTCGTTGCAGCCGATTTCGGCCAGTCGGTCCAGTGCGGCGGTGAGGTCCAGCCGTTCCTGCGGGGTGGTGGGAAGGGTTTCGACCCGTGCGCCGGCGGCTTCCAATGCGCGCCGTGCCGGGGACCGGGCACCGTGCACGCTGGTGAAGATGTACACCGGGCTTGTGGTCTGGAACAGCCGTGCGTGGGCCGGTGTGCGCAACTGGCTGTCGAGCACCACGCGAATGGGTTGGCGCACCGACGTCTCGAGTGCAGCCCCGCGCACAGTGAGCTGTGGGTCATCGGCCAGAACCGTACCCACCCCGGTGACCACGGCTGAGCTACGGGCCCGCAGACGCTGGACATCGTTGCGGGCGGCGGGGCCTGTGATCCATTGGCTGGGTCGCATCAAGTCCGCAATGAG
>DHQM01000026.1:1835-19061 GCA_002408105.1 Gammaproteobacteria bacterium UBA5338 | reverse complement strand
GTCGCAGTCGCTCGACCAGGAAGTGCCGGCTTGAGCCTCAGCGGTTTCGGCGGCGAGATTTTTGCTGAGGGCGGGGTTTGCTGTCCCGTCGCACTGCCGCAGCATCTGGGGGGCCATATTCGGCTGGAAGCGGCAGCCCGGTAAATGCGCAGAGTTCCTCAATTTCCTCACCGGTCAGTTCCCGGCTGCGTCCCTGACGCACTGCCGAGGGCAGAAAAATGGGCCCGATCCGGACCCGTTTCAGCCGGTTGACCTGGAGCCCCTGGGATTCAAACAGCCGCCGCACAATGCGATTGCGTCCCTCCAAGGTCACCACGTAGTACCAGCGGTTCACTCCATCACCTTCCCCCGCGCGCAGGTCAGTAAAGCGGGCCACCCCATCCTCAAGCAGCACACCCGTAGCCAAACGCTGGCGCATGTCGGCATCCACCTCGCCGAACACCCGAACCAAGTATTCGCGGTCAAGGGGGGTCCCTGGATGCATCAGCCGATGCGCCAACTCACCGTCGGTCGTAAACAGCATCAAGCCAGTGGTGTTGATGTCGAGCCGACCGACGGCAATCCAGCGTCCGGGAAAGACCCGCGGCAGGTGGCGAAACACCGTGGGGCGCCCTTCAGGATCAACCCTTGTCGTCACCTCGCCTGCAGGTTTGTGGTACAGCAGCACTCGGGTGCGCTGGCTTGCGCGGCGGCGCCCAGACAGCGGTTTGCCGTCCACATGGATCTCGGCAGCGGCATCGACTCGGTCACCGAGTTGGGCCGTGTCCCCATTCACCTGGACCCGCCCGGACTGTATCCAGCCTTCCGCCTCGCGGCGCGAGGCGACGCCCGCTCGGGCAAGCACTTTTTGAAGTTTTTCAGTGGGTTGATCGGCCATCTTCAGATCCATTGTGGTCGGGGTCGCTCACACTTGGGCCGGCGGCTTGCGCGGCTGGATTCGGAGGGTCGAAGTCGAACTCCGCGTGCACCTTATCGAGGTCGGTCAGCTCCGCCAGGGCAGGCAACTCGTCCAGGCTTTTGAGGTTGAAGTGGTCAAGAAACCCGCGGGTGGTGGCGTACAATGCGGGACGACCAGGCACCTCGCGGTGTCCAACGATGCGAACCCAATCCCGCTCACTGAGGGTGCGGATGATCTGCGAACTCACCGCCACACCGCGAACGGCTTCGATTTCCCCTCGGGTGATGGGTTGGCGGTATGCGATCAGGGCCAAGGTTTCAAGCAGCGCACGCGAGTAACGTGCCGGTTTGTCCTCCCACAGCCGAGACACCCAACGGGCGTAGGCGCCGCGGATTCGATACTGATAGCCACTGCCCACCTCAACCAATTGATAAGTCCGGTCGCTGCAGGCGGATTCGAGCGATCCCAGCGCGGCGCGCAATTCGGCCTTGTCGGGTCGTTCATCCAGGTCAAAAACCTGCTGCATCTGGTCAAGCGACAAAGGGGCATCTGCGGCCAGCAACAGGGCTTCCAGCACCGCTGCGAGGCCAGGTGTCCGCTGCTCGGGGTCAGCGCTCATCGTGACTTTCCGCGCACGTGGATGGGTGCAAGTGGAGCCGCCTGGACAACCTCGACCAGGACCTCTTTGACCAGTTCCATCAGTGCCAGAAAGGTCACGACCACGCCATGGCGCCCCTCGTCACGGTGGAAAAGTCGGGTGAATGCCACAAATTCTGTTGGGCTTTCCCGCAACTGATCGAGAATCTGCCCCATGCGCTCACGGGTCGACAACGTTTCCCGCGATATACGGTGGTGCTCGAACATTTCGGCGCGCTTCAGCACTTCGCCCAGGGCGCGGAGCAGCTCTGTCAGCGATACCTGTGGCAGCGGCTTGGCGGCCTGTTCCTGGGTCGGGGGGGTACTCTGCGCAACGAACAGGTCTCGCTCCAGACGTGGCAGGCTGTCGAGGTCTTGGGCCGCGCGCTTAAACCGCTCGTATTCCTGCAAGCGGCGGATCAGCTCGGCCCGGGGGTCTTCCTCTTCTTCTCCCAGCTCCGGTCGTGGAAGGAGCATGCGGGATTTGATCTCCGCCAGCATTGCAGCCATCACCAGGTATTCAGCAGCCAGCTCGAACCGTGTGGCCTTCATCAGGTCGATGTACTCAATGTACTGACGGGTGATCTCGGCCACCTCGACATCGAGGATGTCCATGTTCTGGCGGCGGATGAGGTAGAGCAAGAGGTCGAGTGGCCCGGAAAACGCGTCAAGGAAAACTTCCAGGGCGTCGGGCGGGATGTAGAGGTCTTCGGGTATCTTGGTGTAGTCCTGCCCGTAGACGAGCGCGAAGGGCATTTCCCGTTGCTGCGCAGGCCCGTCCAAAACGTCGACCGTCGCACCGGGCATGGGAGGCTCGGGGTGGTGCATTGGGGGTTCGTCCGCTTGGTCGGTTGTGGGATTCAGCGGTACCGCAGACCCATCGCAGAACGCACCTCGTCCATGGTGTCGCGGGCCTCCTCGCGGGCCCGTTCGGCGCCCTCTTTCAGGATGTTGCGCACCAGCATCAGGTCTTGGGCATACTCGCGCGCCCGCTCCTGGATGGGGGCCAACTGGTTCTGCACCGCCTCAACGATCGGGCGCTTGCAATCCACACACCCGATTGTGGCGCTGCGACAGCCGGCTTGCACCCAAGCACGCACTTCGTCGTCACTGTACACCTGGTGCAACTCCCACACCGGGCACTTTTCCGGTGTGCCAGGATCGGTCCGACGAACCCGTGCAGGATCGGTCGGCATGGTCAGAATTTTCGATTCGATGTCAGCGGGCGCTTCACGCAGCGACAGCGTATTGCCGTAGGATTTCGACATCTTGCGGCCATCGAGCCCCGGCATTTTGGGGTGCTCGGTGAGCAGCGCCAGTGGTTCGGGCAGCACTTGCTTGCCTTCCCCTTCCAAGTACCCCAGCAACCTTTCGCGGTCTCCGAGTGAAATGTTCTGCTGCTCGCGAACCAATGCCTGGGCTTTCCCCAGAGCCTCGTTGTCGCCTTGTTCCTGGTACGCCCGGCGCAACTCCAGGTACAGGCGTGCGTTCTTTTTGCCCATCTTGCGCGCTGCCGCCTCTGCGTTTTCACGAAAGCCTGGTTCGCGACCATAAAAGTGGTTGAACCGCCGGGCAATTTCGCGGGTCACCTCTACATGCGCGACCTGGTCGGCGCCGACGGGCACGGCCCCGGCGCGGTACATCAAGATGTCTGCGCTCTGGAGCAGCGGGTAGCCAAGAAAACCGTAGGTGGCCAGGTCCCGGTCACGCAGCTGTTCTTGTTGGTCCTTGTAGCTCGGCACGCGCTCGAGCCAACCCAGTGGGGTGATCATGGACAGCAACAAATGCAGTTCGGCGTGCTCTGGAACCTGGGATTGAATGAATACAGTGGCGGCCGAGGGGTTGATCCCGACCGCAAGCCAATCAACCACCATGTCGATGGCATTGGATTCAAGCTGTGCGGGCTGTTCGTAGTCGGTCGTGAGTGCGTGCCAATCCGCCACGAAAAAAAAACACTCGTACTCGTGTTGCAGCCGGGCCCAATTGCGCACGACACTCAGGTGTCCTAAATGCAGTTGGCCAGTCGGCCGCATTCCGGAGAGAACGCGGCGGTGTGGATCAACGGTACTCAAACTGGGCTCTCTCGGTCCAAATGGTGCAACCACCAGGCTGCTGAAGGTGGGCGCAAACGCGACAGTATAAGCCCGTCCGCCGCGTTTGGCTTCATTCGTCCGTGAGCGCTTCGAACGGCGTCGGATCGCCCCCCCCGTAGCGCAAAATTCGTGGGCGTTCGGACAAGTCAACCACAGTGGTCGGCACAGCGGGACAGGTCCCGCCATCAATCACCAAGTCCAGCTGGTGTTCCAACTGGGTGCGGATCTCGACAGGGTCGTTCATGGGCGCGTCCTCTCCGGGGAGAATCAAGCTCACGCTCATGAGCGGTTCGCCCATCTCCTCGAGCAGTGCTTGGACGATGCGGTGGTCAGGCACCCGGATGCCAATGGTTTTTCGCTTCGGGTGCACCAACCGCCGCGGCACCTCTTTGGTTGCCGTCAGCAGGAAGGTATAGGGGCCCGGCGTGTGGGTTTTCAGGAGCCGAAATACATCGTTGTCGACCTTGGCATAGGTCGCCAACTCGGAGAGGTCACGGCACACCAGGGTAAAGTTGTGCTCCGGCGGCAGTCGACGCAGCTGGCGAATGCGATCGGCCCCCTGTTTGTTGCCGACTCGACAACCGAGCGCATAGGCCGAATCTGAGGGGTAAGCAATGACCCCATCTCGCCCCAGGATGTCTACCGATTGACGCAGCAAGCGCCGCTGCGGGTTGTCCGGGTGGACCTGAAAGTACTGGCTCATGCGTTGTTCCTCTCATCCGCCGCGTGCGACCGGCCCATGTCGGCGAACGCGGCGCCGCACACCAACCGACCAACCTCAGCGTCGACCCAGCGATGCAGCTTGGGGTGCTCCCAGACCGGCGCATTGCACCCCGGCAGCGACGGAAATTTCCCCAGTTCACACCAGCTGCTCGGGGCGTGAAAGTCACTGCCTGCCGACACCAGCAACCCCAGCTCGTCCGCCGTCCGGCTCCACCGCTGAATATCATTGAGCGGGCTGTTGGCACCCGAGATCACTTCGATCGCCTCCCCGCCCGCGGACACGAAGCGGCGCAGCAAGGCCAGAGCCCGTGTTCTGGTCAAGTTGTAGTGGCGCGGGTGGGCCAGCACAGCGACGCCCCCCGCCCCGATGATGGCCGCGACGGCGGAGTCCAGGCTGGGCCATGGGGTGTTGCCAAGCCTCAACTTGCCGTCCGCAAGGTAGCGCTTGAAGGCTTGTGAGACCGAATCTGCCGCGCCACATTCGACCAGGACGCGAGCGAAGTGGACACGCCCTGGAGGGGCTCCACCCGCCGCCGCCTCGACCTGGCTCCACTCCAGTGGCAGCCGCCTCTTTCTCAACTGGTCGAGAATCGAATCGGCCCGTTCCATGCGCGTGGCAATGAGCGTGTCGAGGTGCTGCCCCAGGGTGCCATCATCGACATCAATGCCCAAACCGACCAAGTGCAGCACCCGCTGGCCATCTGTGCAGGTCAATTCGATTCCCGGCAACAGGGCTGTGCCGACGGCAAAATCCGCATCCAGCAGGGCGCGCACCCCTGCCACCGTATCGTGGTCAGTGATCGCAAGCAGGGCAACGCCTTGGGCGTCGGCCCGCTCCAGAATCTCCTGGGGACTGAGGACGCCATCGGAGGCCGTGGAGTGGCAGTGTAGGTCGAAGCGTTGCGGCGATGCGTTGGGGTTCATAGACTGCATGGTATCACTCTGTCACCCTGGGTTCGGCCATGCAGCAGCTCTTCGACTTCCTCCCGCTGATCTTCTTTTTCGTCGCGTACAAGCTGTTCGACATCTATGTCGCAACCGCCGTTCTGATCGGCGCAACCGGCCTCCACTACGGCTACCTTTGGCTGCGCCACCGAAGGCTGCAGAAAAGCCACTGGGCCACGCTGGCCGCCGTGCTTCTGTTTGGCGGATTGACGCTGGCCTTGCGTGACGAAACCTTTCTCAAGTGGAAAGCACCACTGGTCAACTGGCTTTTCGCGCTGGTCTTTCTTGGCAGCCAGCTCCTCACCGACCGCAGCCTCATCGAGCGTGCCATGGGGCACGCAATCGAGCTGCCCAAAGCGGTTTGGAACCGATTGAACCTGGCCTGGGTCGGGTTGTTTGTCGTGACCGGGACGGCCAACCTGTACGTCGCCTTCTGGCATCCGGGCATCTGGGTGGATTTCAAGGTCTTCGGCAGCCTGGGTTTAACGCTCCTTTTTCTGGTCGGCCAAACCATCTACTTGCTGCGCTACATTCGCGAAACCGAGTCCAGCAGTGCCACCGAAGCCCCCAGCAAGACGCCCTGATAGGATTCACCCTTTCTTTGCCCGTCAATAGGCCGCCGAACGATGCTGTATGCAATCCTGTCCACTGACGTCGAGGACAGCCTGGCGCTCCGGCAGCGCCACCGCCCAGCGCACCTAGAGCGCCTGCGCAGCCTTCAAGAGGAGGGTCGCCTGGTGCTGGCCGGTCCCCACCCTGCCATCGATTCTCCCGACCCAGGCCCCGCCGGATACAACGGCAGTTTGGTGGTGGCGGAGTTTGCCTCCCTTGACGCCGCTAAAGCCTGGGCAGCAGCCGACCCGTACAAGCAAGGTGGGGTCTATGCCGAAGTGCTGGTGAAGCCGTTCAAACAAGTACTGCCCTGACCGCCGCGCTGCAGCAACCGATGGCCCGTGCTTCTGGTGTCCGCCTGCCACGGATACAATGGTGGTTTTTACAGTCGATAGGAGGCTTCTTGGTGCGTCTTCTGAGGACCACAGCGTCGGTTACACTCCTCGCCGTTCTGGCCAGCACCTGGGCCGTACCGGCCGCCGCGGAAACAGCCTACGTCACCGACAGTTGGCGGTTTGATTTCCGCGCAGGACCAGGCTCCCAGTGGCGCATTCTTCAGTTGCTGGACAGCGGTACCGAGGTCGAGTTGCTCGGAGAAACAGAGGACGGTTGGGTCAAAGCAAAAGTCGGTGCCGAAGAAGGTTGGCTACGCGCCAACTACCTGCGCCGTTCGGCGCCTTTTTCGATCCGACTGCGCGAAGCAAACGCAGCCCTGACTGCCGCCCAGTCGGCCTTGGAAGAGAGCCGAGCGGCCTACACGGAGCTTGAAGCCAAGCACGAAGGGCTCAGCGCCCAATATGAGGCTCTGCAGCAGGAAACAGAGACCTTGGCGCTGCAGTTACAGGAAATCCGTACGCTGTCGGCCAACGCCATCCAGACCGATGCCCAGAACCGGCAGCTGCTGCAACAGAACCAGCAGATGAAGGACAACCTCGAATTGGCCCAAGCCAAGGTCAGCCAACTCGAACAAAAGGTCGCCAGCAACGAATTCTATTTCGGCGCGGGGGCCATCTTATTGGGGCTGGTCTTGGGGCTGATCCTGCCGTACATGCGCCCGCGGCGCAAAAATACTGAATGGGCTTGAAGCTGGCTCCCAACCTTGGGAGAGGAATCAGGATCCAGCGGGCACAGCCGAACCGAGCAAGTCGACCAATTCGACCTGGATGATCATGGTGGCGTTGGGCGGGATGTCCGGGTGCGGAGGTGTCACGCCGAACGCCGCTTCAGGCGGAATCACCAACTCCCAGCGCGACCCGACTGTCATCTGCTGAAGGGCATCGCGCCAACCAGAAAAGGTGTCTTCGACCCGCACCTGAACGGGTTTTCCGGTCACAAAACTGTCAGCCAACACACGGCCGTCCGGTAGGCTGGCCCGATAGTGCACCAACACCCGATCACGGAGGGCAGGCCGCGGGCCTTCGCTCCGGCTCAGCACCCGGTACAGGGTGCCACTCTCCAGCTCCCGCACCGCGACCTGCTGGGCGTAGGCGTCACGCCAGCCTTCCCCCATGGCGAGCTGACGCTCCGCTTGCGCGGTGTGTTGTCTCGCGTACTCCGCCTGCAGCGCAGCCCATGCGTCTTCGACCGCCTGTTCCGGTCGACGACGCGCCACACCCGCGATGCCATCTTCAAACCCACGGGTGAGTGAGGCTCCGTCCGGGGGTTCGCCCTGCCACTGTGACCACCACTGGCCGAGTTGGTAACCCAACTCATAGGGAAGCGCACCTGCGTGTGCGTCCCCGGGTTGAGCCGCCGAGGCCCACGCTGATACGAGGCCACAGATAAGGCAACAAATAGTATTTTTAATCATTTGGTTATGGATCATTATTCATGGCCATTCTAGTCATATCCACGCCCGCAAGGTCACACGGCCGACCGGAAGGCCGCAGACGCCTAAGAACTAAGATAGGGGCCCGGCCAAGCGGATTGCAAGCGCACCGCTGCCGATCAATATCGGCGAGCGATGCACCCATATCGGGCACCTTACCTCTCCCATGAAGTGCGCAAAATCGATGGTAACCGTCAAGCATTTTTTTCCCGCGGATTCGGCAACGCGGCTGTAACCCTGGCGTCACGCGGGGTTACGCGTTCTACTCACAGGGCCTGTGGATAACTTCCTGGATAAGTGGTCGGTAACTGTCGTTACCATGCGTAAACTGTGCTTCTCAGCAAATTGTTTAAATTTCGATCAATTAAAATGTCATTAAAAAACATTGCCTTACAAACAGTGTCTGGGTTTCAGAGATCATTGTTTCAAACTCTTGACAACTGATCGAGGATGGCCCGTGATGTGCATAACCTCGCAACCCCAAACCCCAGATTGGCCCGTTCGTCAAGGAATTCGTCAAGGAAAACGCAGTGGTGGGCCGGTTTTGGAGTCCGCCGCCGCCTATGGTATTTTTCCGCGCCACAATCCAACCGCAGAAGGCGGGTTCAGGCGTCGAGTAGCGCTGTACTCGAAAGTGACTCTCACCCTCGGCCACCCCATCAATTGTCTCCACAGCAACTGCCGCAGTCTGCCCCAGGATGTCTGACCCCGCCACCGCAATTTCTACTGCCACGCGCGTGACCCTCTATGGCGCGTTGCTCAACGCGCTGCTGGCCTTGCTCAAGCTGGCAGTCGGAGCGGTGGCGCACTCCGCGGCGTTGGTGGCCGATGGGGTGCATTCGCTGTCCGATCTGGCGACTGACCTGTTGGTGCTGCTGTTCGCACGGGTCGCGCGCCAGGCACCCGATGCAGACCATCCCTATGGCCATGAGCGCTTTGAGACCTTAGGCACCACGCTGCTGGGTGCAGTGTTGATGGCCATCGCTGGGGGTGTGGCCTACGAAGGGCTGATGCGGCTCGCGAATCCACCCACCACCCCACCGCTTGGCATGCCGGTGCTGGCGGTGGCCTGCGTTTCCATCCTGGTGAACGAGTGGATATTCCGCTTCACCAAAGCCGCCGGCAATCGGATCGGTTCCAGCCTGCTGGTGGCAAACGCCTGGCACAGCCGCACGGATTCTTTGTCCTCCGTTGTCGTGTTGATCGGTGGTCTGGGGGTGCTTGCAGGCTGGCCTGCGGTGGACGCGCTGGCGGCGCTTGGAGTCGGCGCGATGATTGCTTGGGTAGGCTGGAAGTTGCTGGTGTCGAGCCTGCTGGAATTGGTGGACACTGCGTTGCCGGAAGAGGAGGTGCGTGCCATCCATCAGGTTGCAGGGGAAACACCCGGAGTGCGTGCGGTTCACAGCTTGCGCAGCAGGCGCAGTGGCAGCAAGGTCATCCTCGATTTGCACATCCAGGTCGACCCGAGGATCAGTGTCTCCGAGGGCCACCACATTGGCGATTGTGTGTCTCGGCGGCTGCTGGACGCCTTTCATGCGGTGCAGGACGTCACACCCCACATCGACTCCGAGGACGATGTGGACATGCAGGCTGCCGGGGATTCTGGCCCGCCCCCGTTGCGCCCGCCACGGGCCGAAATCCACCATTTGCTGATGCAGCGGTGGGCGGACATCGTTGAAATCACGCAGCTTCAGGAGTTGGTGCTGCACTATCTGGGAGGACGCGTGCAGGTCGAGTTGCACTTGCCACGCGGCCTGCTGAGCGATGCACAGGACGCGGATGCACTGCGCGCGCGACTCAACGATGCCATCGACGACCTGCCGTGGCTTCAGGTCCGCGCTCTTTGGTACGGGCCATGACGGAATTGACCGACATGCTTCGTGCCCGGCTGCGTAGCCGGCTCAAAGGGCTGTACGGGGAGAGCCGAGCCGATGAGGTGCTCTCGCGCGTTGAGCAGAAAGTCACCCAGCACCGGGCGCTGACCCAGACGGGCCTAGATGCGGCGCACTGGGACGAGACGGATGCCATCCTGATCACCTATGGAGACCAGATCCAGGCACCGGACCAGTGGCCACTGGAAACCCTGCGCCAATTCGCCACTGAACACCTCAAGGGTGCGTTCAGCACCCTGCACCTCTTACCGTTCTTTCCGTACAGCTCCGACGACGGCTTTTCGGTGATCGATTACCGCGTAGTCAACCCTCGACTGGGGCAATGGAGTCACATTCATGAACTGCGCCTGCACTTCGACCTGATGTTCGATCTGGTTCTCAACCATGTATCGCGGGAAAGCCTCTGGTTCGCTGACTATATCAACAATGTCACGCCCTATTGCGACTACTTCATCGAAGCGGATCCAACCGACGATCTGGCTTTGGTGGTGCGCCCACGCACGCACCCCCTGCTGGCCGAAGTCCACACCCACCGGGGTCTCCGGTACCTTTGGGCGACCTTCAGCCATGACCAGATCGACCTCAACTACGCGAACCCGGAGGTCTTGCTCGAATTCGTCGACATCCTCTTGGAGTACGTTCGCCACGGTGCCCGCATCGTGCGATTGGACGCTGTTGCGTACCTGTGGAAGGCGCTCGGCACCCCGTGCATCCATCTGGAACAGACCCACCAGGTGATCAAGCTGTTCCGCGACCTGCTGAGCGAAGCGGCACCCGGAACCCTATTGCTCACCGAAACGAACGTGCCGCATGCAGAGAACATCAGCTATTTCGGCGACAGTGACGAAGCCCAGCTGGTGTATCAATTCAGCCTGCCACCGCTGCTGCTCCATGCAATTCACACGGGCAATGCGCGCTATCTGAACGCGTGGGCCCGGGCCCTTGAGCCCCCGCCTCCGGGGTGCTCCTTCGTGAATTTTGTCGCTTCTCACGACGGCATCGGTGTGCGCCCACTGGAAGGGATCGTTCCCGAAGATGAAGTGCGCATACTGATGCAGGACATGCGCGAGCGCGGTGGCTTCACGAGCTTTAAACGCAACCCTGATGGCAGCGAAAGCCCATACGAGTTGAACATTTCGCTGTTCGACGCCTTCCGCGATCCCTACCACGCGCCCGACGAATGGCAGATTCCCCGCTTGATGCTGTCGCAGCTGATCATGGTCAGCATGCAGGGTATACCAGCGGTCTACTTCCACTCGATGGTGGCCACCCCGAACGATTACCGAGGGGTGGAATCCAGTGGCGTGACCCGGGCCATCAATCGCCGCAAATGGGATCGGGCCGAATTGGAGTACTTGATCGGGAAAGACGGCAGCAGCACGCGGCAGGTCATGCAGGCGCTCCTGTCAGCGCTGCGTGTGCGGCGCGGAGAGGCGGCGTTTCATCCCGACGGTCCGCAGCGGGTGCTGTCCGCCGACGACCAGGTGTTTGCCATTGAGCGCAGGGATCCTTCTGGCACCGAGGTGCTGTTGGCGCTGTTCAACGTCACCCGTTTCGAACGCGCTGTTCAATTGTCCGATGTTTGGCCAAACGACGTGCCGCCTGAGGAGGTTACCAACCTATTGACCGGAGCCAGTCTGAGAACGGTCGGTGGCACCCTGAACCTGGCGCCCTACCAAGCGGTATGGGTAAAACCCAGGCCCGTGCAAGATCCTGTCTAGGCGTCTGCGCGCACGGCGTCAATCAACGCACCGCCAACCTCCGGCAAGGCACTCACCACGCGGTTCCAGTTCGGGATAAATGGCGCCTCCAGCGGGTTGGCCAGAAAATCCTGGCCGGCATCGATAATGCTCTGCACGAACACTTCGATGGCCTCTTCCTCGGCGTGCCGATCGAAGCTGAGGCCATTGATGGCCGCTTCTGCGGCATAGTGTTCAACGTAATCCAGGGCAGTTCGAAAGTAGGTCGCCTTGATGGTGCGGAAAAACTCATTCGAAAACGTGATGCCCTGGGTCGCCAATTTTCGATAGATCGACTTGGCGATGTCGCGGCTCATGCGGGAAAGGCCAAGATCGGGGTCTCCCGCCGACAGTGGCTGGTGCTTGTGGTCGTAGTGGTCCGCGATGTCCACCTGACAAATGCGCTTGTTCGAGTAGTTGCGGTACACCTCCGAAAGCACCCCCACCTCGAGGCCCCAGTCGCTCGGAATCCTGATCTCGCGCACCACTTCGGTTTGCATGGCGAACTCGCCTGATAGGGCGTAGCGAAAGCTGGCCAAAAATTCGAGGTAGTCCACGTGCCCGATGATCCGTGTCAGCGCCTTTACCATCGGGGTATAGAACAGGCGGGTCACTCGTCCGTTGAGCTTTTCTTCGGTGACCCGCGCATAGTACCCCTTGCAGAAGGTGTAGTTGAAACGGGGGTGGACCAGTGGGTACAGCAGCCGGGCAGGAATTTCCCGCTTGTAGGTCAAGATGTCACAGTCATGGAGTGCCACAGCGGCCACGCGATCACACGCCAGCACATGCCCCATGCAATACCAGACATTGCGTCCTTTGCCCAACTGGCGGGGGGCAAGGCCCGCCTCGCTGAGCTGCCGGTCGATGGCCTGCAACCGGGGTCCATCGTTCCAGAGGATACTAACGTCTTGCGGCAGACGGGAAAAAAACTTGCGCGCCTTGTCGAATTCGGCGGGAGACGCCCTGTCCAGTCCCACCACGATTTGCTCCAGGTAAGGCACCTTGGCCAATTCGTCGACGATGTGCGGCATGGCCGGGCCTTCCAGCTCTGAATACAGGCACGGCAAAATCAGCGCCATGGGTCTGCGGCCAGAAAAGGCCACCAACTCGGATTCGAGCTGCTCGACCGGTTGGTCCCTCAGCCGGTGCAAGGTGGTGATGACACCGTTTTGAAGAAAGTCAGACACGACGCTCGCGCTCCTTGGCTGCCGCAAAAAGGGTATCAAATGCCATCTGCCAGCCGGCTGGGCCCGCCTGATCAACACACCACAGCGGCTTTTCTGGGTCGGCCTTCAGGTGCCGCCCGTTGGCTGCTCGCACCGCGATGCCAAGGTCTGCTGCACCCAGCATGTCTAAGTCGTTGGGGCTATCCCCAAGGGCAATCACAAACGGGCGGCGCCCCCACTGGCGCGCGTAGAACTCGACCCAGCGGCCCATGGCCACCGACTTGTCTACGTTTCCCATCACATGAAGGAAGCGACCACCTTGTACCGCCCGCAGGCGATGGCCCGGCAGTCGATCCAGAAACTGCGCCCGCTCGGCCTCGGTCCCGGACCACAGCAGGGGCTCCGAAGCCAGCCGTTCGCAGGCACGGGCGGCTTCATCTGGTGCGAGCTTGGTCACTCGCGCAACGCCGGCCGCTCCCAGGTCGAAAAACGTCTCGAACGAAGCGCCCGCTTCACGCAGCCCGTCCAGCACGGCGCGAATGCGGTCCCTCGGTGTTCCAAGGCAACGGACCCCCAGGTCCGCGACCGTTTGGCACTCGGGCCCTATGACCAACACCGCCTCCAGGCTGTCCTTGGGAGCCGCGATCACCGCCCCATTTTCGGCCACCAACGGGCCCTTAAAGCCGAGTCGGTCCCGCAGCAAGAGCCACTCGGCGACCGTCTTGCTGGTGGCCGGAATCATCGGAACTCCAGCCGCACCGAGCGCCTTCAGGGCTCCAGCGGCAGCCTGGTGTGAGTAGTCGTGGTGGTCCAGTAAAGTGCCATCCAGGTCGGTGAACACAAGCCAGTCCGCGGGTGGCGGGACCGGCGGTAACGCGAACCGGCTCAAGCGCTATCCCCATCACCTTGGGCCCCGCCCCCGGGAGCTGTATCAGCCGTCGTCATCACACCGACCGAAATGGGCAGCCGCGCCTCGTTCAGGGCAATATGGACATCGGCACGGCTCGGCAGGGTGCGCAACATGTGCTCGGTGATGCGCTGGTAGTGCTGTACAAATCGTTCGATGTCGGTGCGTTTCATGAGTCGGCTCTGTGCTAATTCCGTGCCTGAACTCGTCCTCTGCAGCCGCATCGCCAGCGCTTCTTCTTGCTGTAAACGGTGGTGCGCCACCACAGAAAAATCTGGCACGCTCAAGTAAATCAATGTATCGATCGGGTCGAACAGGCGCCGATACGGGCCCTCCAACTGAGCATTTACAAAATGTCTCCAGGTGCCTTGCGGGTCCTCATTGCGCTCCAATTCATTACACGGATCAGCGAGATCTGCCTCTTTTTGGGGCGTCGCTCCCACGCACCAGCCCTCGAAAATCACCACATCCGCATCGGCCGATGCGCCTTGCCAGCGCGCCTGCGGCGCGCGGTCGTCCACGGACTTATCGAACCGTGGAACCCTAACCTGCGTCCCATCGCGTCCACACAGGTGATGTAGCAGGCGCACGCCCAGCCGGTGGTCATGGGTACCAGGCACGCCCCGGGTGACAAGCAGTGGATGCACGCGGGTCGCCAAGTCCTCGCGCTCGGCGCGTGTGAGGTACAGGTCGTCCAGAGAAAATCCCAGGGTATTGAGCCCGCAGCGGCGTTCGAACAGCAGCTGAAGAATCTTCTCGAGTGTGGATTTGCCCGCGCCTTGGGGTGCTGAAAGCCCCAACAGATGGGCGCGGCCGGAGTTGCGCGATGCCTGAATGCGCGGCCCGAGCCAGTCGGTCAGCGGAATGTACAGGTGCCACAACAACTCGACCCAGTTCGCCTCAACCCCCGAATCAGCTGCCCAGGCAGTGACGGCGGCGTGCAAATCGGGAAACCCGAGCGCCCGCTGGCGCAGCGCCGCAGGACCGCCAAGGCCCAGCGCACACCAGGTCGACTCCAGTGGGTGGCCCTGATTGATCAAGGCCAGTGCCGGAAGCGCCTCTTGCAATGGTCGACCGGCAAGCAACAGGCCATTCAGCCCGACGCCCTCCTGGGTGCCCGATCCCGAGTTCATGGACCGG
This sequence comes from Gammaproteobacteria bacterium UBA5338, assembly GCA_002408105.1. GTDB lineage: Bacteria > Pseudomonadota > Gammaproteobacteria > Pseudomonadales > UBA5862 > UBA5862. The sequence goes on along the minus strand of DHQM01000026.1, from coordinate 4,482 downwards.
CCGTATGGGGCGGAGGACAAGCTGCTTGGTTCATGGCAATGCGGGATGCGATTTTCGTTCCATCCACTGTGCTGGATGGCGCGGCGCGCGGGGTTCAAGGGGCACGATCGATCGACTGGAACCGCTGCCGCTCAATGGCTTCGGGCTCGGCATCGCCCTCCGTATCCTCCTCTCCCTTGGACAATGCGACCTGGTCACCGGACAACCGTTTTTTGGCGCTGGCCCCGAGTTCACGCAGCTTTTCGCTGCGCGCCACCAGGTTGCCCCGCCCGGTTGAAAGTTTGTTTCGGGCTCGATCGAAGGCGTCACGGCTTTGCACAAGGCGGCGATCAACCTCGTCCAGGTCCACAACGAACCCGACGAACTTGTCGTATAAGGCACCGGCTTGTCGGGCAATTTCCTGCGCGTTGCGGCTTTGGTGCTCGTACCGCCAAATGTTGTGGATGGTTTTCAGCGTCGCCAGCAACGTGGACGGTCCCACGATCACGATGTTGTGGTCGAAGGCGTCACCGAAGAGGCTGGGGTCCGCCTCGACCGCCAGGGTGAAGGCATGCTCAATGGGGAGAAAAAGGAGAACGAAATCCAGGCTGCGGATGTTGTGCAAGGCCGGATAGTCCTTGTCGCTCAGTGAACGCATGTGCGTCCTCAGTGACTGCACGAGGGCTTTGAGTTGTTGGCCGCGTTCAGCCTCCTCGTCGGTGGAAACGTAGCGCTCATAGGCAAGCAACGAGACCTTGGAGTCAATGACCAGGTCGCGCCCTTCGGGCAGGTGGACGACGACATCCGGCTGGCCCCGCCGACCGGTCTGGTGGTCGCCGCTCAGTTGAATTTCGTACTCTCGGCCACGCACGAGACCCGAGCGCTCCAGCACCCGCTCCAACACCACCTCACCCCAGGTACCTTGCGCCTTGTTTTGCCCCTTCAGGGCGCGTGTCAGGTTGTTCGCCTCGTCGCCAATGCGGGTGTTCAGGTCTCGAAGGGTGTGAATTTCACGTGTGAGAGAAAACCGCTCCTTGGATTCTCGGTCGTAGGTTTCTTCCACTCGTTTCTCGAACTGCCCGATGCGTTCTTTCAGCGGGTCCAACAGGGCGCTCAGGCGCTCCCGATTTTGCTCGCCAAAGGCCTGCTGCTTGGCGTCGAAAATCTCGTTGGCCAGCTGTCGAAACTGCACGCCGAGCCCTTCCCGCGCTTCGGTCAGCAGCTGGAGCTTCTCGTCGGTTTGTCGCTGCGCTTCACTGCGGCGGGCCAACTCCTCCCGCAACCGGCTTTGTTCCCGCTCAGCCATTGCCACCGCCCGGCGAGATTCGGCCAACTCGGCAGCCAACTGGTCGATCCGTTCACTGCCCTGCGCCAGCTTCCCTGAAGCGTGGGCCAATTCGGTTTCCAGCCGATGTGCGCGGGCACTGTATTCGTCAGCAGCCTCTTGGTGTCGCTGCAGGCTCGCCTGCACTTGCCGCTGCGCGCTGTGCAACTGGTCCATCTCGCCCTTAAGGCGTTGGCGGCTTGCTCCGAGCCAAGCCCCCACCCCGGTCAAGCCGAGGACGACGAGGCTGAACAGCGCGATCAACCAATGGGGCACGGCCAGTGCTGCGGTCACCGGCTCAATCGGCGTCAAGGCGGCGCATGCTCAGTGTCAGTTGTGCGCGCAATGCCGCGACCTCGTCCATCAGGTCCAAAGCAACAGCCACACCCGGCAAGTTCAGGCCAAGGTCTTGCTGCAACCGCACAGCACGGCGAAGGCGCGCCAGGTCGCTGCCGCGAAACCGCCAGCGGCCCTCGGTGGCGGCGACCGGAGTAACGATGCTTTCATCGACCATCTCTACGATGGTCTCTACTTGCACCCTCAGAAGACCACAAAGCTCTCCGAGGCTCAGATCGGTTTCATCGACAATGGTGACCTTGATTTCCTGTTGCCGCGTCATTGCATCAAACCCCGAGTTTTTCGCGTGGATTGTAGGCCATGGCGCGCGCCATTTCGCGGTACTGTTCGCGTGCCGCCTCGGTCTGCGCCGGTGGCGTCACCAGTTGCACCATGGCGTACTGATCACCAGGCGGATCGCCCGGCAAACCCCGACCTTTCAGGCGGAGGGTTTTTCCAGACTGAGAACCTGGCGGGATCCGCATTTCGACCGCGCCGCCCAAAGTTGGCACCCGCACCTTGTCACCGAGAGCCGCCTCCCAGGGGGTGACGGGCAACTCCAGGTACAGGTCCCGTCCCTTCGGGGTCAAAAAGGGATGGGGTGCGAACTGTATTTCGAGGTACAGGTCGCCCGGCGTCGAACCACCCACCGCAGGTTCACCCTGACCGCTCAGCCGGATCTGCTGGCCTTCGACCACCCCTTTGGGAATCTTTACACGCACTTGGTGGGGCAGCAACTCGACACGCCCGTCAGGGCCCAGGTGTGGACGCTGTAGCGTCAGTGTTTTGGTGGCGCCAGCGTAGGAGTCCTCCAACTCGATCCGGATTTTGGCGTGGTGGTCACGCGAAGCCGCGGCGCCATGAAACCCAAACCCAGCTCGCCCCCCAAACAGTTGTTCGAAAAAATCACTGAAGTCGCCGTGCTGAGCGCCTGAAAAACCACCGCTGAACTCAAATTCACGGTCCCAGTCTGGCGGTGGTTGAAACGACTCACCCTCACGCCAATGC
>DHQM01000026.1:0-1665 GCA_002408105.1 Gammaproteobacteria bacterium UBA5338 | reverse complement strand
CACCCTCACGCCAATGCTCGCCGAAGCGGTCGTAGGCAGCGCGCTTCTCCGGGTCCTTGAGGACTTCATAGGCTTCCCCCAAGGCCTTGAACTGGGCTTCCGCTTCAGGGTCCGAGTTGACATCCGGATGGTATTTGCGGGCCAGCTTTCGGTAAGCCCGCTTGATGTCGTCTTGGGACGCATCACGCGCGACGCCAAGTGTCTGGTAGTAGTCGCGAAACTGCATACCGGAAAGGACCTCCCATGTTGGCAACGCTGGAGGGGGCCGGCCCGTCCAGCTAGGATGCCACCGATAGTTGGTCCACCGGTGCCCAAATGCAACCACACCCCACTGCAACACGGCAGGCGTTGTGAGTCCAACCGGCTCAAACAGCGGCACACCCAGGCGCCAGTCCGAGTGGCGCAGCGTGGGGTGACCGCCGCCCCACCCACAAGACCTCGCTATGCCCTCCACTTCGAGGGGGACACGCTGTATGCGGCGATGCTGGACGCCATCAACAGTGCAGCTGTGTGCGTGCGCCTCGAGAGTTACATTTTTGCCAACGATGAGGTGGGCAATGCGTTTATCGACGCCCTGGTTGGTGCTGCCAGGCGCGGCGCGAGTGTCCGACTTCACGTGGACGCAGTCGGCTCCCTATTCGCCCTGGATGCCAACATGCAACGCCGCTTGGCCCACCCCAAGATCGCGTGGCGTTGGTTTCACCCATTGCGGCTGCACCAGCTCGGCGACTACAACCGGCGCAACCACCGAAAGCTCCTCACCGTGGACGGCCGCCTCGCCTTCCTCGGCGGGTTCAACATTCACCGTGCCTCTTCGCGCCGCTGGTATGGCCCGACCCGGTGGCGAGACACCCACATCGAAATCGAGGGCCCCTTGGTGCGCCAGGCTGAAACCCTGTTCGATTTTCTATGGAAAACGCCACCCAAGGAACCGGCTCACCTGTATGGAGAAGGCCCCTGGCAACTGCTGTCCAACCACTCGCCAGAACACCGGAACCAGATGGCTGCACTGTTCAGTGCCAAAATCAACCAGGCCCGCGATCGGGTGCTTGTCACGAACCCCTATTTCGTGCCGGAACGCGCCGGCCGAGAACTGCTGGCCGCCGCAGCCCGTCGCGGTGCTGCAGTCTGGCTGTTGCTGCCGTACAAGAACGATTTTCCGCTCACCCACTGGGCTTCTCAGGCGGCGTACGCTGAACTTTTGTCCGCAGGTGTGCGGGTGTTCGAGTATCAACCGCGGTTGCTGCACGCCAAATCCCTGGTCGTGGACGACTGGTCAACACTCGGCTCGGCCAACTTTGACCGCCGCAGTCTGAGGTACAACTACGAACTCAACCTGGTCGCCAAGGACTGCCAGCTCGCGGATGCATTGGCTGAACAGTTCTGGGCGGACCTTGAGGACGCCGAGGAAGTCCTCCAGCACCCTTGGAAACGCCGGCCCTGGTCTTCACGGCTGAACGAGTTCATAGGTTGGATCGCCCGCCGCTGGCTGTAGCGCGTCGCGCCGCGGGCCGCAGTGGGACGCCAGCCAGCCCTGTTTCAGGGTTGATCGGGGCTTTAGTTCGCGCTAGCGTTGTCGGGACGGTCTTGATGCCAGCGCCGAATCGGCGATTACTCCTGGAAGGCCCGCCGCCCCGACCACCACTGCTTCCTCCTCGGAAGAGC
>DHQM01000191.1:5477-12618 GCA_002408105.1 Gammaproteobacteria bacterium UBA5338 | reverse complement strand
GAATGAAAAAAACTTTTCTTTAAAAGGAACGACATTAATTGCTTCAGGAGAGCCTTGCGCTCTCTGTTATATGGCAATCCGTATGGCGGAGATTATGAAAGTTATTATCGTATCGGATAGATATGAGGCGGAAAGACACGGGTTCGATTATCTATGGACTTACAAGCATTTCAATGCCAGCCTCTTTCATGAACTCGAGGTTGTGACGCTAGATAATGACCGGAAATTGCTCCCATTCCAGTTAGCCAAAATCAATTTGAGTGATTAAGATTAGTAGTTTCAACCTTTCATTAGTTTCCAGTTTAGTAAGCGTCATCTTACGATGGGCGCTTTAAAGAGGTTCACTGCATAACGCCCGCCTAAACGGCGAGCAACTTGTTGCGAGTCCAGCGGCCGTAGGCCGCGATGTTTAAGACGATTGTTATGTTTGTTTAAAGCCACACCAAGCCTGCGTAAGGTTTACTTTTTAACGAAACTAACCGAGATTGTAAGTTACCGCTATGAGCTTCAAGTTTATTACCATCTGGATCTAAAAAATAAATCGAATGTCCTTCACTTGAATTTTGCTTCCATTCTGTGACGCCTACATTCCGCAACTTTTCAGTGAATTGAGCAAAATTCTCTTCTGTAATATCCAACGCAATGTGGGAATAATCTTGACTTGGTACAACCTTGTCACATGACAGACAGAACCAAACATCTCCCAAACTAAGGTATGCGCCATTGTCCCAGCGAACATGAGCTTTCATGCTTGCAACTTCAGTGTAGAACTCAAGTGACCGTTCCAAGTCACTGACCGCAATGGTGATATGATTCAAACCTCGAAGCACAGACTTTCCTTAGCAAACATAACAGTTAACTATACGGATTGTGATCATACCCAGCTAGACAGAATCCATCTAGCGGGATAGCATCGCGTTTCTATGAATGTTGTAAATACTCCGATAGAACAAGCGAGTACGCGGGACGTCACCCCTCCCACCGGGTGGCAGCGCTACTTTGATGCCTTACTAGACAGAAATGTGCCGGAGGGCGCAAGGCCCTGGCTGGTGCGACACGCGCAAGGGTTCATTTCGACGCTGCAAGACAGCGGCCGCGGGTTGAAGGCGGCTGAGCCAGCCGATGTTTCAGCCTTTTTTAGCCAGGCAAGCCGCAGCGGGGCGCTCAGAGATTGGCAGTTCCGCCAGTGCGTACAAGCCATCGAGGTTCTGCTGGTGGATGTCGGCGCCCTCCCTTGGGCTTCAGATTTTGACTGGGCCTACTGGCGCAATGCAGCCAAGGCCTTGCCAAGCGACCACCCGACCATAGCGCGCCAACCACAAGGTCTCCCTGTGGGCCATCCTGAAGGCGCCGCAAGTCCACCCGAGGTGTTCGCGCCGTTGTTGGATCGGCTTGTGGAAGCGATTCGTGTGCGCCAGTACTCCATTCGCACAGAGCGAACCTATCGGCATTGGGTGGAGCGTCTGCTGCGCCGGTTCCCCGATGCAGACCCGCAAACCCTCGGCATACAGGAAGTTGAGGCGTTCCTTTCCGATTTGGCAGTACGGCGCAATGTAAGCCCCAGCACCCAGAACCTGGCACTCACCTCATTGGTTTTTTTCTTCCGGGAGGTGTTGGGCCGGCCGTTGCCGAACATGGACTTTGCCCGTGCCAAGCGGGCGAAGCGCCTGCCCGTGGTGATGAGTCGGGCAGAGGTTGCCAGGCTGTTGGACGCGATGGACGGCGTGTATGCCCTGATGGCAGGGCTGATGTATGGCACTGGCATGCGCTTGATGGAGTGTGTGCGCCTGCGGGTGAAAGATTTGGATTTCAGCTATGGCACCATTGTGGTGCGCGATGGCAAAGGCAACAAAGACCGTGTGGTGCCGCTGCCGCGCCGCTACGCGGGTGCGCTCAAAATCCACCTCGGGCAGGTACACGCCCTCCATCAGGATGACCTAAACGCTGGGTTTGGCCAGGTACATTTGCCGCACGCCTTGGCGGTGAAGTACCCCAACGCGGCAGCTGAATGGGGGTGGCAATACGTGTTTCCCTCTGCGCGCTTGTCAACTGACCCCCGCGAGGCCATCACCCGGCGCCACCATCTGCACGAGAACTCCCTGCAGCGCGCCATCAAAAAGGCCGCGAATGAAACGGGCATTCCCAAGCAGGTGAACAGTCACGCGCTGCGCCACTCGTTCGCCACCCACCTGCTGGAAGCAGGGTACGACATCCGCACAGTGCAGGAGTTGCTCGGCCATGCGGATGTGTCCACCACCATGGTGTACACCCATGTGCTTAACCGGCCGGGGTTACCGCCGGTGGTCAGCCCAGCGGATTTCGAGGGCTGACACAGAGTCCGGCAGCTCCAACGCTGTGCAGCAACCCAGGCGATGAAACGGTCCGCCCGGCGGCATGGCTGTTGGAGCGGACAACACCCAGTAAGCCATGCCCCGGAACCCAGGGTGCAGGTGCCGCGGGCTTTGCGTATACAGGTGGCTTGAGCCGCCAGCCCGCCAGAGCAGGCTAGCCAAACCGGTTGGCGAGGATCGACTGGCTCACCTGGCCAAAGGCTCCCGCGGCATCAAACAGAAGGGTCTCCACGGTGCCGAGGCCTGCTGCTGTGGCAATGGTTTTGGCGTCAACGTTGATCCACTCGCCCTGAGGCTCGCGCGCCAGGTGCAGGGTGATGTCGGCGTTAATGAAGCCATAGCCATCAGGCAGGTGAAGTTGCCCGATGCCGTTGCCAAAGTCCGATACAGTGGCCGCACGCACGCTTGGGGTCATTGGCACGCCTTCCACCACTTCAACGGGCACGCGAATCCATGCGCAGCCCGCGCCGCGGCCCATTTCTCCGCTCACCCGCTTGACTTCGATGGTGGTGTGCAGTCCGGGCGGCAGGCGCATGGCATCGGCATCAGCGACTGACCCGCGCAGGCTCGTGGCCTCGATTCCATCGGGCCCAGGCGGTTTTTCGGCGGCTGTCGGGGCGTGGGTGGGCAGGGCGATCTCGGAAGTCCGCAGCATCAGTCCGAGGGCCCGGCACACCTCCACATCCCCGTCCCAGAGCGAGGCCTGTACCACCTGGATGCGTTTACCGGGCCGCACCACTTCGGTCACCGCCCGCAAAGGTCGTGAGGGCACCACCCGAAACAAGTCGATGGTGATGCGCGAAAGCACCATGCCTTCGTCCGGCCGGGCCAGCTCCAACACATGGGCGATCAGCCCAGCGGTTGAGCCTCCGTGCAGGGCGCCACCGCCCCATGGGCCGGCGGCATTGGCTTGGGGCACGTAGAGGTCATGCTCACGGACAAACAGCGCAGTGGTCATGGGCAGACAGTTCCTTGGTTCGTTTATTTCGTGTTTCGTGGGTTCGAAGCGGTTACAACAGGGTTGGGTGGAGCTTGTTCGGCACATTGGGTCCGCTTGGACAGCGGGTATTCGCACAGGTCCGCAATAGAGCAGCCCCAGCAGCGCGGGCGCCGCGCGGTGCAGGTGTAGCGCCCATGCAGGATTAACCAGTGGTGTGCGTCCTGCAAAAACTCCGCCGGCACGGCTTTCAGCAGGCGCTGCTCCACCTGCAGCGGGGTTTTCCCCCGGCCAAGGCCCGTGCGGTTGGCCACGCGGAAAATGTGTGTGTCCACGGCCATGGTGGGTTCCCCAAAGGCGGTGTTCAGCACCACGTTGGCGGTTTTGCGGCCAACGCCTGGCAAGGCTTCCAGTGCAGCCCGGTCCGCCGGCACCTCACCGCCGTGGCGCTGCAGCAGCAGCTCAGCAGTGCGTACCAGGTTGGCCGCTTTGGTGTTGAACAGGCCGATGGTTTGGATGTGTTCCTTCACCCCGTCCACACCCAGGAACACCATTGCCGCTGGGGTGGGCGCAGCCTTGAACAGGGTGCGGGTCGCGATGTTCACGCCTTTGTCGGTCGACTGGGCGGACAGCAAGACCGCCGCCAGCAGTTGAAAAGGCGTCTCGTATTCCAGCTCCGTGGTGGGGCTTGGGTTATCGGCGCGCAACCGTTGGAACAGCTCGCGCCGTTTGGCCGCATTCATCGGCGAGCCCGGAAAGCAGGCGGCTTCGCACCAGCCAAGGCATTACCCCTTGCGGTTGGGGCTGGGCGAGGTGGTCTGGGGGTTGCGCGACTCGCGCAGCACTTCCAATAGTGCCAAGTGGCACTTGGGTGCTCCGCATAGAATTTCACCCCCGGTGCGGTAGCCATTGCCGCCGCTGTGGTCACTCACCAGCCCGCCGGCTTCCTGCACCATCAAGGCACCGGCGGCGATGTCCCACTCCTTGATGCCGTACTCCCAGTAGGCGTCGTAGCGCCCGGCCGCCACATAGGCCAGGTCCAGCGCCGCTGATCCGGCGCGGCGCACACCGGTGGTGGCATCGGCGACAGCGCGCAGGGCGCGAAAGTAGCTGTCAATGCGCGGCCGTTCCATGTCGGTGTGGTTGCGAAAGGGGATGCCAGTGGCCACCAGGGCGCTCTGCAGGCCCTTGCACTGGCTGACACGGATGCGTTTGCCATTCAGGCTTGCACCGCCCCCCCGGCTGGCGGTGAACTCCTCTCGCTTGATGGGGTCCAGCACCACGCCATGTTCAACCTGGCCTTTGATGCGCAGCGCGATGGACACCGCGAAATGCGGAATCCCGTGTAGAAAGTTGGTGGTGCCATCGATGGGGTCGATGATCCAGACATGCTCCTTTCCGGCACCGGTGCCTTCGATCAGTCCGCCTTCTTCACCGAGGAATCCGTGTTCAGGGTACGCGCGCCTGAGGCCATCGATGATCAGCGCTTCGGCTTGACGATCGATATCGGAAACAAAGTCATTGGGGGCCTTTTGGTCCACCTTGACCAGGTCCAGTCGATCGACGGCCTGGGCAATGCGGTCGCCGGCACGGCGTGCGGCGCGAACCGCGGTGTTGAGAAACGGATGCATGAAGAAGGCTATGGGTACTGGCTGAGGGGGCGAGTATCATACCAAAGTACTGCGCGTGCCTTGTTGGTCGCGGGTGGTGGAGGGTGCTGAATGGTTTGTGGCATGGGGCCGGGCAGAGCGCTTTGCTACCATAGCGCGCCATTCGGCATCCACCCAAGGTCCCTTCATGCTTTCGAACGTGCGCATTGTACTGGTCGAAACCTCCCATCCCGGCAACATTGGCGGGGCAGCGCGTGCAATGAAGAACATGGCGCTCGGTGACCTGGTGCTGGTGCGCCCGCAGCGGTTTCCCGACCCGGACGCCGAGGCCCGGGCTGCAGGGGCCTCGGATCTTCTGACAAGCGCGCGCGTGGTCGACAGCCTGGACGACGCCATTGGAGACTGTCAGTTGGTGATTGGCACCAGCGCCCGCGAACGCCGCATTCCCTGGCCACTGGTCGATCCACGCGCTGCCGCGGAGCGGGTGCGCGAGGCGCAACCGGGCCGCACCGCGATTCTGTTCGGGCGCGAACGCACCGGCCTCAGCAACGAAGAGTTGCACCGCTGCCATGCACATGTGCACATCCCCACCAACCCTGACTACAGCTCCCTGAACTTGGCAGCGGCGGTGCAGGTGCTGTGCTATGAACTGCGCATGGCAGCACTGGCCAGCAGTGCAGCGGACCAGTCGGCTCAAGAATGGGATGTCGAACCCGCCTCGAGTGCGGACCTGGAGCGCATGTTCGCGCATCTGGAGGACACCTTGCTTCAGTTGAATTTTTTCGACCCGGACAACCCCCGACAGGTACTCACCCGGTTGCGCCGGTTGATGATGCGGGTTGCCCCAGACCGCATGGAGGTGGCGATAGTGCGCGGGATGTTGACCGCGGTGCAGGCGCGCATCGGTTCGCAGACCGATTCGGCGCCCTAGTCTGGCGAGAGAGCCCAATGTTCAAGACACTCAAAGCAGAAATCGACGTCGTCTTTCAGCGCGACCCCGCAGCGCGCAACCTGTTTGAGGTTGTCACCTGCTACCCAGGGTTTCATGCGGTGCTCTTGCACCGCGCCAACCATTGGCTGTGGACCCACAACTGCAAGTGGCTTGGGCGGTTCTGCTCCACCTTGGCGCGCTGGCTCACAGGCATCGAAATTCACCCAGGCGCGATCATCGGCCGGCGGTTTTTCATTGACCATGGCATGGGTGTGGTGATCGGCGAGACCGCCGAGATTGGCGACGACTGCACCCTGTACCATGGCGTGACCCTGGGAGGCACCAGCTGGGAAGCCGGCAAACGCCACCCCACACTCGGCAACGACGTGGTGGTAGGGGCGGGGGCCAAGGTGTTGGGACCCATCCGCATCGGCGACGGCGCGCGCGTTGGTTCCAATGCCGTGGTCACCAAGGATGTGCCGGAAGCAACCACCGTGGTGGGCGTGCCCGGGCGGCTGATTCAGCCCCAGCCTTTGGACGAGCAACAGGTCTCGCCAGAACAGCGCGAAGCCATCCGCCGCAAGTACGGATTCGATGCCTACGGGCTCGGGCGCGAGGTGCCAGACCCTGTGGCCAAGTCGATCCACGCGCTGCTCACCCACGTGCACGCCATCGACGAAAAGGTCAACGGCATGTGCGAGGCCTTGCGCGAACTTGGCAGCGACTACTGCGCGGAGCGGCTTCCTGACATCGAAGACGCGCTGATCGAACTCACAGATACCGCCGAGCAGGATGGAGATGCCGCGGCCGCCGAGTCGCGCGTGCCCGAGGAGGCCCGGAAGGGCGCTGGACATAGTTGACTATTTTTGTCAGGATTTTATCGCGTCTCCAATTTGCTGCGCTCTCTAACCTGTTGTACTCCTGCGGAGAAGACCAGCCATGCGCCTCACCACCAAAGGCCGATACGCCGTCACCGCCATGCTGGATTTGGCGCTGCACGCGCAACAAAACCCTGTAAGTCTCGCTGAAATCTCTGCGCGCCAGGAGATTTCTCTCTCGTACCTGGAGCAGCTGTTTGCAAAGCTGCGGCGCGGGCTCTTGGTCAACAGTGTTCGCGGGCCCGGGGGCGGATACCTGCTCGCACGCGATGCCGAACAGATCGCGGTCGCCGACATTGTCGATGCAGTCAACGAATCGGTGGATGCCACCAGCTGCGGAGGCCGAGGCAATTGCCAAGGCGGCGACCGCTGCCTCACGCACCAGCTCTGGTGTGACCTCAGCAACGAAATCCACCGCTTTCTCAGCGGAATCT
>DHQM01000191.1:0-5267 GCA_002408105.1 Gammaproteobacteria bacterium UBA5338 | reverse complement strand
CGCTTTCTCAGCGGCATCTCGCTGGCTGAACTGATCGAGCGCAGGGACGTGCAGGCAGTGGCAGAACGCCAGCGCCAGCGGGTGCGCCAGCAAGGCAACCTGCGCATCCGCCACGCGTAGTGGGTTGCATCGCCGAGCCCGAGGTGCCCATGCGAATGCCCGTTTATTTGGACTATGCCGCCACCACCCCGGTTGACCCACGGGTGGCCGCAAAAATGGCCGAGTGCCTTGAAATCGACGGCCACTTCGGCAACGCCGCGTCCAAGTCCCACCGCTATGGTTGGCAAGCCGACCAGTTGGTCGAAGAGGCCCGCGCCGAAGTCGCGGAGTTGTTGGGTGCGGCCCCCTGGGAAATTCTCTGGACCTCTGGCGCCACCGAGGCCGACAACTGGGCGCTCAAGGGTGTCATGCACCGGTTCAAGAGCCAGGGTGGCCACATCCTGACCTCCTGTGTCGAGCACAAGGCCGTGCTCGACACCTGTCGGTTTCTCGAGTCCGAAGGCTTTGAGGTGACCTATCTGCGCCCCGATGCCGGCGGCCGGATTCTGCCTGAGCAGGTCGCCGAGGCCCTGCGCGAAGACACCCGGCTGGTGAGCCTGATGCATGTCAACAATGAGGTCGGTGCGGTCACTGACATTGCCGCCATCGGCGCGCTCACCCGACCGCGCGATGTGCTGTTTCATGTCGATGCCGCCCAGAGTTTCGGCAAACTCCCGATCGATGTGCACCAGGCACAGGTCGACCTGATGTCCATCTGCGCCCATAAGGTCTATGGGCCCAAAGGGGTGGGGGCCCTGTTCGTGCGCCGCCGCCCGCGCATCGAGTTGACCCCCCTGGTGCATGGCGGTGGACAGGAGCGGGGCTTGCGGGGCGGGACCATCGCGACACACCAGGTCGTTGGTATGGGCGAAGCAGCACGGCTTGCACGCGCTGAAATGGACGCGGAAGTGGCCCGCATCACCGCGTTGCGCGAACGCCTGTGGACCGCGGTTTGTACACTGGATGGAGTGGTCCGGAACAGCGATCGGCACGACAGCGTGTGCGGCATTTTGAACCTCGGTTTTGTCGGCGTGTCCGGGGAATCCCTGCTGCTGGCGCTCAAGGACCTGGCGGTTGCCACCGGGTCAGCCTGCACCTCCGAGAGCTTGCTGCCCTCGCATGTTCTCGTCGGCATGGGCGTGGACGAGGCGCTGGCGCTCGGTTCGCTGCGCCTGTCCATCGGGAGGTTCACCACCGAGGCTGAAGTCGATTTCGCGGCGGCTGAGCTGCGCCGCGTGGTCTGCGCGCTCAGGTCGTCAGACGTCAACACAGGCACCTGAGCACTGGCGCCTGCCGCCCCTAGGGTTCCGCGCGCGAAAACAACCGCCGCGGGACGTGGGTTGGCGGTGGGTTTCCGGTATACTTCGCGCCCAAATTCTTCTCGCCGTCCGCGAAAATCGCGGGGCGCGAGGCCACGCCCGCCACCGTAGACAGGAGCTGTACTCCATGGCGATTGAACGCACCCTTTCGATCATCAAGCCCGACGCCGTTGCCAAGAACCACATTGGTGCCATTTACAGCCGCTTCGAGCAGGCCGGGCTGCGCATCGTGGCGGCCAAGATGCTGCACCTGAGCACCCGTGAAGCCGAAGGATTCTACGCCGAGCACCGCGGACGCCCCTTCTTCGCGGACCTGGTTGGTTTCATGACCTCCGGCCCGGTTGTGGTGCAGGTGCTCGAAGGGGACAACGCCATTGCCCTGAACCGGGAGCTGATGGGCGCCACCGACCCCAAAAAGGCCGATCCCGGCACCATTCGCGCAGACTTCGCCAGCTCCATCGACGCCAATGCAGTGCACGGCTCGGATTCGCCGGAGTCAGCGGCGCGTGAGATTGGGTACTTTTTCGCCGAAACCGAACGCTGCGACCGCACTGCGTAACTGCCATGAGCGCCCCCCCCATCAACCTGCTGGGCATGCCCAAACCGAAGCTCGAAGCGTTTTTCGAGTCCCTCGGCGAAAAGCGCTTTCGCGCCCAGCAGGTGATGAAGTGGTTGTACCACCGCAACCTCAGTGACTTTGCGGCCATGACCGACCTCGGCAAGGCGCTGCGCAGCCGGCTGCAGGAAACCGCAGAGGTTCGCGGCCCCACCGTCACCCACCGCAAAATGTCGACCGATGGCACCCACAAATGGGTGCTGCAGGCAGACAGCGGCAGTCTGGTGGAAGCGGTGTACATCCCCCAGGGGCAGCGGGGAACCCTCTGTGTGTCGTCTCAAGTGGGCTGCGCCCTGGACTGCAGTTTCTGCTCCACCGGCAAGCAGGGTTTCAACAGCAACCTCACCGCAGCCGAAATCATCGGGCAGGTTCGGGTGGTCACCCAGGAACTGGCCGGCCTCTACCCGCACGAGGAGCGGCGGGGGACCAACGTGGTGTTGATGGGCATGGGCGAGCCACTGCTCAACTTTGAGCCGGTGATGGATGCCACCGATTTGATGATGGACGACCTCGGCTACGGCATCTCCAAACGCCGCGTGACCCTCAGTACGGCCGGGGTGGTGCCGATGATCGACGCGCTGTGCGGGCGCACCGACCTCGCCCTGGCGATTTCGCTCCACGCCCCCAACGATGCGCTGCGCAATGAACTCGTGCCGATCAACCGCAAGTACCCGATTCAGCAGTTGATTGATGCCTGCAACCGCTATCTGGCCGGGCTTGGTGACTACCGCACCGTGACCGTGGAATACACCATGCTGGCGGGCATCAACGACCGCCTGGAGCACGCCGACCAGTTGATTGAAATCAGTCAGGTGCTGCCGTGCAAAATCAACCTGATTCCCTTCAATCCGTTCCCAGGCACCAGCTACCGCTGTTCCTCAAGTGCCACCATCCGGGCGTTTCAAGACCGCCTCGCCCGCGCGGGTTGCCGGGTCACGGTGCGCGCAACGCGGGGGGACGACATCGACGCCGCCTGCGGACAGTTGGTGGGTGAGGTCGCCGACCGAACGCGCCGTCAGGCCCAGTACGCGGCGCAGCGTGCTGCTGGCGACATCCAACCCCTGGCCCTGTGAGCAAGCAGATGCTGCGCTTCCCGACTGGCTCCTTCTCCGTGCGCCTGCTTGCGCTGGCCCTGCTGATGGGACTGCTCAGCGGCTGCGTGACCACCAAGAACTCGCCCTTTCCCGAAGCGGACCGAGCCAAGGCACAGGAAACCTACCTTGACCTCGCGGTGGCCTACCTTGAGGAAGAAGACACCGCCAACGCCAAAGAGGCGGTAAAAAAGGCCCTGAAGTTGGACGACCGCAACCCCCGGGTGTACACCACACTGGCGCACCTGTTCCAGTACGAGGGGGAGGATGCGCTGGCCGAAGCGCAGTTCAAGAAGGCCATCCGCCTGGACCCCAAATACCCCCCGGCCCGCAACAACTACGGGGTGTTCCTGATCCGCAAGGGCCGCTACGCCGAAGCGCTGGAGCAATTGGAGGTGGTGGCGGAGAGTCCACTCTATGAACGCCGGCACATGGCGTACGAGAACATGGGCATTGCCGCCACCGAACTCGGCCAAACCAGCGATGCGGTGCAGTATTTCGAGAAGGCCTTGCAACTCAACGATGCGCTGCCGCGCTCCATGTTGGAGCTGGCCAGCCTGCAGCTGCAGCAGGGCGATGCCGCGACTGCGCAGGCGCTGCTCGACCGCTACCGCCTGCTGATTCGTCTGCGGCGCGCCCAGCACACACCCGGCAGCCTGCTGCTGGGGGTCCGAATCGCCGAAGCGCTGCAGGACGGCGACGGCGCCGCCAGTCAGGCCCTGCTGCTCAAGGAGCTGTTCCCAGACTCGGACGAGTACCGCCAGTACCGCGCGAACCGCTCCGCCGAGTGACCCGGGTCATCCAGACGCATGCACCGCACTGACCGAGAAAAGTGGTAGGCCTCATGTCCCCTCCCGTTGCAATCCTTCGGCGCCCGTCTCGGCAAATCATGGTCGGGACCGTTCCTGTGGGCGGCGATGCCCCAATCAGCGTACAAAGCATGACCAACACCGACACCTGCGACGTTGCGGCCACGGTGGCGCAAATCCAGGCACTGACGGAGGCCGGTGCCGACATCGTTCGCGTCTCCGTCCCTACAGCCGCGGCCGCGGACGCGTTCCGGGAAATCCGCGCCCAGGTCGAAGTGCCCCTGGTGGCAGACATCCACTTCGACCACCGCATCGCGCTCAAAGTACTGGAAGCCGGCGTCGATTGCCTGCGCATCAACCCGGGAAATATCGGTAAAGAGGACCGGGTCCGGGCAGTGGTGGACTCGGCCGGAAGCCGAGGTGTTCCGATCCGAATCGGCGTCAACGCAGGCTCCTTGGAGAAGGATCTGCAGCGCAAATACGGCGAGCCCAACGCGGATGCCTTGGTCGAATCCGCCATGCGCCACGTGGAAATACTCGACCGGCTCGACTTCAAGGACTTCAAACTCAGCGTCAAGGCGAGCGACGTCGCCATGGCAGTCGAAGCCTACGAGAAAGTTGCCAAGCTGATCGAGCAACCACTGCACCTTGGCATCACCGAGGCGGGCGGGTTTCGCTCTGGTACGGTGAAGTCCGCGCTCGGCATCGGCACCCTGTTGATGCAGGGCATCGGCGATACCCTGCGGGTGTCCCTCGCGGCCGACCCCGTGGAAGAGGTCAAGGTGGGTTACGACATCCTCAAAAGCCTGAAACTGCGCAGCCGCGGGGTGAATTTTATCGCCTGCCCGAGCTGTTCCCGCCAGAACTTCGACGTGATCGCCACCATGAACGAACTCGAGCGGCGGGTGGAAGACATCAACGTGGCCATGGACGTTGCAGTCATCGGGTGCTACGTCAACGGCCCTGGCGAGTCCAAGGAGGTGGAAATCGGTGTCACAGGCGCTGACCCGCGCAGCCTCATTTACATCGACGGCAAGCCCAGCCACAAGATCGAATCCACCCAACTCATCGACGAACTGGAGCGCCTGATCCGCACGCGTGCACAGGAAAAACAGGAATCCGAGGCCAAGCTGTTGGCCCGCGGTTAAGCGGCCTCCAGATCCGTAGATAGGTGAATTTTTCTTGAGCAAAATTAAAGCGATACGAGGAATGAATGACATTCTTCCTGAGGAAACGCCGGTGTGGCGCCACCTGGAAGCGTGCATTCAGGGGGTGTTGCACCGCTATGGTTTTCGTGAGATTCGCTTGCCCATCGTCGAACACACTGAGCTGTTCGCCCGTTCCATCGGCGCAGTCACCGACATCGTCGAAAAGGAGATGTACACCTTCACCG
>DHQM01000033.1:17231-17730 GCA_002408105.1 Gammaproteobacteria bacterium UBA5338 | reverse complement strand
AAACCATCATCTCGCGCAATGACCTGTCCCTGCGCGCACCGGTTGAAGTGGGAACGGAGGCCGGGGAAACCGCCATCGCGTTTAACCACCTGCTCGACCAGTTGCAAGAAAACGTGCACGCCATGGTGGAAGTTACCAAGGATGGTCTGCGCACCACCCAGTTGCTGCGCAGCAAGGCCGACCGCAACTGTGAACAGATGGCGCTTCAGCACAGCGGGATTCAGGAGGCCGGCCGAAAGGCCGATTCCTTCAACGAGAGCGCACAACAGGCTGCCGTTTGTGCTGACGACAGCGCCGAGCACAGTCGCAATGTCTACACCCAGGTACACAGCGGCCTAAGACAGGTTGAAGCGCTGGAGCAGTTGATCGGCAAAGCCGCTCAAAGCATCGACCAAGCCAGTCTGGCCGCTGAGAGTCTCGACAACGACAGTGCACAGGTCGGTGACATCGTCGATCTCATTCGCAGCATTGCCGAACAAACCAACCTGCTCGCCCTCAA
>DHQM01000033.1:13165-17065 GCA_002408105.1 Gammaproteobacteria bacterium UBA5338 | reverse complement strand
AAACCAACCTGCTCGCCCTCAATGCCGCCATCGAAGCAGCACGGGCTGGAGACCATGGCCGCGGGTTCGCTGTGGTGGCCGCGGAGGTACGAACACTCGCGAGTCAAACGGCCCAAGCCACGCAGCAAATCCAGCAGCGCATCGGGCAGCTACAGGCTGGCAGTGCGGCTCTGATTCGCTCAATGAGCGAGGGAACAGGTTTGATGAATCGCGGCGTAGACCAAACCGCAGCCGCCACCAAGACCCTTCAGGCAATTGATGCGGCGGTAACAACCCTTACCGACATCAACCGGACCATTGCGGCGCTTACCGAACGCCAACGCAGCGATGCCAATGATTTGCAAACTCATCTGCTACAGGCAGATGCCATCGCGGCAGAATCGAGCGAGGAAAGCCGTGCGCTGACCTCAGTTGCACGCCGAATGGAGGAGAAAATTACCGGCCTTCAGCGACTCAGCAACCGTTTTTCAAGTGCCACTCTCTAGTCGCGTCCGGCGCTCTGGTGGACACCAGAGCGCTCGAGCTGTGTAGCCAACAGCTGGGTCGCTTCCGCCAATGGCATGGGCCGTCCATACAAATAGCCCTGCACCTGCTCGCACCCATGGGCGCCAAGGAATTCGGCCTGGGCCTCGGTCTCGACACCTTCAGCGATCACCGACAGTCCAAGGTCTTCGGCCATTGAGAGCAATGCCCGAATCAATATCCGGTCATTGTCGTCCACCGCAATGTCATGCACGAACGACTGGTCGATTTTGATGCGATCGACCTCCAGGCGCTGCAGGTAGCTCAGGCTTGAATACCCGGTACCAAAATCATCAATGGCCAACCGGATGCCCAATCGCTTTAGGGCCTGCAAAGTGCGGAAGTCCACCCCGGTCTGGGTCATGACTGTGCTTTCCGTCAGTTCCAGCTCCAGCAAATCTGCTGGCAGATCATGGTGCCTCAGCAGCTCGGTGACCTGGTCGAGGAAGTTGATGCGCTGAAGTTGCAGCGCGGACACGTTGACGCCGACAGGTACACAATGCCCCAGGCTATCCCGCCAATGCACCATGTCTTGACACGCACGCCGCATGACTTGCATGCCAATCTCGTGGACAAGGCCCGTGTCTTCCGCGACCGGAATAAACCGAGCCGGGGAAACTTGGCCAAGCTCAGGGTCGTGCCAGCGCGCCAATGCCTCAAACCCGATCAACGCGTGCGTGGCCAGGGACCATTGCGGCTGGTAATGGACCTGCAGCGCCTCTTGCTTGACCGCTTCACGAAGCCGCTGCTCCATCTGCAGGCGTTCAACAGCCTCTCTACTCATGTCTGGGCGGTAATGGCGGTATCCATTTCTGCCCGACTGTTTGGCGTGGTACATGGCCACATCCCCTGCGCGAATCAGGCCATCGATGTCATGTGCATCGCGGGGGAACATCGCCACACCCATCGAAAACGAGATTTCGAGGGTGTATCCCGCCGCTTCGTAGGGCTCGCTCAAGGCCACAAACATGGCCTCTAGATGGCGGTTCAGCGTGTCCACGTCGGGCATCTGTTCCATGACCAGCAGGAACTCGTCCCCACCCAGGCGTGCCACCGTGTCGGTCCTTCGTACGAGCGATTGCAGGCGCGCAGCAACGCCCTGGAGCAACGTATCTCCCACCCCATGCCCCAGGCTGTCATTGATGTGCTTGAACCGGTCCATGTCGATATAGACCACCGAAACCAGCTCTTTCATGCGTTCCGCCCGCAGCACTGCCTGGGCGAGCCGGTCACGCAGCAGGGTGCGGTTGGGCAGCCCCGTCAAAGGATCAAAGTGCGCCAGCAAGCGGATCTGCTCTTCGGTCGCCTTTCGGTCACTGATGTCGCGGAAAATCGCAACGAAAAAAGGCGCATCGTCGTGCTCTCCCCGAGTAACGGTCAGGAGTGCATCAATGGGTGGGCCCTTCTTGCGGCGCAATCGCAGCTCCCCGCGCCAGCGCCCGAGCCCCTCGACAGTGTCACTGATGGCTTCAAACTTCGCACAGTTGTCGGCGTCGTCCATCAGCGCAAGCCCCTCGCTGCCTCGCACCTCCTCCTCGCTGAACCCGGTGATCGCCTCAAACGCACGGTTCACTCCAACGATCTGGCGATTCCGATCGTGAACAACAACAGCCTCCCCGATGTTCTCCAGTGCAGTTGCCGCCAAGCGCGACTCGCGCTCTGCACGCAGCTTCTCCGTCACATCAAGAACCAACACCAGTTTGGCGGGGCGCCCATCAAACTCCAGCGGAAGTGAGTTGATCTCGACATCCATCACGCTGCCATCCTTTCGGCAATGGCGCCAACTCCCAGCAATGTTCAAGCCTTCGTGGCGTTGATCAAGCATTTGATACAACTTCTCTCGGTCTTCTTCGGGCCGAATGTCAACAATGCTGAGCTGGGCGAATTCGCTCTTCGAATACCCGTACCGCTCAGCAGCAGCTCGGTTCACTTTGAGGATGCGGAGGGTTTCTCTGTCGTATACCAACAGCGCCTGGGGGTGGCTTTCGAACAGTGCCCGGTAGTTGCGCTCACTGGCTTGTAATTGTTGATGGACATGCGCGTGCAGCACCCCCAACTGCAGGTTGGTCAAGGCATAGGAAACCCCCTGCGCCAACTCCTGGACCAGTTGGGACAACTCCTCGTCGAAGTAGGCGGGCTCTGGCCCATACACGACGAGGTAGCCACAGCATTCGCCTTCCTGGATCAAAGGGCAGCCCGCGATTCCTCCAACGGGCAACACCCCCTCGGACAATGACCAGCGCCTCGCTGCTTCCCATTCGGAGACGCCGTCGAACAAAACAGGGGATTGCCACTCGCGGCCGGGCCCTGGCTCGTAGTCTCGCCAGGGCTGGATGTTGTTGAGCGCGCGTATCGCCTCATCCACAAACAGCCTGTTCAGGCCAGCCTGACCGCGCAGCCGCAAACGCTGCGGCCCATCTATCGCGTTCGTCTCAGGCTCGAGTAGCCCGATCCAGGCGCCTTCGAGTCGACCTTTGGCAACCGCAATCTCACAAATGTCTTGGACCAGTTGATCGGCGTTGGTCGCGTGGGTAATGGCCTGAAACGCTTGCGACAAGGCCGCGTGGAGGTTCTTAAGCCGTTCGATGCGTGCGAGTTGCTGCTTGTGCAGACTCATGTCCCTTGCCACCGCCACCACCCAACGGTCTTCGCCCCGCGCGGTCAGCCGCATGCTGACCTCGACGGGAAAACGACGCCCGCTTTTGGTGTGGTGCCATGTCTCGAACTTGACGCGTTTGTGCCGCATGAGACTTTCCAGCAAGGTGCTGCGTGCTTCAGCTCCCTCCCAAACCGGATCCGAAAAATCCAATACCGTCATCTGCAGCAACTCGTCGCGCGTGTACCCGAGCACCTGACAGGCGCTGTCGTTCACGTCTTCCAGCTGCCTCGGGATCTGGTCATCACCGAGCCGGTACAAGAACAGCGCATCATCGATGGTGGCATGGAGGTCCTGGTACTTGGATTCATTTTCCCGATTTTGGAATTCACGGGCGGTCCGTTTGCGAAATGCAGCCCGCGCTGCATACCAGAGCGCAGCGCTGCTCACCGTTACCAACCCGCAGGCACTGATCAACTGCCATTTGTCGTGGGCAGCCAGCCCTTCACCGAGAACGAGGAACCGCAGTTGATCGGACAGGAACAGCCATGCCAAGGCACACGCTAGATAGCCACCCGCAATAAGCCGCCATGGCTGAGCCCAGTTGCTCGATCGGCTCACTCCTGCCCCCTTATGACGCGCCCGAACGCGACAGAGAAATGGAATCGGTTGGCCCTATACATCCTTGACTGCACTTCAGTATCACGGTCTTTCGTGCGCAAATCTTGCCGTCGCCGTTTCACGAAGCTATATATAGAGTTCTTGGGAAGTGTAAGAGAATT
>DHQM01000033.1:10449-12917 GCA_002408105.1 Gammaproteobacteria bacterium UBA5338 | reverse complement strand
CGAAGCTATATATAGAGTTCCTGGGAAGTGTAAGAGAATTCGGGCCCGATCGCCTCATGCGCATGTCTACCGTTACAGCAGCCGCACTCGTGGTTTCCCTAAACGGAGGGACTGCAGTGGCGGAGGGGAGAGCGGCACCGGTCGATTATGTGCTGGTGGAAAAGACCGCCCGAAAACTGGTTCTGATCCGTTCCGGGAAACGTGTCCGCGAATACCGCATTGCCCTTGGCGACGCACCTGCCGGGCACAAACAGCGAGAGGGGGATGAGCGGACGCCAGAAGGAACCTACCTGCTGGACTGGCGCAATGCAGAGAGCCAGTACTACAAGTCAATCCATGTTTCCTATCCAAACGCGGACGATGTCGCGGCGGCGGAAACCCGGGGCGAGGCGCCTGGTGGGATGATCATGATTCACGGTGAGCCCAACGAACCCCGCTACCCCCGCTGGTACTACCAGTCCCAAGACTGGACCGACGGCTGCATTGCCGTCACCAACGAAGCCATGGATGAAATCTGGCTGGCTGTACGAGACAACACGCCGATTCACATCCACCCATAGAGGCACCAGGCGCTGAGAGCAGCCGGTCTAGTCTGCTGCCAATTGACGAATGCGTGTGACCATGGCCCGCAACCCGTTGCCACGGGTGGGTGACAAGTGGCGCATCAAATCAATTCGGGTGAAAAACGCATCGATATCAAAAGCCTTGATCTCGGCAGCTGTCTTGTTGTTGAACGCGGCCAGTGCGATCGCGGCCAGTCCCCGCACAATCAGCGCATCCGAATCCACCGCGAGCAACAACCGACCCGTCGAGGTGTCCTGTGCGTGCTCCAGCCACACCTGGCTCTGACAGCCGCGAATCAACCGGTCTTCGGTTTTGAGTGCTTCAGGAAAACCCGGCAGCGCCCGCCCTAGGTCGATGATGTAGGTGTACCGCTCTTCCCAGTCGTCGAGAAACTCGAGTGTCTCGGCAATTTCATCCGCCGATACCTGCACGCCATACGGATTGGCCGCGAACCATTCGGTGATGCTGCCAGCCTCAGCCGCCATCAGAAAATCCCGAGTTCAAGCTGCGCGGATTCGCTCATCATGTCTCGGCTCCAGGGGGGATCAAAAACGAGGTTCACCTGCACATCGGACACCCCAGGCACCTTTCCGACCCGATACCGAACATCCTCGACCAGCACTGGACCCATGCCGCAGCCAGGCGCCGTGAGCGTCATGGTGATCTGAACCACCGAATCGACGATTCGACACCCATAGATCAATCCAAGATCGACCAGATTGACGGGAATCTCGGGGTCATACACCGTTGCGAGGGCTTGCCAGACGTGATTTGGATTGACCGCCCCCTTCACATCGGTGTCGGAGTCCTCGGCAAAGAACAGCTCGATCGGCTCCTCGCCCAACGCGTCCGCGTCGGTGCCGTCGATGCGCGCGAGGTTGCCGCCCAGGTTGACTGTGTAGGTGCCTCCCAGGTCCTGGGTGATGGTCACAAAGGTGTTCTTCGGAATGGTCACGCGGGTCCCAGCGGGCACCAAGCGAGCGGGGCAATCCCGATTCACTGCGACCAACCGACGTTCCATGCTAGACGCCAAAGCTCTCCCCACAGCCGCACTCTGCCTGTGCGTTGGGGTTGCGAAAGCGGAGCAGCCGGTTGAGCCCTTCGACTTCCAGATCGATTTCAGTGCCTCGCACCAGGGGCATGGCGCCTGGCTCCACGTAGACCGACAGCCCTTCGGCAACGTGAAACTCAAGGTCCTCCGGTGCGGGGTCGGTCACATAATCGATGCGGTACTTGTAGCCAGTGCAGCCGCTTTCAGTGACTGACAGACGCACCGCGCGGGCACCGGCTCGGCCGAGCTGCCGCCGGGTGTGCTCCGCCGCCTCAGGCGTCATGCGCACGCCCTGGCCGGGGTTTCGAGGGTCAAAAGTCTCTACGCTCATTTTTTCTCCCACCCAATGTTCGGTCCACTGTCCGCGGTCTCCCACAATAAACAACCTCGGCCTGCCCAGCTGCCCTGTTACAAAAACCGGAGCACCTTGCCAAGACCCGCGGCAAACCGCTCGACTTCTTCCAGAGTGTTATAGAAAGAACAAGATGCCCGTACGGTGCCTGGCAAGCCAAGGCGATCCATCAATGGCATGGTGCAGTGGTGCCCTGCCCGAACGGCGATCCCCTGTTGGTCCAGCAAGGTGCCGACGTCGCTCGGGTGGGCTCCGTCCACCACAAAAGACGCAATCGCCGTTCGGTTGGCAGCCGTTCCGACTTGATGGACCTCGGAAAACCGCGCGAGCACGCCGTCCAGCGCGTCGCGGAGCTGGGCCTCATGCGCCGCCAAGGCATGACGGTCGAGGCCAGACAGCCACTCGATGGCAGCGCCAAGACCAATGATGCCAGCAATGTTTGGGGTGCCTGCCTCAAACTTCCAGGGCAATTGTGTGTACGTGGTGCCCTGGTCGAAAGAT
>DHQM01000033.1:1930-10203 GCA_002408105.1 Gammaproteobacteria bacterium UBA5338 | reverse complement strand
GTACGTGGTGCCCTGGGCGAAAGATACCCGGCTGATCATCTCGCCGCCGCCTTGCCACGGGGGCATGGAGTCCAGCAATGCGTGCTTGCCGAAAAGCACGCCGATGCCGGTGGGCCCAAACAGCTTGTGGCCAGAAAAGGCATAAAAGTCAGCGTCGAGTTCCGTCAGGTCAACCGGACCATGGGCAACAGCTTGGGCGCCATCCACCAGCACCAGGGCGCCCACCTGATGCGCCGCGGCAACCATCTCGGTGACCGGGTTCAGGGTGCCAAGGCTGTTGGAGACATGGGCCACACCGACCAGCCGTGTGCTCCCGCTGAGTTGGGCTTCAAAACCGCCGAGATCCAGTGTGCCGTCATCCCGAACCGGCACCCGCCGAATTACGGCGCCAGTTTGCTCGGCCACCATTTGCCAGGGAACGATGTTGGCGTGATGCTCCAGTTCGGTCAGCAGAATCTCATCCCCGGGGCGCAGCTGCGCCCGCCCCCAACTTTGGGCCACCAGGTTGATGCCCTCGGTGGTGCCCCGAGTAAACACGATTTCTTCACGGCCCACCCCACCCAAAAAGTCCGCGACCCGGTCGCGGGCGGCCTCCATCGCCTCGGTCGCACGGTTTGCCAAAGCGTGCGCGCCCCGATGGACATTGGAGTGGTCCCGGAGGTAGTAGTTGCGGACGGCATCAATCACCGCAAGTGGTTTCTGGGTCGAGGCCGCGTTGTCAAGGTAGACCAGTGGGTGCCCGTTGACCTGCTGGTCCAGTACCGGAAACTGGGCACGAATGTCGTCGACCCAAGATGGCGTCAAACCCAAGGCGCCCATCAGGATGGCTCTGGGTCCGTCTCAACGTGAGAGAATGCCTGCTCTAGCGTCGCTCGTACTTCATCGCCCAAAGGTTGAATGCCGAAGGCGTCCACGACTCCGGCAAGAAACGCAAAGCTCAACACCGAGCGGGCGCGGCGCATCGAAAATCCACGCGAGCGAAGATAAAACAGTGCTTCAGGATCGATGCTCCCAACGGTAGCGCCGTGAGCACACTTCACATTGTCCGCGTAAATCTCTAGCTCCGGCTTGGCATCCACCTCTGCCGACTTGTGCAACAACAGGTTCTTGGTGCTCAGTTGGGCATCGGTGCGCTGTGCATCGCGGGCAATGTAAATGCGCCCGTTGAGCACCGTCCGCGACTCATTCGCGGCAATGGACCTGTGGGTCTGATGGGAGCGGCAGTCCGAAGCCAGATGCTGGACAGCAACCTGGTTGTCCAGGTGGTCACCGCCCTGGGTGAATGTGGCACTCGCCATCTCGAAATCAGATCCACTGCCGTGCAGCCGGACGTCCACTTCGTTGCGCCGCAACGCTGAACCGGCCAGGGCCTGCAACAGTCGGTAGTGCGCCAGTTCTTGCACATCGACGTCCAACGCTGTCAACCATAGCCCCTGCCCGGTCTCCAACCCCACCCGGTGGTGGGCAACATTCGCCTCAGGCTCAATGGCCAATTCAAGCACGGCGTTGGTCCAAACGCGGTGGGTTCCAACCTGTCGCTCGATCAGGGTCACTTCCGCCCCGGCGCCAACCACCACTCGGACCCGTGGCATGGCGCTGCGAGCAACCCTGGACTCACCTTGGGCCAAGACCAACTCAATGGGCGCAGAGAGACGGGAGCCGGCAGCGATGTGAATGAGCACATGGCCTTCGCTCAGCGCTGCATTCAGCGCCACGAACGGGCGAGGGTCGCCGTCTCGTTCCTCAACTGGACCTTCATTCGGAGTGACTGTTACACCCGGCTGAACGTTCTCGACGTTCACCAAGCGGCCCTCTACGATCAGTAGACGCGTGGGCGTTACACCAGGCAGCCTAGGAATTTGAACCGGGGCACCGATCGATCCCGCAGCGACGAGCAGATCTGGATCCATGAGCGCTGAGGCCGGGCTGTACTTCCAGAACTCGTTGCCGCGTCCGGGCAATTCCAAGGCCCGAAATCGCGCTTCTCCGTGCGCACGCAACTGCGCGACAGAGGGTGTGGGAGGCGCATTCAAGGCGGCCAGACGGGTCTCAACTGCCTGGGTAAACCGTTGCTGCAATTGGGCGCTGGGTCTCATGGGGTTACTCCACAGTCACGCAGTCTCACCGGTCAGCCAACCGTACCCTTTCTCTTCCAGCTCCAGCGCAAGCTCTCGACCTCCCGAACGCACAATGCGTCCTTCGGCCAAGACGTGGACCTGGTCCGGCACTACATGGTTGAGCAGTCTTTGGTAGTGGGTGACCATGACCACGGCACGCTCAGGACTGCGCAGCCGGTTGACTCCCTGGGCCACGACCTGCAGTGCATCAATGTCCAGACCCGAGTCAGTCTCATCCAGCAGAGCAAGGGCTGGCTCAAGGAGTGACATCTGCAGGATCTCGTTGCGTTTCTTCTCGCCGCCGGAGAAGCCCTCGTTGACCCCTCGCTTCAAAAAGCTCGGGTCCAGATCCAGCTCGGTACAGGTTTGGCGTGCCAGCTTCATGAACTCGGGCGCACTCAGGGGCGCCTGCTGTCGATGCCCCCGCACCGCTTCAACGGCCGCCCGAAGAAACTCCATGTTGGACACGCCGGGGATTTCCACCGGGTACTGAAATGCCAGGAAGACTCCCTCGCGGGCACGCTCCTCGGTCTCAAGACTGAGCAAATCCTGTCCCTTGAATTGAACCGTCCCAGCAGTCACTTCGTACCCCGGGCGGCCTGCCAGAACACCTACCAAGGTGCTTTTTCCTGACCCATTGGGTCCCATAATCGCGTGCACTTCTCCAGCTTTCACCTCAAGGGTCAATCCTTTTAGGATCTCCTTGCCGTTTACGCTGACGTGCAAATCGGAAACATTCAACATTGGGTGTACCTTTCGTGGAGGACCTTGGCCGTCAACTCAGCCAACAGCGCCCTCCAAACTAACTTCAAGCAGTTTCCCGGCTTCGACCGCAAACTCCATGGGCAACTCGCGAAAGACTTCTTTGCAAAACCCATTGACGATCATCGAGACCGCCTTCTCTGCATCCAGCCCCCGCTGCTGGCACAAAAAGAGCTGTTCATCGCTCACGGTGGAGGTGGTGGCCTCATGCTCGACAATCGCAGATGGGTTGCGGCTCTCTATGTACGGGAAGGTGTGCGCCCCGCACTGATCGCCGATGAGCAGAGAGTCACACTGGGTGTGGTTGCGGGCTCCATCGGCACTGGGAGCAATCCGTACCAGACCGCGGTAGCTGTTGTTGCTGCGCACTGCACTGATGCCCTTCGACACAATGGTGGACTTGGTGTCCTTGCCGATGTGAATCATTTTGGTGCCCGTGTCCGCCTGCTGGCGCCCCCGCGTCAGCGCCACCGAGTAAAACTCACCGACAGACTGGTCTCCACGCAGTACCACGCTTGGGTATTTCCAAGTGATGGCAGAACCGGTCTCCACCTGGGTCCAGGAAATCTTCGCGCGCGCCCCAGCACACAGACCCCGTTTGGTCACAAAATTGTAGATCCCGCCTCGGCCCTGCTCGTCGCCGGGGTACCAGTTCTGCACCGTGGAGTATTTGATTTGCGCATCCCCAAGCGCGACCAACTCCACCACAGCGGCGTGCAGTTGGTTTTCGTCCCGCTGGGGCGCAGTGCAGCCTTCAAGGTAGGACACGTGGCTGCCCTCGTCGGCCACGATCAGCGTCCGCTCGAACTGACCCGTGTTGGCTGCATTGATCCGAAAATAGGTCGACAACTCCATGGGGCAGCGGACCCCTTTGGGCACATACACAAAAGACCCGTCACTGAATACTGCAGAATTGAGCGCAGCGAAAAAGTTGTCGCGCGCAGGCACCACGGTGCCCAGGTACTTTTGTACCAGCTCAGGGTGGTCGCGGACAGCCTCAGAGATCGGACAGAAAATCACGCCGGCCTCGGCAAGCTGTTTCTTGAACGTGGTGACAACCGAAACACTATCGAACACCGCATCCACGGCCACCCCGGCGAGCATTTGCTGCTCGTGCAACGGAATACCCAGCTTTTCGTAGGTGCGCAGCAACTCAGGGTCCACTTCGTCCAGGCTTTTCGGGCCGTCGCCGGGGGATTTGGGCGCTGAGTAGTAAGAAATCCCCTGGTAGTCGATCGGCGGGTAGTCCAGGTGAGCCCAGCTTGGCTCACCCATCTCTCGCCACCGCGCAAGCGCTTGCAACCGCCACGCAAGCAGCCAGTCGGGCTCACCTTTCTTGGCGGAAATGAAACGCACCGTGTCTTCAGTAAGACCCGGTGGCAAGGATTCCGTCTCGATATCAGTGACCCAGCCTGCTTCGTAGCGTTGCTGGACCAACTGCTCAAGGGCACTGTTTTGATCGGTCATGGGAGAGCCTCCGCTGATCCCAATTTGCTGCCGTGGCACTGCCGCAGCGCAGGTCGAGCCAAGGCACAGATGGTAAACAACATGCCCCTTCAATACAATACCAATCCGGTATACTATTGATTGGAACTCGAGGTTCGATCGGGACGATACCCCAGGGACAGAACACAGCATGCTGAAAATTGGACGCCTGACCGACTACGGTATTTTGATGTTGCACCAGCTCGCCCGCGTGCGCCCGGCTAGACTGCCCATGGAGTCGATCGCCGAAACCACTCACCTGCCACTGCCCACGGTGCGCAAAGTCATGCGGTACCTCGCCGATGCCGGCTTGGTGGTCTCCAAGCGCGGCCCGAACGGCGGCTACGAAATCGCTCGCCCCCCCGAAGCCATCACGTTGCGCGAGGCTGTCGCGGCAATCGAAGGGAACCTCGCCCTCACCGACTGCTGTGACCCCCTGGGGCAGTGCGAAATCGCCAACCGTTGTGGGCTTTCCGACCGTTGGCCCGGCATCAATGCCATTGTGGCCGAGGCGTTGGAACGGGTTACCCTCGCTGACTTGGCGACAGGCGGGCGCGGCGCTCCGACCCGGCCTGCTTTTCTGCAGCCATCGGTGCTCCAAAGCCCCGGATGATGGCCTGTTCGCGCATGCCTTGGAGCGGCTTTCTCCCCAGGGTTTTCTCGCCCAGCCTCTGGCTCTCATCCCGCGCCCGCCTTGTCGCAGCGCGCGCCATCGGCGTCGTCGCGCTCAGTATCGCGTGGACATCGGTACAGGCTCAGACAAGCGCACCAGTCGACCAACCCACCGAAGCCTGTCGCACCGCCTTTCTAGCAGACCTGGTTCCCTACCAGGCCGAGTACACCAGCCGCCTTGCAGGCCTTCGCCTGGCAACCACCCAATCCCTCTCTCGAACTGACCAAGGCTACCGCCTCGAAACCCGCGGCCGCGTGTTGTGGCGCTCCATGACCGAGGTGTCAGAGTTTCGCGTCGACCACAGCGGTCACCTGCGGCCATCAACCTATAGCTACGACCGCAACAGCCGCCGGCACGACCATCAACTCCAGTTCGCTGCCGACAACCACCAAGTAACGGCCATCTACCGCGATGAACGCCACAGACTGGATGGGGACTCTGCGCTCCATGACCCACTCACCCAGCAGCTGCAACTGCAGATGGACCTCGCTTGCAGCGATCAGAGCCAAGGTCAGCCCCTCCAGTTGGCGTACACCGTCGCACGGCGGGATCGACTGCGGGAGTATCGGTTCGAGCGAATCAATCGCACCTGGCTGCGGACAGCCATCGGTTGGCTCGATGCCTTGCAACTGCTGCGCACCGACACCAGCGGAACCCGTGAAACGCGCATCTGGATGGCCGTGGAGCACTTCCATATGCCAGTGAAAATCGACTACAAGGAGCGGGACGGCAGCCAGTATCGGATGGAGATCGAATCCTTGCGCATTGGTGACCACGCCATCCGTGGCCGCGCCTCACCTCCCGAGCAGGGCCCGCCGGCTGCAACAAACGGTGATACAGTGCGAGTCCCGGGGTTCGATGACTGACTTGACCATGTCGCTGTTCAACACCCAGGGGTTTTTGCCACAGGGCACCAAGGCCGATGATCGGTTCGCTGGCATCGACTTCCCTACCCTACCGCCAATACTCCGCGTTCTGCTGGTCACAGACGGTACGGTCACCAAAACCCTTGAAGCCTATTTCTGGGAGCCCGTCCGGGTGCAGGTGGCATGGCAGCGGGTGCTTGAACCCACCGAACAGCCTGCCGACGTCATTGATGTGCTCGGCGTGCAGCCCGGCGCACCACTCTGGCTGCGCGACGTGCGCCTGACCGGACGCACCAGTGGTCGCAGCTACGCCCTCGCCTCCTCGTACTTGGCCGTCGACAGCATCCCGGTGGCCTTAAAAAACGCCTTGCTTGCCAGGCAATTGGGAATCGGCGAGTTACTGCGTGGAGATGGCCTGGAGACCTGCCGAGAAATTCTCACGATGGGGTCCAGCGTGCAGATCACCCACTCTGCCCTCAATGCAGACGACAAAGGCCCCTGGGTGCACCGAACCTACGTGATTCGCCATTCCGGGCACCGAATCATGCAGATCCGGGAGCACTTTCCGTTGCCGCTGTATGTGGGGGTTGAAGGGCAGCCCATGCGTTGACCGGCTTCGTCAAGGTCCGCAATAAAAAGGGGCGCCTTGCAGCACCCCTCGTTGGGCCTTCAGGTGCAAGGGGCAGTGTCCCGCCACAAACACCCCACCCAAGGCAACGACTACTTCCCGAAATAATACCGGCCGCCGACTGCGGCGTTGAGGTCGAACTCGGAGTCAGGCGCCACATCCACAATCGGGACCAGTTCGGCGAAAAACTCCAGTGGGGTGTCATGCGGTCTGAGTGCGATGCCAACCGGGAAGCGAATGCCCACCACATCGTCGTCATCTTTTCCGCGGTCGTCTTCTTCGAACTTGACCCGAGCGCCAACCCCGAAATACACCGGCGTATACGCCTGCAAATCAGGGATCGAAACCCAATCATGGCGGTGCACCAGGTAGTCGACGTGCAATTGAAATTCATCATCGTCTGAGAGCGCCCAGGCAGCACCGACGTCGATGGCAGCGTCATTGTCCAGCCACCATTTGGCGGTCAAACCCGTGGGCTCACCCACCATGGCCCCTAGGCCCAACCCGCTCGGTGCTTCCGCACGCAGTGCAGGGGCTGCCGACACCGCCATGGAAACCGCCAATACAGGAATGGTTTTCTGTTTCAGGCTTCTCACACTCAACTCCTTACACCATGGTAACGTAGCGGGCCCTTGTATAGCGCCCGGCTGCATTGGAGTCGCAAGGAGGAAAATGGTTCCGTCAGCGTCCAAAACAGGCAGCCCGCTGACCGTTAAGACCGAGTTTTTACCGAGCACCGCGCACCCATGAGCATTCCGCAGCCATTCAAGCCGCCATGGTGGCTCAGAAACCGACATGTGCAAACCCTGACACCAGTGTTTCAAAACCTGGGTCCAATCATCAAGCGACGTCGCGAACGGGTTGAGCTGCCGGATGGTGATTTTCTTGATCTCGACTGGTACGGAGTGCCAAAACAAACCGCCGCTCTCATCATCCATGGGCTCGGGGGAAGCTCCCATTCACACTATGTGCGCAGCCTTCAACTGGCACTTGGTGAGCAGGGTGTTGCGAGCGCCGCGCTGAACCTGCGTGGCTGCAGTGGGGAAATCAATCGCTTGGCCAAGAGTTACCATTCCGGAGTCACCGAAGACCTTGACATGCTGTTTGCAGCGCTCCCGCCCGCGTACCGACAACTGCGTTGGGTGGCCGCCGGTTATTCTCTGGGTGGAAACCTGCTGCTCAAATGGCTTGGAGAGCAAGGCGAGCAATGCCCAGTGGCGGGAGCCGCGGCGGTTTCGGTACCCTTTGACCTCTCCCACGCGGCGCGTGTGATCAACCACGGCATCGGTCGAGCCTACCGGGCACACTTGGTTTCTGGGCTGGTGACCGCCTTCGAATCGAAAAAAGCGGCGATGCAAGCACTGGATCCCATCGAGTGGGACCGCATGAACGCGCTTGGTTCATTGCGCCGAGTCCGCACCTTTCACGATTTCGACGCCGCAGTCACCGCGCCGCTGTTCGGGTTTTCCAGTGCCGAGGACTACTACAGCCAAGCCAGTGCAATCGGATACACGGATGCCATTCGCCGCCCCACACTTGTAATTCAGGCAGCCGATGACCCTTTGGTGCCAGTCGCGGCTCTGCCGAAGCCGCACCAGCTATCAGAGCAAATCACCCTAGCCATTTCGCAGCATGGCGGACACGTTGGGTTCCTCACTTCCCTGCGAGGCGGATGCCGTTGGTTGGCTGAGGGGGTGGCCCAATGGCTGGTGCAGTGCGCCAATACCGCAGATACATGTCGT
>DHQM01000033.1:1103-1698 GCA_002408105.1 Gammaproteobacteria bacterium UBA5338 | reverse complement strand
TGCGCCAATACCGCAGATACATGCATGCCTCACTGAGGAGCCAACCACCACAGTCCGTACCCTTGCAACACCGCCATGGTTGTCAGCAACATCACGAGCAGGTAGCGGAAATTCAATGCCACCAGAGTAAGGCGACCGGTTCGATAGCGGGCACGCATCGACAGGTTCACCCCAGAAAGTGGATTGATCACCACGCCCAGCCCCCAGCTGGTAAGAAAGGTCAGACCAAGCAGCCCGGGGTCTGCACCGAGTGGCGCCAACAGGCTGCCGAAGCAGGCGACGTTAACGATCGGATGGATGCCAAGGCCGGACAGGGCCACCATCACGACCAGCAGCACACAGGCCTCGTTCGCGCCGAACCGGTCAATGGGCAGCCCGATGGGTGAGGCCTCGATCAATGCGCGCAGACCCACCGACAACACGCCTGCAGCAACAAACAGCAGCAGCTCTCCCCGCATCTGTGGCAGCCGATGTGTCACGTGCCGGCGCAGGATGGGGGCGCCGCTCTGGCGATGCCGAATGAGTAGCGCCAATACGCCCGCTACTGGCGCCGTTGCCGTCACGATCGAAACCACAGAGTAGGCAGGAAAGGCCG
>DHQM01000033.1:0-882 GCA_002408105.1 Gammaproteobacteria bacterium UBA5338 | reverse complement strand
AATGGGTGTACAGCACCCCCGCCATAGCGACGGGCAGTCCGAATCCGACCAGTGTCCGCAAATCAGCACCGGGCGCATAGGTCAGCGCCATCCCCATTGCCGCGAAAAAAGGTGACCAAGTGATGGCTGTGGCGAATGCCCGAGCGATCGCGGCCATCTGCACCGGGGTCAATCGGTTCCGTTGCTGGATTTGGTCCGCCACGATGAACATGGCTGACATGTTGATCACAGCGCCAAACAGGTGGACGGTGGCCAGTGTCGACGCGATCGCCCTATCGCCCTTGGGCAGTTCTTCGAGGTCCGTGTCGGGTCGTGCAACCAAACTCAGGAAGGTGACCGCCGCCAGGAGTCCGATCAATGCGGCGTTGGTGATCACGAGATCCCGCCACGGCACCGGCACGCCCAGCCCCCAGGCCAGCGACACCGTGATCGCACCCACCGCACAGAGCAACACCGCATTGCGCCGGGTGCGAAGGCCGGTACCCTTCCACAGCAGCGCTGCGGCCGACCAGACCGCAACCCCTGCAACCACTGCCGCATCGGCCCACCAAACCACGCTGACCACGCCCGCAAAGACCGTCAGAAGCAGCAGGTACCCCGCAAGGGGTTCAACAAGAGAAGTTCGAGCAGAAGGCTGTTTCGCTTCCGCCCACCGCAAACCAGACACAAACAGGAAGTCCGAACCGCACAGAAAAGCAGCTTATCTTACGGTGACACCCCCAAGGTTGTCACCGCCAGGCAGCGGCTTTGGATGCGCTAGAGGCCTGCAGGCACCTACGACATGCGCGAGACAACGCGGTTGAGTATGTCAGAAAGTCTGCTGCCGTAGGGCGGGCGCAGCCACCGAGCCGGCGAGATGGCACCTTGGTACAGAACACCCTT
>DHQM01000050.1 GCA_002408105.1 Gammaproteobacteria bacterium UBA5338 | reverse complement strand
CCGCCACGCGGCCCATGTTCACCCTCGGGAACGGACCCACACGCCGCTCTGCCGTTACAATCGGGAATATGTCAGTCAGGCCCCAGACCATCGCATCGAGCCGGTCTGGAGACTTCGTGCCCTGATAGCCACCCTGGCTCATGGCGCACATCTGCTCCTCCAAGACCGGGAAGTTCCCGCCCACCTTGACCTTCTGCCGCTCGAACAGCGCCGCAATCGGCTCAGCCCTGACCCATTTCCCGCGGGAGGCTTTCACGCTCTTGTAGGGAATATCGGCCCGGTGCGCACGGATCACATGCTCAACCATCGCACCGCCAAAGTTGTCCTCGCCGATCACCCTGTCAGCGCCCCAGCGGTCGTAGGCCGAGACCACAGCCGCTCCCCAGCCGTTCGGGTCCATCTTCCCTGACACGTCCTCCAGCACGTATCCAAGCCCGTCTGAGCCCAGCCCGCAGACCACAATGCCAATCTCATCGGATCGCTCATCCTCAGGGCCGGAACAGCCCGAGGGATCAACCGCCACCACCACCCGCTTCATCTCGGGCAACTCGCTGCACCGCTGCTGCTCGATCAGCTCCAGCGTCCACAGCGCGCCCTCAGTGACATCGCCGAATTGCCCCAGCAGGAACCGCTGCCGCTCCTTCGGGCTCAACGCCTCCAGTTCCTTCAAGTACCCCGGGCCAAGATTCTCCAGGTTGTCCTGCGGGTTCATCAGCAGGCAGGCGTAGTTCAGCGGATCAGGCAGCGCTTGCCGGGTGTCCGGGTTCTTACCCTCGATGAATACCTGATAGGTCCAGTGCGCCATCGACGGCGGGTTGCAGTCGTAGTACGCCTTGAGCCTGAGATTCGTCTTCTGGGCAAGACGGGTAATCGCCATCTTCCGTGAGGCCCACGGGATCTGAGAACACTCGTTTAAGTAGATCGTCGCGAACTCGGACCCCAGAATCTTTTCCGTCCGGTCCTTGTCGTCCAGACCCCCGAACCACACCTCAGACCCGTTCGGGAACTTCGCGAACCAGTCCGATTTGTCCAACTTGTACTCAAGCCCCGGCCAGCACAGCTCCACCACCTTGGGGAATGTGTCATAGATCACCGAGGCTTTCAGGTGGTTGAACCTATACCGCAGGATCGCGTGTCTGCTCTCATGCGCCAGCGCCCGAACAATCAGCGCCCGCACAAGCGCAAACGTCTTCCCCGACCGTGAACCCCCATACAACATGCAATGCGTAGCATCGGAGCCGAGCACATGATTGGCCCGCTCCTGCTTGGCAGTCAGTTTCACAATAGGGTTTGGTCGTTCGTGTCCAGAATGATCTGAAGGGGGCCACCGTTCTCGCCCGTGTGCTCGGTGCGGTCAACGTAGCCGCCGTGGTTCTTCAGCCAGAAGATGGCCCCAGCGCCCGCCTTCTCGTACAGCAGCAGTTCTTCGAC
Organism: Gammaproteobacteria bacterium UBA5338; assembly: GCA_002408105.1. Lineage (GTDB taxonomy): Bacteria > Pseudomonadota > Gammaproteobacteria > Pseudomonadales > UBA5862 > UBA5862. The sequence goes on along the minus strand of DHQM01000050.1, from coordinate 2,154 downwards.
TTGCGCCTCTACCCGCTGCCTCGCGGCTTTTACTAGGTCCGAAAATCCTTCGCGTTGGTGGTAATCAGATAGCGTCTGTTTGGTAATGCCAAGGAAGTTGCACAGACCAGCCATAGTGACTCTATCTGTGCTGACGAAGTAAGCGTCTATCTTCTCCTGCATTTCCTTAGGAGTGCTGAAGTGCGGAGGTCTTCCATTAGAACCGCCCGCTGTTTCTTTCTTCGTACTCACGTCGCACCCTGCGCCTGAGACGGTATCTCTGTATCCAGTCGATGCCCAGGAAGATCATGGGCCATCCGAATAGCCCTAGAATCAGGGCTACCCACATGAACAGATTTACGTCCCCAGGTTGATTGTGCATTGCGGGAACCTTGAGCCATGGAGGAACTAAACATGCCGCCAAGTCTCTCTGCGCACAATAGTTGCCACATTGCTCTTACAAATCCCAAACCTTTCAGAAAGTTCTGCGTAGGAGCGTCCTGCAGACGACATTCTGCGGATCTCCAAAACATCTTCCTCGGTCAATTTCGACCTAACACTCTGAGATCCCTTCGCTTGCTCCCACGAGCTACGCTCTGATCGGTCGCGCATATTCTCGAACTGCGTCCCGACATATAGGTGTTGCGGGTTGACGCACGCTCGAACATCGCACTTGTGCAAAATCTCCATCCCCTCTGGAATGGGGGAGCGATAAATCTCGAATGAAACACGATGAGCAAGGCACGACCGACAACCTATCTGGAACGTGCCATACCCGTGTTTATTGAGGCGAGCCACCCACAGCCAGCACCCGCTTTCTGTGACCACTTCCCACTTGTCCTCAAATCTTTCTCTGAGGGTGGGTTTTGCTCGTATGACGCCTCGATTGGTAAGAGCCTGGTGAAGAAGGGTCCTATTCAGGCCAAGTTGCCTGGCGCATTCCGCACAAGACAGCCCAGACTGGTAAAGCCGAGCCCCTTCGTCATACTCAGGCTTCGTGGACATTACAGATCGCCGGCGTAGAGCCACCTCACAACGACAACACCGCTCGCAAGAATTTCAGTGGTGACGCCATCGTCAATATCGGCAGCGTCCACAAGAATGTTTAAGTTTACATCCTCAGCGGTGCTTGATCCATTCAGAATCAATGTTGCGGCATCGGCCTTGAGTTTTACGTTGGCTGCCGCATAAGACGACATGGTGAACGCAGCGGCGGTCATTATATCGTCGTCCGTCGCATCCGTGCCCAGCGCGTCAGCGTTGGCAGGGAGCAGAGACCCGATACCGATGTCGCCTTCAGGCGTACCGTCCGTGAAGTCCGCCTGCTTCGCGGTCGCGATGGACAGGCTGATCTCGGCGTAACTCCCGAGCACGTGGATGTAGCCTTCGGGGAAGGTGTACAGCTTGAAGCCGCCCACGCCGTTACCCGTGGTAACAGATACCACAGACAGGGGCGTGTTGGTCAGGGTCAGAAGCGTAGTGTGGATGCAGCCATCGCCCATTTCCTCGGCTACTACGGTTGCACCATTGGCGCTTCCGGCCTTCCAGTGAGTGTGGCCAGGGGCGAGTGCCACCGCACGGCCATTCACCACCAGTTCATCATTCTCACCCAGCCCCAGCCGCCGTCCTCGGATAGAGGTCAGAATATCGGTCATTTCGAGTCTCCTGCTTATTGCTTAATTGCTTGCACAGACAATGCCTGCGTCGATGTCAGAAGCACTGGCGACCGATGCGAGATTGAACCTCACTCGGGCATCAGCACCCATGTCAAACGGAACCGCACCGGAATCCCCGGAGGACCATTGACAATCCGTTGAAGTGGGACAGGCGTTCTTCCAGTCCCCGTTAGCGTTTCGGAACTGAAGCGTCACCACCCCAGAGTCATAACCACTGCCACCATCAAACACCTCTGCTCTCCCTTTACCGGAGTAGCAGCGGATACCGTTGGCGTCCGGGTAATTGCCGTTGGCTGTGAGCGTGTCACCCCAGCCCCATGCCAATACAGGGGTCAGGAACAGCAGGGCGGAAAGAGTCTTCAGGATGCGCATAGCGGTTGTCTCAATGGAGATTTGATCGGTTCCAGGGTTGGGTTGGGCAGAACAGCCGGGCAATCCCCAGCGCTCGCAGGCGCAGGGACGGTCGAATTGTTCGTCACGGACGATCCAGAGAAATTGG
>DHQM01000190.1:18584-20131 GCA_002408105.1 Gammaproteobacteria bacterium UBA5338 | reverse complement strand
AATCGGCGATGGCGCGGTCCAAACCAGTAGCGTCGGCGCCGCACCCGCTCCTCGGAAATGCGCGGCTCCCGCTGCCCCCGTTTCCAATGGTAGCCAATCGCCCCGCTGCGAGCGGTCAGGTGCCACCGAATCCCGCGGTCGGCGTAGCGTTCTAACACGCTGTCGGCCGGATGACCAAAACGGTTGCGGTACCCGGCGGAGACCAGCACCCAACGCGGCTGGGCCCAATCAAGCAATGCACCGCTCGACGAGGACGCGCTGCCGTGGTGGGGGGCGAGAAGAATATCGACCTTGCCCAAATCTGGCCAGCGTTTGGTGAGCGCAGCCTCGCGCACCCGATCAATGTCCCCTGGCAGAAGAATGCTGAGTTCCGGCGTGCGGATTCGCAATACACACGAGCTGTTGTTGCCTTGGCGTGGATCCGGGAGCGCCGGATGCAACACCTGAAAGCTGACTTCGCCCCACCGCCAGTGCGCCCCGGATCGGCAAGGAACCACCTGGTTCGCGTCAACGCCAAGCCCCTTCAGCTCGACGCCCCCAATCCATAGTGAACGGACGGGAGCATACACGCTGATTGCCTCGGCGCCACCGCTGTGGTCCAGATCGCCGTGGCTAATGACGAGCACATCAAGTGCCTGGATGCCACGTTGACGCAACCAGGGAACCACCGCTGCCGCGCCAGTGTTGAACCCCGATGAATACCTGGCCCCCGCATCGTACAAAAGTACGCGACCCTCGGCCTCGAACAGCACCGCGAGCCCCTGGCCGACATCGAACACTGTCAACCGCCGCTCGTCCTCGCGCCGCTCAAGGGGCAGCCACCAGAGCACTGCCAACAGCAGAGCCGGCGCCAAGCGAAGCGCGCCAAGGCGCGGCAGCATCAGCAGTGGCGCAACCAACGCCAGCGCTGCAGCCATCCAGGGCCCGGCATTGGCCGGGATTGCCTCAGGCACGGGCAGCTTTGCCAGCGCCTCAAGAAACCACCGGCAGGCACCGAACACCCCATTGGCCAACTGCCAGAAGAGATCAGCCCCAGGCACCCCGGCCAGCGTCAACGCGGTGGCAACCAGCAGGGTGGGCACCAGCACCACGCCAAACACAGGCACCAACACCAGATTTGCCAGCGGCGCCAGCCAGGAAAGAGGCAGCTGCCAGAACACCAGGAGCGCGCCGACCGACACAAACAGAACGCCCTGGGCACGCACCCAGTCCGGCAGACGCCAGGGCGAGCGCCGGCGCCCAGCAAAGGCCAACAGCAGCACACTCACCGCCCCGAACGACAGCCAGAACCCTGCGGTCGCTGGGGCCAGGGGATCCACCACCAGCACCAGTGTCAAGGCAAGCAGCCAAGTGCGCCACGGGCTGATGGCGCGTCCCAGGGTGCGGCTGAGCGTCCAGAGACTCACCACGATCCAGGCGCGCTGCACCGGCAACGAAAACCCGGCCATCAGCGCATATCCCGTGGCGAGCGTCCACGCGCTAAGCACTGCGGCCCGAAGCGGCGCAAGGGGCACACGGAGGCGTCCGAGCAGCCAGGCGCCCCACCG
>DHQM01000190.1:3820-18440 GCA_002408105.1 Gammaproteobacteria bacterium UBA5338 | reverse complement strand
GCAGCCAGGCGCCCCACCGCCCGATGCCGAAGCCGAACGCCGCCACAAGACCAATGTGCAGCCCGGAAATGACCATCAGGTGCACGGTGCCGGTGGCGGCAAAGAGCGACCAAAGGGCGGGGGGCATCTGGTCTCGTGCTCCCAACACCAATCCGCGCAGCGCCGGACCCTGGTCGAGTTGCGACCAGACCTGCGCCAGCTGGGCATCCACACCGGCACGCACCCGGGCCACTGGCACCGCCCACAGGGGCGCTCGGGTGCGGTGCGGCTGAGACTCGCCACGCACATAGCCCGTGGCCCCGATGCCTTGCTGAAACAGCCAGCTGTGGTAATCGAATCCCGCCGGGTTGAGCAGGCCGTGGGGGCGCTTGAGGCGCACCCGGAGCCGAATCCGCTGCCCTGGCTGGACTTGGGGCGCGCCGTACCAACTCAGTCGCAAGCGCTTGAGGCGTGGAGCCGTGCGGTTGAGCCCGTCAACATCCAGGGCGGTCCACTCCACTTCAAACTCGAACCGGGCCACGGATCGCGCGCCACCCTTTTGTTCGCTCACCAGGTTCGCCACAATACCCTGCACCCACAGGTCATGGCCTTCCAGTTCACTGGGAAGCTCAGCTGCCAGCCGGTGAGTGCCCGCAGCGACTCCGAAGCCGAGGCCACCGAGGGCGGCCAGTGCCAGAGCCCAACACCTATACTTGAGCGAGTCGACAGGAAACGCACCACACCATTTGGCTGCGCCGCCGACCGCCAACAGTGCCGCAAGCACCATGGCGAGGGCGCCTGGACCGGGCAATGCGGGCAACCAGGCGGCCACCACCACACCCAAGCAAAAACCGAGGAACCAATGCGCCATTGCTCCGTCGTCCCTGACGGCACGCTTCTCTTTGATCGAAAACGCCTGGGCCGGGTGCCAGGTGGCGCGCGCAACCACCGGGCCACAACCTGCGTCATGGCAGGTTCATGGATACCCGCTTCAATGCCCGGTCATGCCTAAAGACTTTATCAAACGCCACCTGCCGCATCCGGAGCACGTGAAAGCACGGCGGGGCATGCGGGTGTTTGACCGCCTGTTGCACGAACCCAACCTGTGGCACCTGAACCGCCGGTCGGTGTCTTCGGCCTGTGCGATCGGCTTGTTTTGTGCATTTTTGCCAGTTCCAAGTCAGATGCTGCTGGCGACGGTGCTCTGTATTTGGTGGGGCTGCAACCTGGCGGTCGCCCTGGCGCTTGTGTGGGTGACCAATCCACTCACCATGCCGGCGGTTTTCTATGCAATGTATCGGCTCGGCTGCTGGATTCTCGCGGTGCCCGCCCTGCCGATCACATTTGACCTGTCATGGGGCTGGATGCAAAGCACCCTCAGCCAGATTTGGCAGCCCCTGCTGGTGGGCTGCATGACCACCAGCGTGCTGGCATCAACATCGGCCTACTTTATCGTTCGCTGGCTGTGGCGTCTGATGGCTGTGCGGCGCTGGCAGCAGCGTCCGCACCGCCATGAACGACGTGCAGCACCCCGTGGTCCAGGCGAAAAACCCGATCCATGTCGCCGGCGAATGCCACATCGTGGGTGATGACAACAAAGGCGGTGGTCCGGGTTTCGCTGAGCGAGCGCATCAGCGCCCGAATTTCCAGTGCGGTGTCGATGTCGAGGTTGCCGGTGGGTTCATCCATCAGCACCACCGCTGGGTTGCAGACCAGCGCCCGGGCGATAGCAACCCGCTGACGCTCTCCACCTGACAGCTCCGCGGGCTTGTGGTCCAGGCGGCTTCCAAGACCCACCGCCTCCAGCACAGCACTCGCCGCGGCGCGACCCTCGCCATCGGCATTGCCACGGATCAGCTTCGGCATCATCACATTTTCCAGCGCGGTGAACTCAGCCAGCAAATGGTGAAACTGATAGACGAAGCCGAGGTCCTGATTGCGCATCCGGCAGCGGTCTGATTCGTTCAGCGCCGCCAAACCCACCCCACCGATCTCCACCTCACCCGAATCCGCCTGATCCAATCCCCCAAGCAGGTGCAGGAGGGTGGTCTTGCCCGAGCCCGAACTTCCAATGATCGCGACGCGCTCTCCTGGAAACAGGTCAAGATCGATCCCCTGGAGGACCTGGAGCTCCTCGGGACCTTGGCGGTAGCTGCGCCGCAAGCCTCGGGCGCGGAGAACGGGTTCACTCATACCGCAATGCATCTGCCGGTTCGATGCGCGCCGCCCGCCGCGCGGGATAGAGGGTGGCAACAAAGCTCATCACCAAAGCCGCAACGGCCACAGTTGCAACATCCCCCAACATGAGCTGGGAAGGAAAGTAGTCGATGAAGTACACGTCCGAGCTGAGAACGCGCCGACCCGTCAACGCCTCGAATGCGCTCACCAGGTCACTGATGGTCAGCGCCACGGCGCAACCGCAGGCCACGCCAATGGCGGTTCCGACGACACCGATCACCGAGCCCTGGACCATGAAAATGCCCGTGATCTGACGCGGAGTCGCTCCAAGGGTGCGGAGAATGGCGATGTCGCTTTGCTTGTCCACCACCAGCATCACCAGAGACGACACAATATTGAACGCGGCCACCGCCACAATCATCAGCAGCAACAGGCCCAGCATGCGCTTTTCGAGCTGGGTGGCCTGAAACAGGTTGCCGTGGCTGCGAGTCCAGTCGCGGACCTGGTAGTTTCCCGGCAACTGCGATGCCAGTTGCCAGCCCAACTGCGGCATGGCGAACAGGTCGTCCACCTGCACCCGCACCCCCTGCACCTGACCCGGGATGCGCGCCAGCAGCGCCGCATCCTCAATGTGCATGAGGGCCAAAGAGGCATCCAACTCGGCCCGGAGACTGAACAGACCGACCACGCGAAAGCGCTTCAATCGCGGATAGATGCCGGCGGGTGTAACGCTCGCCTCAGGCACGACCAAAGTCACCCGGTCGCCGATGTCCACCCGCAGCAGGGCGGCCAGCAGATCGCCCAGCACAATGCCAAACTCGCCGGGCTGGAGCGCCTCGAGGCTCCCCGAAACCATGTGGTCCGCCACGATCGACACCTGAGGCTCACGTTCCGGCAAGACACCATAGAACAACACCCCTTGCACATGCCCAGCGTTCGCCAACATTCCCTCGCCCTGAACAAAAGGGGCGGTGCCGAGCACCTGAGGATGGGCCTGCAGTCGCTCGGCCAGGGGTTGCCAGTCCGAAATGGGACCCTCCGACGAGTACAACTGAGCATGCGGGACCATGCCGAGAATTCGGTCCCGCAGCTCTTTATGGAAGCCATTCATGACCGACAGCACCACGATCATCACGGTAACGCCGAGGGCAAGTCCGAGCACGGACACCAAAGAAATAAAAGAAATGAAGTGGTCACGCCTTTTCGCCCGCGTATAGCGAAGACCAATAAAGAAGGAGAACGGCGCGGGCATTCGGCCATTGTGCCACAACGGGTTGTCGAGGGCCTCGCACAAGTTGCTAGACTTAACTCCATGGCGAACACTGACCAGTCACCCGATGCCATTGAGCGGCGCGAGTTCTTTCGTATCCGCGATGCGGTCGCATTGGAGTTCAAAGTGGTTGCCAACACCGATGTGTTCAGCGACCCACCCCAGTACCCCTTCGCCACCGGGCTTGCGTTTCATCTGATCCATGAATTCACGCACATTGACCAGGACTGCGCGGCGGCACTGCGCCAGATCGCGGAGGAAAGCCGCGCCCTGGCCACCTACCTCGCGGGCGTCGAGCGCAAGCTGTCCCTCTTGGCAAGAACCCTGGCAGCGCAGTCGGGCGAGACCGAGAGCAGCCCCACGCATGAGGTCACCCTGAGCGAAGGCGGGCTTTCCTTCGAGCACTCGACGCCCTTCCCCGTGGGCACCTTGCTGGCGCTCAAATTGACGCTGTTCCCGAGTTATGTCGGCATCCTGCTGTTCGGCAAGGTGGTCCAATGCACCACGAACGGCGCAGGCCACCATGGGGTCGGCGTCGAGTTCGTTCGCATTCGTGACCAGGAGCGCCAGTTCATCGCGCGGTATGTCATGCGCCGGCAAGCCGAGTGGCGCCGCGCTCAGCTCGACCGCGACTCGGACACAACCTGAAGCCCGCACCCCAGACTCTGGCATAATGCAGGCACTTTCCCGACACCGCCGTACAGCCGAACCGCCACCTTGACCACCAGATTCCCCGCAGAATGGGAACCGCAATCCGCCCTCCAACTCAGTTGGCCCCACAGCCAAACGGACTGCGCACGCAATCTCTCCGCAGTAGAAGACAGCCTCTTCGCCCTGGCTGCAGAAGCGGGGCGGCGCCAGGACCTGCTGATCAACTGCTCCGATGCCCTCCAATTGCCACGCATCCGGCACTGCCTGGTCGCCGCGCAGGTGCCTGCTGAGCACCTTCACCTCGCGTCCATGCCCACCAACGACATCTGGGTGCGGGACCATGGCCCGATCAGCGTGCGCCAGTCAGATCACTGGCAGCTGCTGGACTTTGAATTCAACGGATGGGGCGGAAAGTACCCGGCGGAGCTGGACAACCGACTCACCGCCCGATTGCACGCGGGCGGGGTATTTGCCACCACGCCCCTCGCCCACCCGCAACTCGAGTTGGAGGGCGGCAACCTGGAAACCGATGGGGCCGGCACACTGCTCGCCAACCGCCACAGCCTGCTACACCACAGCCGCAACCCAGGCCGCGCCCCCGGGTGGGTGGAATCCGAGCTAAAAAAATGGCTGGGCATCGAACGCATTTTGTGGCTCGACGTGCCGGACCTGGAAGGCGATGACACCGACGGGCACATCGACGTGCTGGCTCGGTTCGCCGGTTCCGAAACGATCGTGTTTGCTGCCTGTTCAGACCCTGGGCATCCGGACTATACCAAGCTCGAACTCCTGCACAGCCAGTTGCTCGGGCTGCGTGGCCGGGATGGGCGCCCCTACCGCTTGGTACCGCTCGAGGTCGCGCCCCCAATGTCGGGCGCATTGGGCCAGGCGATGCCACTGAGCTATGTCAACTACGTACTGGTCAACGGAGCAGTACTATGCCCAGGTTACGCCAATGCAACCGCCGATCGCGCCGCCATGCGCGCGCTTCAGGGGTGTTTTCCGGAGCGCCAGGTGGTGATGGTGCCAGCACTGCCCTTGGTGGAGCACGGGGGTAGCCTGCACTGCGCCACCATGCAGTTGTACAGCCCGCTCAGCACCACTTGATCGCGGCAGCGGGCCGTGTCTGGAGCCAGTACCCCGGCGTGGTAGAATTCGCGCCCCACGACCACTCGATCGAGCCAAGATTTTGCCCGCCGCCGACGCGCCGACCACCGCACCCCCCCCGGCCCGAGACCCGGCAGGCAGTCGCAGGGTTCGTCAGTCCATCAATCGCGTGCCCTGGTCCCAATCGCGGTGGATGGGGCTGCTGCTCGCCGTGTTTCTCAGTACCACCCCCCTGCTGACCACTGTGGGCAACGAAGCAACCGACACAGACCCCACCTCCCAGGAAACGGCTGCAGACCCCTTCAACAGCGATCCGGCCCCGGGCGACCAAGACGAACCGCCCCCCCCATCCGCAGCGAAGTCCGAACCTGGACTGCAAATGTCAAACCCATGCCCCGGCCACGACGAGCCCGCCGTGGCCCATGCCCCGGCCGGTTTGACCAGCGCGATCCGCGCCCCACCTGGAAAGACCACTCTCACAGCCTAGCCCCCAACCTGGGAGCAACCGTCTTGCACAGCCGCCGGGACCTGACACCCATGAAAGCGTTTTTTGACCGCACCCTCAACTCGTTTCTTGGCCATTCTCCGCTCTGGTACAAGTGGACCATTCTGCTGTTTCTCGCGATTAACCCGGTGCTGATCCAGCTCCCGGAGATTGGCCACACCGTCGCCGGCTGGGCCTTGATCGGAGAATTCATTTTCACGCTGGCCATGGCCCTCAAATGCTATCCGCTCCAACCCGGTGGGCTTTTGGCCGTGGAGGCGGTGGCGATCGGCATGACCTCCCCAGAACGGGTATACGACGAGATCCTGCACAACTTCCCGGTCATTCTGCTGCTGATGTTCATGGTCGCGGCCATCTACTTCCTAAAAGACCTGCTGTTGTTCTGCTTTACACGACTGCTGCTCGGGGTGCGCTCAAAGGCCCTGCTGTCGCTGCTATTTTGTCTTTCTGGGGCGGTACTTTCGGCGTTCCTGGATGCCCTCACGGTCACTGCGGTCATCATCACGGTGTCGTCAGGTTTCTACGCGATTTATCACAGGGTGGCGTCGGGAAAATCCTCTCACCACGAACACAACCACCTGGATGACACCAAAGTGGCGCAAAACGAACGCGCCAACCTCGAGCAGTTCCGTGCGTTTCTGCGCAGCCTGATGATGCATGGCGCCGTGGGCACTGCCTTGGGTGGGGTCTGCACCCTCGTGGGCGAGCCGCAGAACCTGCTCATTGCCCATGCAGCGGACTGGAGCTTTGCCGAGTTTTTACTCCGGGTGTCTCCGGTCTCCATGCCGGTTCTCGCCGTCGGCCTCGCCACCTGCTACCTGTTGGAGCGAACCCACAAATTTGGCTACGGCGAGACCATGCCACCACGCATCCGGGAGGTGCTGAGCGCGTATGACATTGATCAAAACGCCGCCCGCACGCCCCGCCAGTGGCACGCCATCTGGGTTCAAGGTCTGATGGGCATCGTGCTCATCCTCGGCCTCGTGTTTCATGTCGCCGAGGTCGGCCTCATCGGCCTCATGGTGATCGTTCTGGTCACCTCAGCAACCGGCATCACGGAGGAATCCCGCATCGGGCCCGCGTTCGAGGAATCGCTGCCATTTACCGCGCTACTGATCGTGTTCTTTGCGGTCGTTGCCGTAATTCACGACCAGCACCTGTTTGAGCCCTTCATCGACTACGTGCTGGCAATGGACCCGACCCTGCAGCCGCGCATGCTGTACGTGGCCAACGGACTGCTTTCGGCGATCAGCGACAACGTGTTCGTGGCAACCATTTACATCGGTGAGGTCAAGCGGGCGCTGCTCGCCGGAGAGATCAGCCGGGAGCTGTTCGATACGCTGGCAGTGGCCATCAATACTGGCACCAACATCCCCAGTGTGGCGACGCCCAACGGCCAGGCTGCTTTCCTTTTCTTACTGACCTCGGCCCTGGCCCCCTTGATCCGCCTCTCGTACGGCCGCATGGTGTGGATGGCGCTGCCGTACACCCTCACCATGAGCGTCACGGGCTTCATTGCCCTGAGTGCACTCTGATCGCCCCGAAATCCGACTCCGAGCCGCCGCACCCATGCCGACCCAGCCCCCCCCCGCCGCCATCCATCTGCTCGCCGTGCAGGCGAAAATCGCGCCCACACGGGACTCAAACCTGGAGTCCTTCGAACGGCTGCTCGGACTTGAACTCAGTGCCGGGCCGGTGGACCTCGTGGTGCTGCCGGAACTGCACAACCACCCGTACTTTTGTGTCACCGAAAATCCCGATGCCTTCGACCTGGCCGAACCGATCCCAGGGCCGACCACCGAACGCCTTGCCGCACTGGCTGCGTCCCACCAGGTGGTGCTCGTGAGCTCCCTGTTCGAGCGCCGAGCACCGGGGGTGTACCACAACACGGCCGTGGTCTTTGAGCGCGACGGCAGCATTGCCGGGCGCTATCGAAAGATGCACATCCCGGATGACCCGGGCTACTACGAAAAGTACTACTTCACCCCCGGAGACGTTGACTCATCCCCCTACGAGCCGATCCGCACCAGCGCCGGAGCGCTCGGGGTCATGGTTTGTTGGGACCAATGGTATCCCGAAGCTGCGCGACTCATGAGTCTTGGTGGCGCCGACCTGCTCCTGTATCCCACCGCAATCGGATTCGACCCCGCCGACACCCCCGCCGAACAGCAACGTCAGCTCGATGCCTGGAAAACCGTCCAGCGGGGCCACGCAATCGCCAACGGCCTACCGTTGGTCGCGGTCAACCGCTGTGGCCACGAGCACGACCCCAGCGGCGCCACCGGCGGAGCCCGGTTTTGGGGTCACAGCTTTGTGTGTGGCCCCCAGGGAGAAGCGCTGTGGGACGCCGATGACGAACCAACCAGCGCCCGAGTCACAGTCGACTTGCGCCGCAGCGAGGCGGTGCGGCGCACCTGGCCCTTTCTGCGTGATCGGCGGGTGGACAGTTACGGTGGGCTCACCCGCCGATGGCGGGACTGACCTCCAGACCGTACAATCCCCGCGAAGTCTCAATCGGTGGCACACCCATGTTGTTGATTTTGCACCCTGAAGCCACACCGGAAAGCGACGACTACCGGGACGCCATTGCCTTTCTCGATCGCCTGAGCGGGGTTGACCGCCGGGTCCACCAGGTGGTCGGAACGCAGCAGACCCTGACCGAAATTTATCTCATCGGCGACACTTCAAGCCTCGATGCAGAAGAAATCGCGGCCCTCGCCGCTGTCGAGCGGGTCATTCGCATCAGCGACGACTACCGCATTTTAGGCCGCCACAGGGACAACCAGCGCGCCACCGGATTTGAGTACAACGGCTTGCGGTTTTCGCAGGACGACTTCCACGTATTCGCAGGCCTTTGCGCCGTGGACAACCCGAAGCACGTCGACCAGACACTCGCAGCGCTCGCAGCTGCCGATCTCAAGTGCACGCGCATGGGGGCGTACAAACCCCGCACCAGCCCGTATTCCTTCCAAGGCCATGGTGCCAAGTGCCTGCCTTACGTCTTTGAGCTTGCGGGCAAGCACGGCATCCAGGTCATCGCCATGGAAGTCACCCACGAGTCCCACATTGAGGAAATCGACCAGTGCCTTGACCGTCTGGGACGCCCGACCGGGGTCATGTTGCAAATCGGTACACGCAACACCCAGAACTTTGAGCTGCTTAAAGCCATTGGCCGCCAAGACACCTACCCGGCACTGCTCAAACGTGGGTTTGGCATCAGCCTCAATGAGTCGCTTAATGCGGCCGAATACCTCGCCTCGGAGGGCAATTCCAAGGTCGTCTTTTGTCTTCGCGGCATGAAGAGCGGATTCGGCGCGCCGCACCGAAACCAAGTGGACTTCGCGCAGATTCCGGTGGTCAAACGCTTGACGCGCATGCCGGTTTGCATCGACCCGTCGCATTCTGTGGGCATCCGGGACGCTGATCCGGATGGGCTGCTCGACCTGGTGCATGCCACCGCACAGGGGGTGATCGCGGGGGCCAACATGGTACTGGTTGACGTCCACCCGCGGCCCATCGAGGCATTGGTGGACGGCCCCCAGGCCTTGAGGTTGGAAGAGCTGCCGCAGTATTTGGCTGACATCCAGCTGTGTCGAGAAACCTACGTGCGCCGCCGCACCCTGTGGCAACCGGAATCCAACAAGACCCAACAAGGAGCCTAGCCCCATGATCAGTCAACGGACTTGGCTGGTGGTCGGCGCGGTCGGCGTCGCGGGCCTGGTGGCACTGCTCGCCTCCCGACCGCAGGACAACGCCCCGGCCACCGCCACCCCTGAACCGCCCGGGCAGGTGGAAAGCGACGCAGACCGGGTCGCTGCAATTTTGGCCGAGTTGCCACGGCCCTTCCCGGCCGACGCCAAGGTCAGCGTCCAAGCGAAGAAGGACCGGTTTTTCGGTTTTCTGGCACCCTTGGTTGAACAGGAAAACCAGCGAATTCTCGGCGTGCGCCAACGGCTGAAAACACTCTTGGCGCAGATCAACAACGGCGCCACTCTCCACGAAGCCGACCGCACCTGGGTTGAGAACCTGGGCAAAGACTACCGGGTTCCGATCGCACTGGATGAAGCGGGAGAGGGCGCCTACGTGACCCGCCTGCTGAAACGTGTGGACGTGATTCCACTGTCCCTTGCGCTATCACAAAGCGCCAACGAGTCGGCCTGGGGCACCTCACGCTTCGCGGTGGAGGGCAACAACTATTTCGGTCAGTGGTGTTTCGAGCCCGGCTGCGGCCTCGTACCTGAAGGGCGACCCAAGGGCAAAAAATACGAAGTGGCCGCATTCGACGACCCCTATGGTTCGGTGCGCGCCTACATTAAGAACCTCAACAGCCACCCCATGTACCAGGAACTGCGGGACATCCGCGCGGAACTGCGCACGTACGGCGAAACACCTTCGGGCAGCGCGTTGTCGGAGGGGCTCGAACGCTACTCGGCCCGCGGCGAGGCGTACATCGATGAACTCCAGTCGATGATCCGCTTCAACAACCTCGACGAAGTGACCGCGGAGTCCTTCGCCACACCAGCCGGCTAACTTCGCGTCAGTCGGGGACCCAACCGCCATCAGCGGTCTTGCGATACCAAGGAAACGAGTACCAATAGTAACGGGGTTCACTGCGGTGCGGCGCAGTGCAGTTGTAGCGGCTGCGCCCCACCGGCAACCCCGAGTGCGGCCGAACCCGGAGTATGCCACCACCGCCTTCGTTGGGCCGCCATTCAGCGGCCACTGGGCCCTGGCCACTGGCGTAGCAGGCAAACTGATCGGCGCGGTAGGCGCCTGGCGCCACGTCCAACTCCAGGTCCGGCGCGTGCTCGGTGTGCTCAACCAGCCCCCCTTCCGGCCTGTGCTCCAGCACCGGCAACGGCAAGGACGCCAGCTTGGTCCGCAACGCCTGGACATCCGCATAGACCCCGGAAGCCGGGTAGCGCGGGATGCTGGTGCTCGACTCGTTGGACCCCCAGGCCCCAGAGTGCTGGCCAAAACCCAAAAACCCAAGCGCAGCCACGATGCGTTCCACCTCGGGGGAGTATTCACCGTACGGGTACGCGAGGTACGCAGGACTCGGTCCGAGCTCCTGTTCGATGCGCTGCTGGGCATCTCTGATTTCACCCCGAACCCGGTCGGCCCAGTCGTCTTTCGCTTCACCGGCCTCTCTGCGCAGCAGATGGGCGTGGGTTCGGGTGTGGTTCGCAACCGTCGCCCCAGCCGCTGCCATTTCTCGCAACTGGTCCCAGCTCACAAACAGCGGGTTGCGGTAATCGAGCGGCTCGGTGTGCACAAACACCGTGAAGGGCCAACCCCGCTCGCGCAGCAGGGGAAAGGCAGCTTCGTACACCGACCGGTAGCCGTCGTCAAAGGTAATGACAACGGTCCGATCGGGGAGCTCAGTTCCTTGATTCAGGGCTTCGGCGACGTCCGTCAATGAAAGCACCGGGTGGCCTCCTGCTTCAATCGCCTCCAGGTGTTCACGGAATTGCTCGGGGGTGACGCTGGTCGACGCTGGGGTGTCTGCGTTCACATGGTGATATTGCAGAATCACGGCATGGTTCGGCATCTCACGCCCATGCCCCACTTCCACGAGAAGTACCCACAGCATGGATGCCAACAGGCATGGCCAGCCTAAGGGTCGGCTCTTGAATCGCGGGATTACATGCCAATCCGGTCCTGTTTCGGGTGTTGCCAAACGCACAGATGCTCCTCAATCTCCACCTAGATTCTTCGCTCGCGTCAGCCGCCACACCAATGGGCTCAGAACCAGCAGCGCGATCAGGTTCGGCAGTGCCATCAGCGCATTGAGGGTGTCTGCCACCAGCCAAACAAAGTTCAGCTTCAGTGTTGACCCAAGCAGGATCGCGCCCACCCATGCAACACGAAATGGCGCAACGGCGCCCAAACCAAACAGGTACTCAACGCATTTCTCGCCGTAGAAGCTCCAACCGAGCGTGGTGGTGAGGGCAAACAGGGCCAAACAGACCGCGACCAATTCCCCGCCAAAGGGCAACGCCGATCCGAATGCAGCTGCAGACAGGGACGCACCATTCTCCGTGCCAGTCCAGACACCGGTCGTCAGGATGACCAGCCCGGTCAACGAACACACGACAATGGTATCGATGAAGGTGCCAAGCATCGCGATCATGCCCTGATCCACAGGATCATTTTGACGCGCCGCTGCATGCGCAATGGGCGCACTACCCAGCCCTGCTTCATTGGAAAACACCCCGCGTGCGACACCAAAACGAATCGCGGCCCAAACGGCCGCGCCGGCGAAGCCTCCGGTTGCGGCGATGGGCGTGAACGCGTGCACGAACACCAACTCAAAGGCTGCAGGAATCTCACCGACATTGAGCGCGAGTACAGTGAGTGCCCCAAGCACGTACAGCACCGTCATCGCCGGCACCAGGCGACCTGCCACCTGAGCGATCCAGCGAACCCCGCCCAGCAAAACCAGCGCAACCAGCGTCGCCATGACAGCACCGGTCAGCCACGGGGGTACACTGAAACTCGCAGCCAAGACGTCCGCCACCGAGTTGGATTGCACCATGTTGCCGATGCCGAACCCCGCACAGGCACCAAACACCGCAAAAGCGGCGCCTAGCCATGCCCAGTTGGCACCCATTCCATTGCGAATGTAGTACATCGGGCCACCCACATGGTCACCCTTTGCATCGACCTCCCGAAAATGCACGGCCAGCACAGCCTCGGCGTACTTGGTCGCCATGCCCACCAATGCCGTGCACCACATCCAAAAGAGTGCCCCCGGGCCCCCGAGCACAATTGCGGTTGCGACCCCGGCGATGTTTCCGGTGCCAATGGTTGCTGACAGCGCCGTCATCAGCGCATTGAATGGCGTAATGTCCCCTTCCTGGGCGCTGTGGCGCCCCCGCCAGAGCAAACGGAAGCCGGTGGCAAGCCTGCGCCAGGGTAAGAAGCGAATCAGCACCATCAGGTACAAACCGGTGCCAAGAATCAACACCAGCATCGGTGGTCCCCACACGACGCCATTCAAGGTGTTCACCCAAGATTGAATCATCTGCATGCTGTGCCCCCTAAAGGAGATTCGATCGCCTCACCGACACAGGCGGTCGAAGATCGGGCGTGGGTATTGCCGGCGCTCAGCTTGCATGCATGAAATAGGCCTGCGTGTAGGGATGCACGTGGGCAATGCGCCCCACCTTATCCCTGGCAAACCACGCGAGCTCCCGGTGTTGGCTATCGGCACGGATGTCCGGCTTCTCCTCCAGGGTCAGGACATAGGCCAGTACCACGTAGTGGGTGGTGAGGCCCTCCTCACCAAAGTTGTTGGTTTCGTAAAAGTGCTCATACACCCCGTGCAGACGTGCATGAGAGAAATCGAGCCCGAGGCCCAGTTCGTCCTCACAGAGGCGACCAAAAGCCATGGCCAATCGCTCGCCTTTCAGAATGCGGCCACCGGGCACGAACCAGAATCCCCGGGCTGGCTCATTGCTGCGCTTGCCGAGCAACACATCCCCCCCGCAGTGCAGCAGCAAGTCGATCGACACCAGTGGGGTCGTGCGTATGACCTGCAGGAAGTCCTCATCCGTCAACCGCGTCATGCTGTTCTCCGAACCAATGCCCACCCCCAAACGCCAAGGCGCGCAATAGGATACGCCAGAGCCAGTCCCACCAGGTCCGCAGCGAAGTCAGACCAAGAGGGCGTTCGCTCCGGGGTAACCCCCTGCAACAGCTCGATTGCGCCGCCGAGTGCCACCAGAAAAGCCAGTCCGAGCCACATGGACGGCAGCGCCCGCGACCAGGTCGCCAGGGCGCCGAGCCCTGCAAAGGCGACCACATGCTGAACCTTGTCGTGCATCGAAGCGGAGACGGCTGGGCCGCCCGGCGCCAGCGCGAAAAAGACCACCACGGCCACAGCGAGCCAAAACACCAGGCGGATGCAGCGCTCCACCAACACAGGTCGGCCTGCGACAGGCGTGTTGGGGTCAAACATGATAGGCTCGCGGACGTCAGCGGTGGAAGCCGCACCTTACTGCAATTCGATGAAAACTCAACGGGTGCACCCTGGTTGGAGGCCCCGCGTGCGTCATCTTGGTGCGCACACCCGGCTGGAGGACCCTGTCAATGCAAGACCCCAAAAGCAACACCCAAATGCGCATGGACAGCGACTCGCTGTACCGAGAAGAGACCTTTACTGACAGTCGAATCGGCGTCATTCGCAGGCTGACCCCGGTGACTGCCCTGGGTGAGCCCGACGACAGTAGGCCGCCCATCTATCAGGGGCAGGCGCAGGTCATGACCCCGATGGGAGCGCTTCCAATCGATTTCCAGATACCGGCAGCAACCCTGGCCGAAGCATGCGATGGCTTTGCTGAACACGCCCAGCAAGCGGTGGAAGACACCATGAAAGAGATCGAAAAAATGCGGCGGGAGCAGGCGTCATCCCTAATTGTTCCAGGCCAGAACGAATTGCCCGGCGGGGGGTTGCTGCGCCGCTAGGCGCTTTGATTCAGCCCTCGGCCAATCCGGTAGACGCACTGGCGCATCGAGTCCAGACCTCGAGCACGGAACCTCGGTTCCTGGTCAATGACCTCTTCCCGTGCCAGCACCTCCACATCGAGGTCCGGACCATAGAGCGCACGCACCTCCGGTTCGCTCACCGAAAACGGCGGTCCGGCCATCTGCGTCTGATCGTACTCCACGGTCACGAGTAAACAGGTCGCGCGCGGCGCCAGGACAGCCAGGGCGTTAACATAGCCCTGGCGCATTTCCTTCGGCAACGCAACCAATGCGCCACGGTCGTAGAGACCATGGATGTCACCAACGGCTTCGCGGTCCACATCAAACAGGTCACCCTGAAGGATGGTGACGCCAGCGACCCGGTACCGCGACACCGCACCGCGAGATTCCATTTTGAACCCCTCGCCGTGCTCGGCCGCGAAAGCCTCTACAGCCTGGCG
>DHQM01000190.1:0-3544 GCA_002408105.1 Gammaproteobacteria bacterium UBA5338 | reverse complement strand
AAAGCCTCTACAGCCTGGCGACTCAACTCGATGCCCACCACCGAATGGCCCCGGTCACGCAGCCAAATCAGATCCAGACTTTTGCCACACAGTGGCACCAGAACGCTGCTGCCAGGCGCCAGCCCAAGCACCGGCCAGTACCTCGGCAACAGCGGGTTCACCTGCTCCAGGTGAAAGCCCGTCTCACCTCGCCGCCACCGTTGCTCCCAAAACGACGCATCCACCGCGACCCCCACAACCACATTCAGCCGACTCGGCTGCTGAGACCACGGTCGATCACCCCTCAATGGAAGCGGCCAGGCCGTGGCGCTACACTGACACGCTGTTATCGGCGCGCGTGGCGCCATCTTCAAGGAGCACCCATGGCATTACAAGTCATTGGCGCAGGCTTTGGCCGCACAGGCACCCTGTCACTAAAAATGGCGTTGGAAACGCTCGGGTTCGGCCCGTGTTACCACATGGTCGAAGTCATCCAACACCCCGAACATGCGCCTGTCTGGCAACAGGCGACACGCGGCAATCCGGTCGACTGGGACGCTCTGCTGGACGGATACCGCAGCGGGGTGGACTGGCCACTCTGCGCGTTCTGGAGCCCCCTGGCCGAACGCTACCCGGATGCCAAAGTCATCCTCAGCGAGCGCGACCCCAAAACCTGGTTCAAAAGCGCCTCCGAAACCATCTTTCAATTGCTGGACACTGCGCCGGATGGAAACAGTGCACAGGGCAGCATGGCGCGCGAGCTGATTCTTGAACGCACGTTCGATGGACGACACCTTGACGAAGCGCACGCGATCGCCGTGTACAAAGCGCATCGACAAGCAGTCATCGAAGGACTGCCGGCCGACCGGCTGCTGCGGTTCAGGGCAGCAGATGGCTGGGCGCCGCTGTGCAATTTTTTGGGCGTTCCGGTGCCAGACAGCCCCTATCCGCGAGTCAACTCCACCGACGAATTCACTCGCACAATAGGCGCCAGCCGGCCCACATCAAGCTCGGAACCCTAACCCATCCCGTCGGCCAAACCTGCATCCCGACCTTCGGTACCGCGAGGCACCCATGTTGATCCAGCTGCTTCAGGTCTCGCTGAGTTTCGGCGGGGCCCCCATACTCGATGGCATCGACTGGGTGCTCGAGCCGGGTGACCGCGTTGCCCTGCTCGGGCGCAACGGCGCCGGAAAGTCAACGCTGTTGAAGCTCCTTGCAGGTGAACTCGACCCCGATGGCGGTCGAATCATGCGCAGCGACGGAGTGCGCGCCAGTCGCCTGGTGCAAGAGGTCCCCGCAACCCTGGGTCAGGACGTTCAATCGGTTGTACTCGGGGGGCTCGGCCCGCTGGGAACCGACCTCGCTGCCTTTCTTCGCTCGGCCAAGCTCGACCAGAACGAAGCAACCACGGAACAACTGGACGTGCTGCAAAACCGAATCGACATGGCAGACGGCTGGACTCAGCTGCATCAAATCGAAGCGGTGATGGACCGCCTGGAGTTGGAACCTGGCGCAGATTTCGACCGACTGTCCGGCGGATGGAAGCGCCGGGTCATGCTCGCCCGCGCCCTGGCAGGAAACCCGAACCTCCTGCTACTCGACGAGCCGACCAATCACCTCGACATCACGCAAATCGAGTGGCTGGAACAGCGCATTGGGTTGCTCCCACCCAGCACCGCGATGGTACTGATCTCCCATGACCGGCGCTTCTTGCGCCGACTGGCAACCGGCTGCGCGGAACTGGACCGTGGCGCGCTCTTGACATTCCCTGGTGGATTGGACGACTTCCTGGCCCGCCGCGACCACGCCATTGCCGCCGAACAACGCGCCAACGCCGAGTTCGACAGAAAGCTCGCAGAAGAGGAGCGCTGGATTCGCCAGGGCGTCAAAGCACGACGCACCCGCAACGAGGGGCGGGTGCGAGCCCTCGAAGCCATGCGCCGCGAGCGCGCTGAGCGCCGTCAACGCAGCGGCAACGCCAATCTCCGGCTGGACATGGGGTCCGCTTCGGGAAAACTGGTGATAGAAGCCAAGGACATCTCGTTTCGCGTCCGCGACGAACCGTTGTTCACCAGCTTCTCCACCACCATCCAGCGCGGTGACAAAGTCGGCATCATCGGGCCAAACGGTTGCGGGAAAACCACTTTGATTCGCATCCTGCTGGGAGAAACCCCACCGGAAACAGGCAACGTACGCCAAGGCACCCAGCTCAATGTGGCCTATTTTGACCAACTGCGAGCCGGGCTCGATCAAAGCCTGACACCCGTCGATACAGTGGGGCAAGGCCGACAAAGCATTCAAACCACCCACGGCGAACGTCACATCATCAGCTACCTGCAGGACTTTCTCTTTACGCCCCAGCAGTCCCGAACCTCAATTGCCAAACTGTCCGGAGGCGAACGCAACCGATTGCTGCTGGCCCAGCTGTTCGCCAAACCCAGCAACCTTCTGGTAATGGACGAGCCAACCAACGACCTGGACATCGAAACCCTTGAACTGCTCGAAGAGCTGCTGGTGGACTACCCCGGCACCTTGCTGCTGGTTAGCCACGACCGGGACTTTCTCAACGCAGTGGTCACCAGCACCATTGCTTTCGAGGGCGGCGGCCGGGTGCGCGAATACGTGGGTGGCTACGACGACTACCTGGAACAGCGCGCAGACACACCCCCGACCTCCAGGAGCAAGGCCGATTCACCGAGCCCCCGGTCGAAGATGCAGACACCGCAGCGCCAACGCACGACCAAGCTGACCTTCAACGAGGAGCGTGAGCGCAACCAGCTGCCCGAGCGCATCGAGGCTCTTGAAGCCGAGCAGACCGCATTGGCGACCCAACTCGCAGATCCCACAATTTATCAACGGGAGCCGGACGCGGTGGCCTCGACCTCAGAGCGCCTGCGAACTGTGGAAGCGGAGTTGGCGACCGCCTACGCCCGCTGGGAACTGCTGGAAAACCGTGCAGAGCCTTAGCCCTGGCCCCTTCCTGGGTCGGGCCAAGCACTGACTCTAGGGCCTGGGTCCGCCCAGCCAACCCGTTCCAGCTCGAAACAGTCGAAGTGACGCGGCGGTCTGCGGCGTTCGACCACCGTCCAGTCGTGTTTAGCGGCGCCCACCACTGTCGAATTACTTTACAGTCGTGCAACCGCCACCCACCGACCAGACACATCAAAACCCATATCTTTATGTTTTATATGCATTTATTCGCGTATACGGTTGCCGGCAAGAAATTTGCTTTCCACAGGCACAAACTGGCCTGGCCCCATTCACCGGGCAACACGCGGCAAGGTACCCAACCATGACCAACGGCAACCCGTCTCGCCCAAGTGCAATCCTGCGCTTGACCGCATTGACCGCGGCAGCGGTACTTGCAACCAGTTCCGGCCCACTACAAGCCGCCTCGGTCACCTGGCTTGGGGGCGCGGGCAACTGGAGCCTGGCAGCCAATTGGAGTGGCGCTGTGGTGCCCGCCCCGGGCGATGATGTGCGCATTGACGGCGCTCCGGGCACCGCTTCAGTAGTGACCCTCGACGTGAGCGATGCGGTGCGCTCGCTGATTGTGGACAGC
>DHQM01000151.1:5706-5828 GCA_002408105.1 Gammaproteobacteria bacterium UBA5338 | reverse complement strand
AGGTGCGCCATGATCCGCAGTTCAATTTGCGAATAGTCCGCCGCCAACAGCTGGTATCCCGCCGGGGCCACGAACGCCTGCCGGATTCGGCGCCCCTCTTCAGTGCGCACGGGGATGTTCTG
>DHQM01000151.1:2775-5477 GCA_002408105.1 Gammaproteobacteria bacterium UBA5338 | reverse complement strand
AGGTTCGGGTCCGAACTGCTGAGCCGCCCTGTGGCGGTGACCGCCTGGTGGTAGGACGTGTGCACCCGCCCGGTGTCCGGATCGATGCGCTCGGGCAACCGATCCGTGTAGGTCGACTTCAGCTTGGCCAGGCTCCGGTGCTCGATGATGACCTTCGGCAGGGGAAAGTCGAGCGCCAATTCCTGCAGCACCGGGTCCGCGGTCGAGGGTTGTCCTTTGGGTGTCTTGCGCAGCACCGGCAGCCCCTGCTCAGTGAACAGAATTTCCTGCAATTGTTTGGGTGATCCGAGGTTGAAAGGCCGCCCCGCCAGAGCCTCGGCCTCGGCCTCGAGCGTGTGCAAACGTTCACTGAGTTCACCGCTCTGCGCCGACAGGAGGTGCGCATCCACCAGCACCCCATTGCGCTCCATGGCCGACAGCACCGGCACCAGCGGAACCTCGGTTTCCCGGTACAGGCGCTCGAGGGTCGGCACCTCGGCCAGCTTGGGGGCGAGCCGGTGATGGAGCCGGAGGCAAATGTCGGCATCCTCCGCAGCGTAGTTGGCGGCAGCGGCAACCTCGACCTGATCGAAGCTGCGCGCCGACGCGCCTTTCCCAGCCACGTCGCTGAACGCAATGCAGCGGTGTCCGAGGTAATGGCGCGCGAGGCTGTCCATGTCGTGGCGCACGGCCGTGCTGTTGAGCACATAGGACTCCAACATGGTGTCATCCCGAATTCCCCGTAGGGCCACTGCGTAGCGGGCCAGCACATTGGCATCGTACTTGAGGTTCTGGCCCACCTTGGCGACAGAATCCGACTCCAACACAGGCCGCAGCTGCGCCAACACCTCACTCAAGGGAATTTGTTCGGGAGCACCCAGGTAGCGGTGCCCACAGGGCACATAAGCGGCTTCCCCGGGCTCGATCGCAAAGGACAGGCCAACCAGTTCGGCCTGCATGTAGTCGAGGCTCGTGGTTTCAGTGTCAAATGCAAAGGCCCCGGCGTTTTGCAACCGCTGCACCCAGCTGCGCAGGTCCTGAAGGTCCAGCACGGTGGTGTAGGACACCGCAGGGTCCGCGGTGCTGGGTACGTCGAGCTCGTCGCTCCACGCCTTGAATCCGAAGCGGTCGAACAGTTCGAGCAGCCGCTCGGGTTCGGGGGAAGCGGCCTTGGCATGGTCGACCAGGTCGTCCAGGTCGAGATCCACGCGAATGGTGGCCAGTTGCCTCGATAGCGCCAACTGGTCGAGGTGGGCGCGCAGGCTTTCCCCCACCTTGCCGGGTATCTCGGCCGCATGGTCAACCAGGGCATCAAGGTCACCATGGGTCTGCAGCCACTTCGCCGCCGTCTTGGGCCCGACCTTGGGAACACCCGGAATGTTGTCGCTGGTGTCGCCCACCAGGGCCAGGTAGTCGATGATGCGCTCCGGCGGCACGCCAAATTTGGCTTCAACACCGGCCGGGTCCAGCTGGGTGTCGGTCATGGTGTTCACCAACCGCACCCGTGCGTCAACCAACTGGGCCATGTCCTTGTCACCGGTCGAGATCAAAGTGTCCCGCCCTTGCGCTGACGCCTGAGTGGCCAAGGTGCCGATGACGTCGTCCGCTTCAACCCCAGGGACAATCAGAAGCGCAAGCCCCATCGCGCGGATGACTTCGTACAAGGGCTCGACCTGGACCCGCAGTTCATCGGGCATGGCAGTTCGCTGGGCCTTGTACTGCTCGAACAGTTCGTCCCGAAAGGTTTTGCCGGGCGCGTCGAACACCACGAGCAGTTCCGCATCGGGGTGGTCGGATTGCAGCCGACGCAACATGCTGACCACCCCCTTGATCGCACCTGTCGGGTGCCCATCGGGCGCGGTCAGCGGCGGAAGCGCATGGAATGCTCGAAACAAGTAGGATGAGCCATCCACCAGCACCAGCGGTTGAGGTGAAGGGTCAGCGGCAGCGCTCATGGCAGGAGGCCTCGTCGATTGGGTGGAACGGAGTGCGCCGATACAATACCGACTGCTTCAACCAATTGCTCACCCTCAGGTGGAATTCACCATGCTTCGATTCGGCCGGACCACTCCGTTTCTGCTCCTTCTCACCGCGCTGTCCCTGGGGGGCAGCCCGGGGGCCCGCGCCCAGCCTCCCGAAGTCATCATCCATGAGGGCGAAGAGCGCACCATTCACGAGTACCAGGTCAATGGCTTCACCTACGCCATCAAGGTGATTCCGAAGAATGGCAAACCGTACTTTCTGGTTACCCCGGATGGAAAGAGCTTTCACCGTGCGGACAACGCCGACGAGCTCATTCCGAG
Source organism: Gammaproteobacteria bacterium UBA5338 (assembly GCA_002408105.1). Classification (GTDB taxonomy): domain Bacteria; phylum Pseudomonadota; class Gammaproteobacteria; order Pseudomonadales; family UBA5862; genus UBA5862. The sequence continues at coordinate 3,195 of DHQM01000151.1, read as the reverse complement.
CTGGGAACTGTTGCGCTGGTAGCCCCGGGGTCCTGCGATGAGCGTCTACACCTGGCTCGACCAGGACCAGGCTCAGACCCTAGTGGCCCCCCTCGGCCTGCCGCCGGTGGTGCGGCTGCAAGCCATCACCGAGGGCATCGAAAACAGCACCTACCGACTGGAACTCGCCGATGGGAGCCGTTGGTACCTCAGCGTGCTGGAGCGAACTCCGGTTGGCGCCATGGCGTTCCTGATCGGCCTGCTGGACCGGCTCGCCGATGCCGGGTTTCCAGTGGCAGCGCCACCGACTCGGTGCACCGAGAACCTGCCGCTGCTCGACGGCAAGCCAGTGCTCCTGCTGCGGGGCCTGGCGGGCACAAGCCCCGACCCGATGACGCCCCCGCAAGCCAGTGCCCTCGGGGCCGCAGTGGCTCGTGCGCG
>DHQM01000151.1:0-2505 GCA_002408105.1 Gammaproteobacteria bacterium UBA5338 | reverse complement strand
GCACCGGTCGCTGCACTCGGCCACGAGGCCCGCACCTTGGGCCTTCCTGAGTCCGACCTGGATCTGGTGGAGCGGCTGGCCGGCGCCGCCAACGAATGGCTCGCCAGCGACAGCTGGCCGTCCGGACCCATCCATGGCGATCTTTTTTTCGATAACCTGCTGTTTGAAGGTGACCGTCTGACCGGGATTCTGGACTGGGCGCAGGCACACCGAGGCCTCTGGCTCTATGACCTCGCGGTGCTTGTCAATGCCTGCAAGCACACCGCAACAGCCACCGAAGTGCTACACGGGTACGCCCGGGTACGCCCGTTCCGAGCTGCCGAAGTGCGCCATTGGGACCAGGTCCGGGCCCTGGCCGCGGCGGTGCTCTGGGTGGCGCGCCTGGGGCGCCTGGCCGAAGCCCGCGACCCGGCCCAGCGACAGCGCTTGTCGCGCGAAAAGCCCGCCGCCCCCTATGCCAACCTCTGCCGTGCACTGGCGGTCGGGGCAGACGGTGTGGTGCTACCGCTCAGGTTGTGACCTGAGTGGGCGCACTTTGGGCCACTTCTAGGTAAGCCAGAGCGAAGTAGCCCCGGTCATCGGTCCACCAATCCTGCACATCAAAGCCTGCCCCACTGGCCAGTGCCACCAAGTCGCTCTTGCTGTACTTGTACGAATTTTCGGTGTGAATGGATTCTTGCGCCGCAATGGACAGGGTCTCGCCGGCCACTTCGAGGGACTGGTCCAGAAGGCTTACCAGGTGCATCTCGATGCGGCCTAGGGGCTCATTGTAAAACGCCCGGTGCTCGAACGCCTGGGGGTCGATCGACGCATCAAGTGCACGGTTGATGTGCTCGAGGATGTTGCGGTTGAAGGCCGCAGTGATGCCATCGCTGTCGTTGTACGCTGTGTGGAGCACTTGGGGGTCTTTTTTGAGGTCCACCCCCAACAGGAGTCCCCCATCCGGTCCCAGGGTGGCCCGTTCAGCCGCGAGAAACCGGCGCGCAGCCTCCGGCTCGAAGTTGCCGATGCTTGAGCCCGGGAAAAAACCAATCCGCCGGGCTCGCGATTCAATGGCCGGAAACCGCCAGGGGCTGCTGTAGTCGACGGCGACAGCATGGATCCTGAGCCATGGGTGGTCCTTAGCAAGCGCCGCGCAGGCCTGCAGCAGGTGCTCGCGGGAAATGTCCAGAGGCATGTACAACGCGGGCCTCAGGGTCTCGAGCAGCAAGCGAATCTTCTCGCTGCTGCCACTGCCGTACTCGATCAACACTCCGTGCCGCCCGAGGCGGGCAAGAATCTCATCCCTGCGCTCGCGCAGAATCGCCAGCTCGCAGCGGGTGGGATAGTACTCGGGCAAGCGGGTAATCGCATCGAACAGCGCCGAACCGCGTTGGTCATAGAACAGTTTCGGAGGCAGGCGTTTGGGCGTCTGGCGCAGCCCCGCCAATACCTCCGCCCGCAGGTCCACTGGTGGGGGAGAAAGGTCGTCAAAACCAATGTTGGTGGGATTCAAACGCTCATTTCCTGTAGACAGATCTGCTTGGTTCAACCGTCTTGGGCCAGTCGAATCCCAGTGAATTGCCAGCGGTCGCGAGGGTAGAAAAAATTTCGGTAGGCGGTGCGGACGTGGCCCGCCGGGGAGGCGCAAGATCCACCGCGCAACACCATCTGGTTGCACATGAACTTGCCATTGTATTCGCCGAGTTCGGCATTAAAGGGCCGATACCCCGGGTACGGCAAGTAGGCACTACAGGTCCATTCCCAGCAATCACCAAGGAGCTGATCCCGCCCAGCGGCGGCGCGTGGATGGTATGCGCCCGACTCCAGCCAGGTCGAGGACCCCCTGGCTTCGCCGGCCGCCGCCTCCCACTCCTGCTCGCTCGGCAGGCGCTTTCCGCGCCAGCGGGCAAATGCCTCAGCCTCGTAGTAGCTGACATGGGTGACCGGCAAGCCGGCATCAACGGGGCGCAGCCCCCCCAGGGTATAGTGGTGCCAGCTGCCATCGATCTGATGCCAGTACGCTGGCGCCCCCCAACCGCTGCGCCGAACCTCGGTCCAGCCATCGGACAACCAAAGGTCCGCCCGGGTATACCCGCCGTCAGCGATGAACTCCTCGTATTCTCCGTTGGTTACCAAGCGGTCGGCGATGCGAAAGGGCTCCAGCCAGTGCCGGTGCCTTGGCCGTTCGTTGTCGAAAGAGAAACCAGCACTGGACGCACCAATCCAGCGCATGCCCCCTTCCACCTCGCGCCAGGCCATCCGCGAGCGTACAGCGCTTAAATCGGTCCCATCACCGCCGTATACCGGAAAAAGCGGATTGCGCGAGAAGCTGTATTTCAAATCGGTCAGCAGCAGTTCCTGGTGTTGTTGCTCATGATTGAGCCCAAGGCCCACCACAAACGCGAGGTCTGCGTCCGTTTCGGCACGCTCCAACAGCGGCTCCATGGCGGCATCGACTGCGGCCCGGTACGCGTAGACCTCGCCCACAGTGGGGCGCGACAGCACCTGGCGCACACGACCTGG
>DHQM01000048.1:1937-8149 GCA_002408105.1 Gammaproteobacteria bacterium UBA5338 | reverse complement strand
TGGTCGATGTCGATCACCTTGTCGAAGTGCTCAAGGCCATCAATCCCATCGCAGGGGGCAGAGTCTGTCGGACTGGCGCCATTCAGGCGTTGCGCCGCCTCCGGGTAGAGCGTGGCGTTGATCAGCGTGGATTTCCCCGAGCCTGAAACGCCGGTGACGCAGGTCATTAGACCCGCTGGAATCTCGACATCGATCCGCTTGAGGTTGTTGCCGCCCGCACCCCGAATGCGCAGTTGCTGGTTTGGGTCCGGCGCCGTGCGGCGCTCGGGCACTGGAATTCGGCGTCGGCCTGACAGGTAATCTGCGGTCAGCGAGGCCTCGGTGTTGAGCACTTCGGCCAGGGGCCCAGCGGCAACGACCTGGCCTCCGTGGACGCCCGCCCCCGGACCCATGTCCACAATGTAGTCGGCGGATCGAATCGCGTCCTCGTCGTGCTCTACGACCACAATCGTATTGCCAAGGTCGCGCAGGTGGAACAATGTGTTGAGCAAACGGTCGTTGTCGCGTTGGTGCAGGCCGATCGAAGGCTCATCCAGAATGTACATCACACCGACCAAGCCCGCCCCAATCTGGCTCGCCAGGCGGATCCGCTGTGCTTCGCCACCGGACAGCGTGTCGGCGCTGCGGCTGAGGCTCAGGTAGTTGAGGCCAACATCGACCAAGAAGCGCAATCGGTCTCGAATTTCCTTGAGCACCTTCTCCGCGATGGCGGCGCGCTGACCGGTCAACTGCAGGTCGGCGAACAGGGTGTCCACCTCGGCAATCGGAAGCCGAGTGATCTCTGGAAGTGTCAGGTCTCTGATGTAGACGTGCCGCGCCTCGATGCGCAGGCGGGTGCCGTCACAACTTGGGCAGGCCTGGGTGCTGAGGTAGCGGGCCAGCTCCTCGCGCACCATCTGCGATTCGGTCTCGCGGTAACGGCGCTCCATGTTGGGGATGATGCCCTCGAACCGGTGCCGCCTGCGGATCAGGTCACCGCGGTCATTGGCGTAACTGAAGTCGACCAGGTCGTCGCCGCTGCCCTGGAGAATGCGTTGCTGCTGTTCTGACGGGAGGTTGCACCAGGGCACGTCCAGGTCGATCCCGTAGTGCTCGGCGACCGAGGTCAACAGATGAAAGTAGTAGAAGTTGCGCCGATCCCATCCCCGTATGGCGCCCTCTGCCAGTGTGAGCTCGGGCTCGCGAACCACCCGGGACACGTCGAAGTACTGCCGAACCCCGAGGCCATCGCAGGTTTCGCAGGCACCGGCTGGGTTGTTAAACGAAAAGATCCGAGGTTCGAGTTCGCTGAGGCTGTAGCCGCACTGTGGACAGGCAAAGCGCGCGGAAAACACCAGCTCTTCCGGGCCATCGAGTCGCTGAATCAGCGCGGTGCCACCACTCAGTTCCACAGTGGTCTCGAAGGATTCGGCCAGGCGCTGGCGCAGGTCAGCGCGGCAGCGAAACCGGTCGACCACCACGTCAATGTCGTGCTTGCGGTTCTTTTCCAGGGGTGGCACTGCGTCCAGTTCGTAGACCTCGCCGTCAACCCGCGCCCGCACAAACCCCTTGGCGCGCAGTTCCTCAAGGCAGTTGAGGTGCTCGCCTTTGCGCCCGCGCACCACCGGCGCCAGCATCATGGCCCGAGTGCCCTCGGGCAAGGCGATCACTTGATCGACCATTTGCGAGATGGTCTGCGCATTCAAAGGCTCGCCATGGCGCGGGCAACGTGGCTCCCCCGCACGCGCGAACAGCAGCCGCAGGTAGTCGTAGATCTCGGTGATGGTGCCGACGGTTGAGCGCGGGTTGTGGGAAGTGGCCTTCTGCTCAATCGAAATCGCAGGTGAAAGTCCCTCGATGTGGTCCACATCGGGCTTTTCCATCATGGACAGGAACTGCCGCGCATAGGTCGAAAGGGACTCCACGTAGCGGCGCTGCCCTTCCGCGTACAGTGTGTCAAAGGCCAGGGAAGACTTCCCCGATCCCGATAAACCCGTCACTACGATCAGGCGGTCGCGCGGAAGCTCCAAATCGATGTTGCGCAGGTTGTGGGTGCGAGCCCCTCGAACGAGAATTTTGTCCATCGGCCTACATCGGGCAAAAGCCACCATTATAGGCCCGGGAGCTGTTTCCTTGCAGGCCGGGCCGGCCCGAGAAACCGATTGCGGTGTGCTACCATGCCGACCCGATTTCGCCGTGGCTCCAGCCCCAGTGGGTGGCGAGGTCGACCGCACGAGGTTCGTGGCACCCTGTAATGAGCATCTCGGAATGGCGCGCCACCGGCGCATTGGCACTGGTCCTGGCCTGCCGAATGCTGGGTCTGTTCATCGTGTTGCCGGTGCTTTCTCTGGCGGCGACGGACTACCCGGACGCGACCCCGCTGATGGTCGGTTTGGCGCTCGGGGGCTACGGGCTCACCCAGGCGCTGTTTCAAATCCCGCTCGGCTGGCTGTCGGACCGCATTGGGCGCCGCCCGGTGGTGGTGCTGGGCTTGGCGGTCTTCATTCTCGGAAGCCTCCTGGCGGCTGTGGCTGACAGCATGGCCGGTGTGGTTTGTATCCGTCTGCTCCAGGGCGCCGGGGCGATTTCCAGCACCATCATGGCCCTCGTGGCCGACGTCACGCGCGATGAAAGCCGCAGTCAGGCAATGGCCGTGGTGGGCGGCAGCATCGGCTTGGCCTTTATGGCGGCCATGGTTGCAGGGCCTGGGATTGCCGACGCGTTGGGCGTATCGGCGGTCTTCGTTGTCACCGCGGCGTTGGCCGGCCTGGCTCTGCTGTTGTTTTCATTCCTGGTGCCACAGGCGGGGGCTTCCAGCGCGGGGGCCGAATCGCGCATTCCCGTTGGGGCAGTGCTCAAAGACAGCGAGCTGTGGCGGCTCAACTTCGGCGTTTTCACGCTTCATTTCAGCATGATGGCCAGCTTTCTGGCGGTGCCATTGATTTTCACGCAGCAGCTCGGGGTGGGTGCGGGGATGCACTGGCACTACTACTTGCCCATTTTGGTGCTGTCCTTTTGCACGATGCTTCCGGCGCTCATCCTCGGTGAGACGCGGCGCAAGAACAAAGCAGTCCTGATCGGTGGGATTCTGGTTTTGGTTGCCAGCCAGCTGGCGTTTGCGGTCGATTCCAGCAGCTGGCGCGGGGTGGTCGGCGCGCTGTTCTTCTTCTTTGTCGCTTTCAACTTGCTTGAGGCGCTGCTGCCGGCACTCGTCAGCCGACAGGCGCCGGCAAGCGCCAAAGGGGCGGCCATGGGGCTGTTCGCGACTGCCCAGTTCCTGGGTGCCTTTTGCGGTGCGGCACTCGGTGGTGCGGTGTTGCAACACTGGTCGGCGCGTTACGGTAATGCCCCCCTGTTTGGGCTGCTGGCAGGCCTTGGCATCTGCTGGGTGGTTGTGGCGGCGGGTATGGCGCGCCCGCGCTACCTGGTCCGTTACCGGGTACCCGTGGACGCCGGCGCCGATGCGCAGCAGGTTCAAGCACTGCTGGCTCAGCTGGCTGCAACCGAGGGGGTCGACGAAGTTTCGGTCGCGCCGGGTGAACCTGGCGTCTTCCTGAAGGCGGACCCACGTCGATTGGCCGGCGATGTCATCGACCGGTTATCATTGTCGCGGGCTTGAGTCTCGGCATCCCCTTCAACAGAGTGGTTATTACGTCGATCTGCAGCGGTTCGGTGGTTTGCACAACAGCAGCCGTCGGGTTGATCCAGACGAGGAGCACATCATGGCGCGTGGCATCAACAAAGTGATCTTAATTGGCAACCTGGGGGCGGACCCGGAGACCCGCTACACGCCTTCCGGGAGTGCCGTGACCAACATTCGCGTGGCGACTTCAGAGTCGTGGAAGGACCGCCAGAGCGGCGAGCGCCAGGAGCGCACCGAGTGGCACCAGGTCGTGCTCTGGAACCGGCTGGGCGAGGTGGCTGGTGAATACCTGCGCAAGGGCGCCAAGGTGTACATCGAAGGCTCGCTGCGCACCCGCAAATGGCAAGGTCAGGACGGGCAGGACCGCTACACCACGGAGATCGTCGCGTCTGACATGCAAATGCTTGACTCGCGCGGTGGCACAGCTGCGGACATGGGTGGATATGACAGTGACGAAGCGCCGCGTGCCGCCCGCCAACCGCAGCCCCAACCCCCAGCGAGCCAGCCGGCACCCGGGGGCGGGTACGAAGACTTCGACGACGACATTCCTTTCTAGCCGCCGGGCCACGCTGGGCGTTGCGCCGGCGCTGGAGGACCGCTGTGCCCTTGATCTATCCGAGCGACCAGGGGGTCGGGTCGTGGGCGCGCGCAACCCAAAGCAGGTACACCAGGGCAGCCGCTGCACCGGGCAACGCGAGCACGCGAATCATGCGGGTGCGGCCGCGGCGCAGCGCCAGGCTGCCAAGTACGATGTACACGAGCAACGCAGCCAGCTTGGCGGTCAGCCAAGGGGTCACCAGCGGATATTGGTGCAACACCAAACACAGCCCCACCGCACTGGCCAACAAAATGCTGTCATTGACGTGGGGCAAGACACGCACCCATCGCAGTTCAAGGTACCGCGGCGTCACCAGCATCCAACTCGCGCGCAGTGCAAACAGAGTGACGGTAATGGCGACGGTCAACAGGTGAATGCTGCGTAGCAGTGGGTACCATTCCATTGTCTTGGGCCTTGTGGTGCCGGGTTCGAGGCAGTTTACCAGCCAGTGGGTTGGCGTACGACAGCGCGCGAAGGTCCTGCGACCACAGGACCATTCGGGTCCGAACCACTTGCCGTTGACCCGGGTCAATAACTGCCCCTGCATTCTCTCTTAGTCTGAGCAGCGTACCCACTGCGTTGCTTTGAAGGAGAGCCGCGATGAAGAAGAAGTTGCTGTCGCTGATTGTTGCAGGGGCATTGGCTCCTGTGGTTCACGCGGATGTGGACACTGACGTGAGCGGTTTCATCGACGTGATTTACACCGCGATTGATGACGCCGCCGACGTCGCCGGAGGCGATAACCCGAGTGAAAGAAAGTTTCTCGCTGACGGCGAAGTCGATTTTTCCGCCGCCCTGTCCGACAACGTGACCGTTCGTGTCGACGTCAACCTGTACCTTGATCCTGCCACTGACCAGGATTCGGCGGAGATCGAGCAGGCGTTTTTTGCCGCGACCTTGGCCGAGCCGCTGACCCTGCTCGGCGGGGTGTTCAACAACCCCATCGGCTGGGAGGCTGAAGACGCGCCTGACCTGTATCAGACGTCCCACAGCTGGAACTGGGCGATGCTCGACAACCAGACGGCCCTCAGCGGCAACAATGTCGCTGGGGTGGCTTTGGCGGCAGCCTTGGAAGGGGTGACGATCACGGGCGCCGTGCTCAATGACCTGCAGCACGAGGCCGAGGAAAATTCCTTTGCACTGCTGGTCAACGCCAGCCCGATTGATGGACTCGCGTTGGAGGCTGGCTACGTCACCCAAGAGAAGGAAGGCATCGTCAACCTTGGTGCCATGGACCTTGGCACAGGCGATGTATTGGACCTCAATGCCAGCTACACCTTCGAGGGCTGGACCATCGCCGGCGAAGTGATGCTGCCGAGCGAACTGGTCGACCAGTCCATTTTGCTGCTGGTCAATTACGCCATCCCCAACACCCCGGTGGCGGTCACCGCGCGGTATGAAACCATCAGCTACGATGTTTCTGGTGTCGAAGACCCCACCCGATTCACCCTCGCAGGCAGCTACGAAATCGCCAAAAACCTCTTCGCGTTGCTTGAATACGCAAACACCGACGAGGATTCTCCCTTCTCGAATGAAGGCGACGTGGTGACGGCGGAGTTTGTTGGCTTGTTCTGAGGCGTGAACGGGTGCTCTGCCGTATTTCAGGCCTTGCCGAACGAGCAGTTCGGCAAGGCCTTTTTTTGGGGGGAGAACATGCAGGGCAGGCCCGGACCGCGATACCATCAACGCCACGACAACCGAGTCAACCCGGAGTGCGCCAGCTGATCCCATGCCGAGCCCAACTGCAGAATTCATCCCCCTCAGCATCGCGGTGCTGACCGTGTCCGACACCCGCGATGCCCTGCGGGACACATCGGGCCGATACCTGACCGACGCCCTGCAGGATGCAGGGCACCGCCTATACGACAAGCAGATCCTCAAGGACAACCGCTATCAGGTCCGCGCCCTGGTGGCGGCCTGGATCGCCGAGCCTGACGTGCAGGTGGTGCTGGTGACCGGTGGCACCGGGTTTCGCCATCGGGACGCCACACC
>DHQM01000048.1:457-1670 GCA_002408105.1 Gammaproteobacteria bacterium UBA5338 | reverse complement strand
GGCAGCTCGACCATCCAGTCCCGCGCCCTCGCTGGGGTCGCCAACCACACCCTGGTGGTCGCCATGCCCGGGTCCACCGGCGCCTGCCAGACCGCATGGGAAAAGATTCTGCGTGAGCAGCTTGATGCCCGGCACAGGCCATGCAATTTCGTTGAAGTGGTCGTGGCCGGGTAGCCGGTGACTGCACTGACCTCGGTGGCCGAAGCGGTGGCGGTGCTGCTGGCTGCGGCGCCGCGCCCTGGTCCGGCCGCCGAAAACCCACCGCTCGCCGAGGCCCTCGGCCGCGTCCTGGCCGCTCCTGTCCAGGCCGTGGTGAGCGCGCCGCCGGTGGACAACAGCGCCGTCGACGGCTTTGCCGTGCGGCTTGGTGACACTTCGCTCGACCGGCGCCTGCCGGTCAGCCAGCGCATTGCGGCGGGGCAGGCCGCCCAGCCGTTGCAGCGCGGGACCGCCGCGCGCATCTTTACCGGTGCACCCATTCCCCCCGGGGCCGATGCCGTGGTGATGCAAGAACACGCCGAGGTCGACGGCTTGCTGGTGCAGTTCTCGCGCTTGCCGGGCTCGGGCGCAAACATTCGCGCGCGCGGTCAGGATTTCGCGGCGGGCGCTTCGGTGCTAATGCCAGGCCAGGTTCTGCGGGCCCAGGACATCGCCCTGGCCGCGGCGGCGGGCGCTCGGCATTTGCCGGTGGTGCCGCGGCCGAAGGTTGCCTTCTTTTCCACCGGTGACGAGCTCATGGATGTGGGGCAGCCGGACACGCTGCAGGCTGGCGACGGCAGCCGGATCTTCGACTCCAACCGGCCGTTGGTGCACGCGCTCTTAACCGGCCTTGGGTGCGAACCCATTGATCTTGGCATGGTGCCCGACGAGCGGGAGGCCACCGCATCTGCGCTGCGCCGCGCGGCGGCGCGGGCTGACCTGGTGCTCACCACCGGCGGTGCCTCGGTGGGTGAGGCGGACCACCTGGTGCAGGTGCTGCGTGATGCCGGCGCCTTGCGGCTGTGGCGCCTGGCCATCAAACCCGGCAAGCCCTTCGCGCATGCCATGTTGGAAGGGCGCCCCGTGCTGTGTTTGCCTGGCAACCCGGCTGCGGTGCTGGTGGGCATGTTGATTCTGTGTCGCCCGTTTCTACTGCGCATGCAGGGGGTGGCAGACGTGGCACCCGCCGGCATACCGATTCCGGCAGGTTTCGCGCTTGGCAGTGGCCAGCGCG
>DHQM01000048.1:0-155 GCA_002408105.1 Gammaproteobacteria bacterium UBA5338 | reverse complement strand
CGGGTTCCGGCGGGGGCACAGGTGGCTGTAGGCGACCCCCTCACCTACCTGCCGTTCAGCGCCCTGGCCCGCTTGTAGGCGCGCACCCGAAAGGCGCGTCTACGCTAGGACGTGAACCGCTCCACCAACAGGCTGGCATTGGTGCCGCCAAATCC
>DHQM01000165.1:679-5937 GCA_002408105.1 Gammaproteobacteria bacterium UBA5338 | reverse complement strand
GGAATCCTCCAGCTCCAGTCGACAGAGTTCGCCCCCGCTGACCTGGCGGCCGGCCGGGGGGCATCAGGCCTCATGCATGTGCCGGAGGCATCCGAGTTCCTGCCGGAACCCGAACTGAGGAGCAGCCCTCAAACCTCTAGACCCCGCGAGGCGGATACGCTCACCGCTGCCCGGGCCAGCCTGCAACAAGCGCAACAGACCAGCGTCCTTGCGGAAGTGAACAAGGCAGTCGATGCCGGACTTGAACGGGCGGGCGAGCTTGGCGTGCGCGAGCCGGGTCATTCCTCAGCCGCGCGGTCGGCGGTGGGGACAGTCGGCGCGCTACCACTTCCAGAACCGATGGACATGCGCGAACTTCGCTCCGAGCGTGGTCTGGGTGAGCGCTTGGTGCTGATGGTTCGAACGGGCGTTCAGCGCGCCGAGCTGCAACTGGACCCGCCTGAACTGGGGTCCTTGCAGCTGCGGGTGCAAATTCAGAACGACCAGGCTCAGGTGCAGATTCTCTCACCGCACGCTTCGGTACGGGATGTCATTGAGCAACAGGTTGGCCGCTTGCGGGACTTGTTTTCCGCTGAGCAGTTGCAGCTTGTGGGTTTTTCGGTCGCGGACAGCGGCGCCCAGTCCGGCCAGCAGCGACAGCCGCAATCCGGCGCCCGCCGCGGTGCGGGCACGGTCGACCAGCTGACCGGATTGGCGGTGCCTGCCGAAGAAGCCGGCAACCATTCCATCCGCCTTGGGCTGATCGACCAGTATGCGTGAAAGGATGCGTCAAAATGCCGGCGACCTTCAGCCAATCATTCCTAACTCTTTAAATTAAAACATAATAATTATCGGCATACCTTTTGCTATTCCCTTGTCAGTGTTTGGAATATTGACGGTGGGGTCATGGCGGAAGAAAACGAATCCACAGAAGAAAAGTCCGGTAACAAACTCATCCTGATCGTTGTCATCGTGGCGGTGGTGTTGGCCGGTGGCGGGGCGGCAGCGTGGTTTTTCCTCAGCGGCTCTGAGGAAGGACCGGACGCCGAAGTTGCCGAAGCAGTGGCTGAGGCGCCAACCGGACCTGCCCAGTACACCAAGCTGAAACCGCTCACGGTGAGCTACTGGGTGGACAACCGCCAACGTTTTCTTCAAGTGACCGCTTCGATCATGAGCCGGGATCAGGGCGTGATCGATGTGGTCGAAACCAACCTTCCCCTGATCGAGAACAACTTGCTCAACCTGTTCAGTGCTGCGGACTTTGCCGAGGTCACCACGCTGGACGGCAAGGAGCAACTGCGCCAGGCCGCCTTGATCGAAGTCCAGAAAGTGATCGACGCAGAATCCACGGAACCGCCGGGTACCGTTGAGCAGGTGCTGTTTTCCAGCTTTATCGTGCAGTAACGGAGTGCGCGCCTGTGGCCCATGACCTTCTCAGTCAGGATGAAATCGATGCGCTGCTGCATGGCATCGATGATGGCGCCATTGGCGAACCAGAGCCGACGCGGCCTGGCGAAGTCTCATCCTATGACTTGGCCACCCAGGACCGCATCGTTCGCGGGCGAATGCCGACGCTGGAGATGATCAATGAGCGATTCGCCCGCTATACACGCATCAGCCTCTTCAACCTGCTGCGCCGCAGTGCGGATGTGCAGGTCAATGGCATACAGGTCATGAAGTTCGGCGAATACGTCCACACGCTTTATGTACCGACCAGCCTCAACATGGTCAAGGTTCGTCCCCTTCGTGGCACCGCGCTGTTCATCTTGGATGCGAAATTGGTCTTCAAGTTGGTCGACAATTTTTTCGGTGGGGAGGGGCGCTGGGCCAAGATCGAAGGGCGGGAGTTCACTCCGACCGAAAATCGCATTGTGCAGCTAATGCTGAGCCAGGTGTTTGTGGATCTGAAGGAAGCCTGGAACCCAGTGCTCAAGATCGACCTTGATCATGTGAACTCGGAGGTGAACCCGTCCATGGCCAACGTGGTCAGCCCAAGTGAGGTGGTGATCGTCAGCAGTTTTCACATTGAACTCGATGGTGGCGGTGGTGATTTCCACATCACCATTCCCTATTCGATGATCGAGCCCATCCGGCCCATTTTGGATGCAGGTCTGCAAAGTGACGTCGATGACATCGACGAACGTTGGATCTCCAGCATCCGCAACGACATTCTCAATGCCAAGGTGGATCTGCGCTGCAGGGTCGGGCAAACCCGCATCGCGCTACGCGACCTGGTCGATATGGAGCCCGGCGACGTGGTGCGAACCGAGGTTCCGCAGGAAGTCATGCTCTATGCCAACGGAGTTCCGCTCTTCGTCTGCCACCTCGGTCGCAGCAATGGGCGTTACGCATTGAAGGTACTGCGTCCGGCTGAAATCGCCGAAATCACTTGAGTTTCGTATGGAGAATGACGCCATGAGCGACCAACCGAATGCCCCCGAAGACGCCCTGGGAGATGAATGGCAGCAAGCCCTTGATGAGCAGGAGGCCACGGCCGATGCCGGCGAGATCGATCCAGACTGGGCTGCCGCCATGGCCGAGCAAACCGAGGATGGCGCCGACGCCGAGGTCGATCTTGCGAGCTTCGACGCCGCGCCGCGACCTGAGCCCAGGACCCAGGACATCGACAACCCGGAACTCGAAGTCATCCTCGACATCCCGGTGACGATCAGCATGGAAGTGGGCAGCACACCCATTACCATTCGCAACCTGCTTCAACTCAATCAGGGGTCGGTCATTGAACTCGACCGACTTGCTGGTGAGCCCTTGGATGTCCTGGTGAATGGCACCCTGATCGCCCACGGGGAGGTGGTGGTCGTGAATGAAAAGTTCGGCATTCGGATGACCGATGTGGTCAGCCCCTCCGAGCGCATCAAAAAGCTGCAATAGCCCATGCTGCGCTGCATTCCAATGTACCCCACGCTGGCAGTGGCTGGATTGATGCCTGGTCTGGTTCTGGCTGCGGACGCCGCTGCCGCCCCCGAGATCGGCGCTGGCTGGGTGCTGAACCTGGTGTTTGGGCTGGTGCTGGTGCTGGGGTTGTTCTTGGCGCTGGCCTGGCTGATGCGCAAACTCGGCACCCTCCCAGGGGGCAATGGGCGACTGATCCGCGTGGTGGGTGGCGCCTCCCTCGGCGCCCGTGACCGCTTGGTCCTGGTCGAGCTGGGCCAACAGCAGCTGCTGTTGGGCGTGTCACCGGGTCGCATCGTGAACCTGCATACACTGCCGGAGCGGCTCGATACCGCCTCGGGCAGCGCCTCCACCCGCGATTTCTCCGCCACGCTGCGCGGTCTCCTGGGGCCTGACCGATGACTGCTGTCGCGGGGCTGCGCGGGTTGGTGGCCTTGGTTGCGATGTTGCCCTTCGCTGCCATGGCTGAGCCCGGAGCACTGACGGCGTTCAGTGTGACCACCACTGAAACCGGGGCACAGGAATACAGCGTCACGCTGCAGATTCTCTTCATCATGACGGCGCTGACCCTGTTGCCAGCGCTGTTGATGATGATGACGTCGTTCACCCGCATCATCATCGTGTTCGCGATCCTGCGCCAGGCCATCGGGCTGCAGCAGACGCCGTCCAATCAAATCCTGCTTGGCCTGGCGCTGTTTTTGTCATTTTTTATCATGGCCCCGATTTTCGAGCGCGTCTATGAGCACGCGTTCGTGCCGTACTCCGAAGAGTCGATTTCAGTGCAGCAGGCCGTGGAGCGAGCCCAGGGGCCATTTCGTGAATTCATGCTGGGTCAAACGCGTGAGAGCGACCTGGAGCTGTTCGTGCGGTTGCGCGGCGGACCTCCCATCGAGACCGTCGAAGCCGTGCCCTTCTCCGTGCTGGTTCCGGCCTTCGTCACGAGCGAGTTGAAAACGGCGTTTCAGATCGGCTTCATTTTGTTTATTCCGTTCTTGATCATTGACCTCGTGGTCGCAAGTGTGCTGATGGCGATGGGGATGATGATGCTTTCCCCGGTCATTATCTCCTTGCCTTTTAAGGTGATGCTGTTCGTTCTGGTGGACGGGTGGGCCCTATTGATCGGCACCCTTGCGGCGAGTTTCGGGCTTTGAGCGTGCACCGATGACACCTGAGACCGTGGTGGACCTTTTTGCATCGGCTTTGCAGTTGATCGTGCTGCTGGTGTCGCTGATCGTACTGCCAAGCCTGCTGGTCGGGCTGGTGGTGGCGGTGTTTCAAGCCGCCACGCAGATCAACGAGCAGACCCTCAGTTTTTTGCCCAGGCTGTTGACCATATTTCTGGTGGTCATGGTCTGTGGTTCCTGGATTCTTCACCGCCTGGTCAGCTACAGCCAGGCACTCTTCGCCAACATTCCCTTCTTGATCGGATGAACGGCTTCGTTGTGGAGGGCGACCCGCTGGCCTGGCTGGCGTCCTTCCTGCTGCCGTTGTTTCGGATCGCTGGATTTTTCATGGCGGTTCCGGTCGTTGCCAGCAACCTTATTCCCATGCGCATCCGGATGGGTCTTGCGGTTGCGACCACCGTGGCGATTTGGCCTGGCCTGCCAGAATTCGATGCAGAGCTGGGCTTCGGTGCGCTTGACTGGTGGCGGGCGGCTGAGCAGGTGGTCATTGGCGCCGCGCTGGGTTTCGCGCTGCAGATTGCTTTTCAGGTGGTGGTGCTGGCTGCTCAGACCATTGCAATGATGATGGGGTTGGGGTTCGCGTCCATGAACGACCCGACCCATGGGGTGTCGGTGCCGATTCTTTCTCAGCTGTATTCCATGCTCTTCACCCTGGTGTTTCTGGCCGTCAATGGCCATTTGGTGATGCTGGAGGTGGTTGGGGAGAGCTTCAACCGCTGGCCTTTGGGGGCGGTTGGAATGGCGCAGGGCCTGTGGTGGCTGGTCGATGCGGGCGGCTGGATGTTCGCAGCTGCGCTGTTGATGGCATTGCCTGCGGTGACGGCGCTGTTGATCGCCCACTTGGCGTTTGGAGTGATGAGCCGGGCGGCGCCGGCATTTAATATTTTCTCGCTGGGTTTCCCCGTCACTTTGCTGTTCGGCCTGGTGTTGGTGTGGTTTGGTTTGTACCGGCTGCTGCCGCAGTTTGATCAAATTGCCCAGGTAGGCATCGAGTTGATGCGCCAGGTGTTTGGAGGCTAGACAGTGGCTGAGGAAGATTCGGGTCAGGAAAAAACCGAAGAAGCGACTCCGAAACAGCTGGAAAAAGCCCGTGAAGAGGGCCAGGTCGCACGCTCACGGGAGTTGGCTTCGACTGCCGTTATGGTGACCGGGAGTCTGGCGCTCACGGTTTTCGGAGCCCATGGA
>DHQM01000165.1:0-384 GCA_002408105.1 Gammaproteobacteria bacterium UBA5338 | reverse complement strand
GAGCGCGCGCGGCTGTTTGATCCGGATTTTCTGGTGACGCACCTGGTCGGCAGTGGCGTTGCGGCCGGACTTGGGTTTTTGCCTGTTCTGGTGGCGACCTGCCTGGCGGGGCTGCTTGGTCCCCTGTTCCTCGGCGGCTGGTCACTGACCGCCAAGCCATTGGCGCCGAAGCTGGAGCGCATCAATCCCCTCAAGGGTCTGAAGCGCATGTTTTCGCTGCAGGCCCTGGTTGAACTGTTGAAGAGCATTCTGAAAGTGGCGCTGGTCGCGGGGGTGGGTCTCGCACTGCTGTGGGGGTTGCAGGGGCAACTCAGGGGATTGGACGCACACCCCATGGGTGTTGCTGCCTCGGTGCATTGGGCGGTGCTGGCGCTGGTGGTGCTG
>DHQM01000101.1:609-9109 GCA_002408105.1 Gammaproteobacteria bacterium UBA5338 | reverse complement strand
CGCAGCCCGTCGCCAAGCGGCAGAAACCGCAGCCCAGTCTCAAACAGGCGAACACGCGGCTGTTGGCGGTTCAGGTTATAGCTCACCGCTGGCAGCAAGCCGGACCACAGGGTGGTGCGCATCACCGACATATCAGCGGACATCGGGTTCTGTAGCTGGAGTGGTGCTGGGCCACCCAGGGCTTGCTCCACCACCGGGTCAACAAAGCTGTAGGTGATGGCCTCTTGGTAGCCGGTTGCCACCAGCAGGTCACGCAGGGCCCGCGTTGATCTCAGGGTTTCGGAAGTCACTGGAGGGCGCAGCGGTCCAGCAGGAAGAGACACCGGGATCTGGTCGTAGCCGTAAAGCCGTCCGACCTCCTCGACCAAGTCCTCCTCAATGGCCAAATCAAACCGGTGGGTCGGCGGTGTCACCGCCCAGGTCGAACCCGCGGTGTCGTCCACAGCCGCCCCCATGCGCTGCAGCAGGCCACGGACGAAGCTGGCCTCCAGACCTGGCAGACCCAGCAGCCGCCGGATGCGCTCAATTCGCAACGGAATGCGAGTCGGCGACGGGAGTCCTTGAGGGTCGCTGACTTCGACAATCGGGCCCACTGTGCCACCCACCAACTGAACCAGCAGTTCGGTTGCGCGCTCAAGCGCGCGTCGGGGCAACTCAGGGTCGACCCCACGCTCGAATCGATGCGCCGCCTCGCTCTGCAAACCGAACCTACGCGCTCGGCCGGCGACCACTTCGGGGATAAAATGAGCGCATTCCAACACCAGGTTGCGGGTGTTTGCGCCTACGCCCGAATTGGCGCCACCCATGACGCCTGCCATCCCCAGTGCGCACTCATCGTCAGCGATCACGAGCACGCTCGAATCCAGCTCCAACGCCTTGCCATCCAGTGTGCGTAGTTGCTCCTGGGCCCGCGCGCGACGTACCCGCAACGCACCGGACACCTGATCCGCATCGTACGCATGCATCGGTTGACCGAGTTCAAGCATGACGTAGTTGGTTACGTCCACCACAGGGTCGATGCTGCGAAAACCCGAGCGCCGCAGGCGTTCCCGAATCCAGATCGGCGTGACTGCGTTCGGCAGGTCGATTGCGGACAACGACCTGGCCAGAAACCGCGGGCATGCCTGCCAGTCATCCACCTGGACATCTGGCCGCACCGTTGAGCTGACCTCAACGCAAACTGGGTCTGGACCCTTGAATGGCTGGTCCGTGATCAGCCCCACCTCTCTGGCCAGGCCGAGTATCGACAGACAGTCCGCGCGGTTGGGGGTCAGGTCCACTTCGATGACTGTATCATCAAGGCCCAAGTAGTCCGACAGAGGCACGCCGGCCGGTGCGTCGAGCGGAAACTCCCAAAGGCCATCGATGGCATCCTCGAACCCCAGCTCGCTGGCCGCGGCCAGCATACCGGCAGAGCCTTGACCCCGAATCTGTGCGGCCTGGATGAGGGTGCCATCAGGCAGCTGTGCGCCAGGGCGCACCAACGGGACCTTGATTCCGACGCGAACGTTCTCGGCGCCACAAACCACTTGGACCCTTTGGGTCCCGTCATCGACTTGGCACACCCGCAGTCGCTCAGCATCTGGGTGTGGAGCCGTCGCAACCACCTCTGCGACCACAACATCCGACACCACACCAGAGACTGGCTCCACCGCGTCGACCTCGAGCCCAGCCATCGTGAGACGCCGCGCCAACGTCTCAGTATCGACGCCGGGGTCAATCCATTCGCGCAACCAGGCTTCACTGAATTTCATAGGGCTACTCGCTTTGGGGCGCTATCGACGGGGGACGGAAGGTCGTGCTCAGAATTGGGCAAGAAAACGCAGGTCGTTCTCGAAAAACATGCGCAAGTCGTCCACGCCATAGCGAAGCATCGCCAGACGCTCAACGCCCATACCAAACGCGAACCCAGAGAAACGTTCCGCGTCCACTCCGCCGGCAGCAAGCACCTTGGGGTGCACCATGCCGCATCCCATGACTTCAAGCCACCCCGTGTGTTTGCACACTCGGCACCCACCGCCTCCGCAGAGCACGCACTGCATGTCCACCTCGGCGGACGGTTCAGTGAACGGGAAATAGGAAGGACGAAAGCGCACGCCGAGGTCCTGCTCAAAAAACGTTCGGAGAAACGCGCTTACCACCCCTTTCAGGTGGGCAAAGCTGATGTCCTGGTCCACCATCAAGCCTTCTACCTGATGGAACATGGGGGTGTGCGTGACGTCGGAATCACACCGGTAGACCCGACCGGGACAAATGATGCGGTGGGGGGGCTGCTGCGCCTCCATCACTCGAATCTGCACCGGCGATGTATGGGTTCGAAGCAAGCGGTCCGGAGCAAAGTAAAAGGTATCGTGCATCGCCCGGGCCGGGTGGTGCGCAGGGATGTTCAGCGCCTCGAAGTTGTGAAAGTCATCCTCAACTTCCGGGCCCTCGGCAACGGCAAAGCCCATGCCCGTAAAGAACGACTCAATTCGATCCAGGGTGCGCGTCACAGGGTGCAACGCGCCGGGCCGTGGGCCACGGCCCGGCAGGGTGACGTCAATGCGCTCCTTCTTCAGCAGCGCGTCGATCGTCCGCTGCTCGATTTCCTGCCTGCGCGACTCCAGCTCCTGCTGCAGTTGAGTTTTGGCGGCGTTGATGCGCGCGCCCGCGTCGGGTCGTTCTTCGGCTGGCAACGTCCCGAGCTGCTTGAGCTGCTCGGTGAGGCGGCCTTTCTTCCCGAAGAAGCGCACGCGAACCTGGTCGAGTTCTGCAGCTTCGGTCGCCGCCTGCATCGCCGCCCGCGCTTCGGTTACCAATTGCTCAAGGTGCTGCATAGAAAAAACCCATCCACAAAAAAGGGAAGCCTACACTTCCCTTTCTTCGCTGCTCGCAGGCTGTAAGGCCTCCCGACTTGATTGCCTTGCTAGGCAGCCAAAGCACCCCGAGCACGCTCGGCCAAAGCCGCGAACGTCTCTTGATCGTGAACCGCGATGTCGGCCAGCATCTTGCGGTCAACTTCCACCGACGCCTTGTTCAAGCCATCGATGAGCCTGCTGTAACTGAGGCCGTGCTGGCGGGCCGCAGCGTTGATGCGGGTGATCCACAGTGAACGGAATTGCCGCTTGCGCTGGCGACGGTCACGGTATGCATACTGCCCAGCCTTGGTAACGGCTTGGGTGGCAACCCGGTAACTGCGGCTGCGCGCACCATAGTAGCCTTTCGCTTGCTGAAGAACCTTCTTGTGCCGGCGTCGTGCCTGCACACCTCGTTTTACCCGTGGCATAACAACCTCCTAAGAACCAATCCGTAAACGCCCAATTGCCGGCCTATTTCAGGTAGGGCAACATCCGCTCGACCAATGGCTGATCCGCAGGAGTCAGGTGGTGCATTGGGCGGAGATGACGCTTCCGCTTGGTGCTCTTCTTGGTGAGGATGTGGTTTTTGAAGGCTTGCTTATGCTTGATACCGCCTGCGGTTCTACGAAACCGTTTGGCGGCGCCTCGATTGCTTTTGATCTTCGGCATGGGTACTCCGCTCGTTTCTGGCCCGGCAGGCTCGACTGCATACGCGGTCGATTGATTTGAAGCGCTGCGCGGGGTCGATTTCTCTTTGTCGTGTTCTCTTCCGTCCTTGGCGTTATTTTTTCTTCTTGGGGGCAATGACCATCGTCATTTGGCGCCCTTCCATCGTGGGGTGCTGCTCCACTGCACCAAACTCCGCCAAGTCTTCCTCGATTCGCGAGAGCAGCTCGGCACCCAGACGCTGGTGGGCCATCTCCCGCCCACGGAACCTCAGGGTTACCTTGGCCTTGTCTCCATCTTCCAAAAACCGCACCAGATTGCGCAATTTCACCTGATAGTCCGCTTCTTCGGTACCAGGGCGAAATTTCATCTCTTTGATCTGGGTGCGCTTTTGCTTTTTCTTGGCCGCTGCTTTTTGCTTCTTGGCCTCGAAAACATGCTTGCCGTAATCCATCACTTTGCAAACAGGCGGGTCGCCATCGGGGGCGATTTCGACGAGGTCCAAACTGACTTGGGCAGCAGCTTCCAGAGCATCCTGCAGCGACACCACCCCGATCTGCCCACCACTCGGGCCGATCAGTCGCACCACATTGGCGGTGATTTCGTCGTTGATGCGGTTTCGTTTGCTCTGGCCTTTGCCGGATGCGTTCTTGATATTCAGTTCTCCAAAGACACGCGGCCGCGTCGCGCAATGTCTTTCGACAGGAGGTCGACAAAGGCATCGAGGGACATCGCCCCCAAATCTTCACCGCTCCGTGCGCGCACGGCCACTTGGTCGGATTCGCATTCTCGGTCGCCACACACCAGGATGTATGGGACCTTCTGCAAGGTGTGCTCGCGGATTTTAAATCCAATTTTTTCATTTCTCAAGTCGGCAAACACCCGGACCCCCTTGGCTGCCAGTTGCCGCTCGACCCCTTGGCAGTACCCTGCCTGGTCATCGGTGATGTTCGCCACAACGGCTTGAACCGGGGCCAACCAGGTCGGAAAGGCACCTGCATGGTGCTCAATGAGAATTCCAATGAATCGCTCGAAGGACCCGAGAATCGCTCGGTGCAGCATCACCGGGGTATGGCGCGCGCCGTCTTCACCCACGTATTGGGCGTCAAGTCGCGCTGGCATGGAAAAATCGACCTGGATGGTTCCACACTGCCAAACGCGCGCGAGGCAATCCCGCAGCGAAAATTCGATTTTGGGCCCATAGAACGCCCCTTCTCCGGGAAGCACCTCGTAGTCGAGTCCCTGCTGCTCCAGCGCCTCGGCAAGTGCCGATTCAGCCTTGTCCCAGACTTCATCGGAACCCACCCGCGCTTGCGGGCGTGTGGACAGCTTGAGTTCGACATCGTCAAAGCCAAAGTCGCGATAGACGTCAAACAGCAGTGTGATAAAGCGCGCCACCTCTGCTTGAATGTCGTCCTCGCTGCAAAAAATGTGTGCATCGTCTTGAGTGAACGCGCGCACACGCATCAGGCCGTGCAGGGTCCCCGACGGCTCATTGCGGTGGCAGGAGCCGAACTCGGCCAACCGCAATGGGAGGTCGCGGTAGCTCTTGAGGCCCTGATTGAAAACCTGCACATGACAGGGGCAATTCATTGGCTTGACGGCGTAGTCCCGGCTCTCCGACTCGGTGCTGAACATTTCATTGCCGAATTTATCCGCGTGGCCAGACCGCTCCCAAAGGCTGTAGTCGACCAGAGAGGGGGTGCGAATCTCCTGATAACCGTGTTCCCGCTGAACTCCACGCATGTACTGCTCCACCACTTGGTAGAGCTGCCAGCCCTTGGGGTGCCAGAAGACCATCCCCGGCGCCTCCTCCTGCGTATGGAACAACTCCATTTGCTTGCCAATGCGCCTGTGGTCTCGCTTGGCGGCCTCTTCGAGCCGGCGCAGGTGCTGCTTCAATTGTTTCGGATTTGCCCAAGCTGTGCCATAGATGCGTTGCAGCATCCTGTTCTTGGAGTCGCCCCGCCAATAGGCCCCGGCCACCTTGGTCAAGCGGAAGGCTGTGAGCTTGCCCGTCGAGGGCACGTGGGGACCGCGACACAGGTCGATGAACTGACCCTGCTGGTAAAACGAGAGGGGCTCGTGGCTGCCGATGTCCTTGATGATTTCGACCTTGTAGTGCTCACCGAGGCCCTCAAACAAGCGGATGGCCTCCTCAGGGTCCATTAGGCTTCGCGAGACCCTCAGGTCGGCCGCAGCAAGCTCGTGCATCTTCGCCTCGATGCGCTCCAGATCCTCAGGGGTGAAGGGGCGCTCAAAGGCAAAGTCGTAGTAGAACCCGTCATCAATCACCGGGCCGATGGTCACCTGCGCCGCGGGGAACAAGGATTTCACGGCCATTGCCAGCAGGTGGGCGCAGGAGTGGCGGATGACTTCAAGGCCCGCATCGTCGCTCGGCGTGACGATTTCAACCGTCGCATCGGCGCCGATTTCGTGGCTCAGATCCACCAGGGAACCATCAACGCGACCGGCCACCGCCGCCTTGGCCAAACCAGGCCCGATCGACCCGGCAACTTCAGCCACCGTGATGGGCCGATCGAATGACTTCGTCGATTGGTCAGGGAGGGTAATGGTCGGCATGGGCCGCTCCTCAGTCAGTGGTGACCCCTACCAAAGGTCACGTGCAAGGGGGTTGGGGGGCCAAAGTATAATGGGTCCGCGCCAACTGTACACTTCAATCAATCCGGCGCATTCCGAAGGACCCGCATGGACAACGAAAACCTAGAAGTGTTGCACGCCCTTGATGACTGGCTCGGCTCTGGTGCCTGTGCATGGCTGTGCACCATCGTTGCGACCTTTGGCTCTTCACCACGCCCGGTGGGCTCGTTGCTGGCGATCAACGACCGCGGCCAAGCCGCGGGGTCGCTGTCGGGCGGATGCGTCGAAGACGACCTGTTGGACGCACTGCGCAGCCGAAGTGTCGCGGCCGATGGTCCCGAGCGGCTCGCCTACGGGGTCAGCCAGGCAGAAACCGCCCGCCTTGGCCTTCCCTGTGGAGGGCGCCTTGAAGTGATCGCTGAACCCTTGATTCCGTCGGACCGGATCCGCAACGAATTTACCGAAATCCTCGCGCTGTTGTCAGCGCGGCGCCGCTGCGTCCGCGAGGTGGACCTGGAAACCGGCGCCACCCGGGTCGCACCGGACACAAGCATGCGCCCCACAGCACTAGAAGGCGCCCGCCTTTGCCAGCGTTTTGGGCCTCGCCAACGGCTGGTGCTGGTGGGCGCCGGCCAGATCGCGCGGTATCTCAGCGAGATCGCCCTGGCACTGGACTTTGAGGTGGTGGTCACCGACCCTCGCCCAGAGCTGCTGGAAGCCTGGGCTGTCACGAACACCCACGCCTGTTCTGGGATGCCGGACGATGTCGTTCGCGAGTGGGCAGGTGACGCCAACAGCGCGGTCATCACCCTCACCCATGACCCCCGCATCGACGACATGGCCCTGATGGAAGCGCTGCGCGGCGACAACTTTTACGTGGGCGCGCTCGGGTCCAGACGCACGAGTGACAAACGCCGTCAGCGGTTGTCCGCGCTGGACCTACGCCCCGACCAGATCGACCGGCTCGACGCGCCCGTGGGACTCGACATTGGCAGCAAGACCCCGCCCGAAATCGCCGTCGCCATCGCGGCCAGCTTGATCGAACTGCGCAACCGCCCCCACGCTCGGCCTGAGCAAGCGCCTCCTGAATGAGCGGCCCAGCGCACCCCGATGCCCCGCCCGAAGCGGAAGGTCTGGCCGACTGGCGGATCCTGGTGTTGGCGGCGGGCCAGGGGCGGCGGTTCGGTAGCGACAAGCGGACGGCGCGCCTGGCAGACGGGCGCACCTTGCTCGAAACCAGCCTGGCGCCATTCACCCCCTGGAAAGGTCAAGTCGAAGTGATGCTTGGTCCGGCAGACCAGCGCCTCAGCAAACGCCTTGCCCAACTCGGCTGGGACAACCGGACGGCACCGAATGCGGGCCTGGGGATGGGCGCAACACTGAGCGACGCGGTCGCTGGTCTCGCGCCCCAGGCCCGTGGCTGCCTCATTGCTCTGGGGGACATGCCCTGGATCCGCAGCGACAGCATCGCACGCGTCCTGAGCGCCGCCATGCGTTTTTCCCTGGTGGTGCCACGCAACCAGGGACGCTGGGGCCACCCGCGGGCTTTTTCCGCCGCGTACTTCCCTCGCCTGACGCAGGCTCAGGACGACACCGGCGCGCGTGGACTTTTGAGCGCGGAACGGTCTCGGATTCACTTTGTCGATGTCGAAGACAGTGGAATTGTGCAGGATGTAGACTGCAGGGACGACTTGTTTTGACCCACGCGCCGAAGGAGTCCACCGATGACAGCAACCACCGTTTTGGTCGCCGAACGCAGCCGCGCCAGGTTTTTCTACCTTGAGAGTCTGGCAGCGCCTCTGGTTGAAACCGAAACCTTTGCCAACCCTGAGGGACGCGAGCATGAGGGGGACCTCGTGTCCGATCGGCCGGGGCACCTGTTCGACGGCCGCGGGACTGACAGTCACGGTCGACATGCCGCCCAACCACCGCAGAGCGCCAGCGACAAGGTGGCCGAAGACTTTGCCAAGCTGCTTTGTCGCCATGCCGAAAAAATGCGTCAACAACAGCCCGACCGACGCTGGGTGGTGGTCGCTTCGCCTGAGTTCCTGGGGTTGCTGCGCAAACACTGGAGCAGCGCATTCAAGGCGTGCATCGTCGGTGAAGTGGCCAAAAACGTCGCCAAGCTGGACCCACAGGCGATCCGCAGCCTGCTTCCCGAGTCTGTGGCTCAGTAGGCGCTACTTGTTGATGATTTTGCTGACCTCACCCCGTTCCAGGGCGTCGGAATAATTGCCCGAACAGGCAGCAGAGTTCATCTTCGCGCGGTGCAGCAAGGTGTCAGGGCACCCGCTGGGGTCGTCCCAATCCAATAGCGAACGACCGTAGCAAAAACCAAGCTGCCAGGGCTGGCGGGCACATTGACTGGCCGTGTTCAGCGCCCGGGTTGCTGCCAT
>DHQM01000101.1:0-414 GCA_002408105.1 Gammaproteobacteria bacterium UBA5338 | reverse complement strand
GAGGCTGCGACCTTCAGCCATGAGCACAGCCGGCACGGCGGGGGGCACCGCCTCTCTCAAGCGCGCCACCCAGTGCTCCGCACAAGCCGACTCATTCTGCGCATCGCCCGCAGGGTGTGGGGGTGCAAACAGGTCCAGACCCACCACCGGGACCAGCGCTGCCATGTCCACCAACTCTCCAGCGAGGGCGGCAAAAAGCTGCAGCATTCGCTCGACCACGCGTGCCGCTGTGGCCTCGGGGTCTTCTCGGCTCGGGCCCAGGGCCCTGGAGCAGCGAAGCAACACCACGGAACCCACCTCACTCAGCGTTTTGCACCCTGCACCGAGCACGCGGAGCAATTCACAGGTCCATGGCTCGAGCGGCAGTTCCACAGGCACTGAAACCAGGTCAAAGCCGCGCGTTTCCTCGTTGAG
>DHQM01000216.1:3356-9146 GCA_002408105.1 Gammaproteobacteria bacterium UBA5338 | reverse complement strand
CGGAAAAACAGGTCTAGACTTCATGAAGATGTGCAGGGGCTTGTATTGAAAACGGGGTGCAGCGCCCCGGAACACGGAGACACACACAATGTTGGACTGGTTCAGAAACCTGTCGCTCAGGCTGAAAATATTAGTGATTCCGGCGGTGGCCATCGTCGGTTATGCGGTATACCTGGGCCTCAATTACCAGGTCAACAGTCGAAACGCAGATCGATTGCATGCGATCGAAGAGTCGTACTTTCCAGTGCTGGACATGGCCAGCTCGAACCTCAATATTCTTGAGCGCATTGATGAGTCATACAAATCTGCAGTGAGCATGGGAGAGCGTGACCTGGTCGATGTTGCCAGTGAACGCTTTGCGGTGATTCTTGGCAACCTATCTCGCCAGGGCGAGCTGATGCCCTCGGCGTCTGCCGAACTTCGGGTCATAGAATCCTTGGCACGGGACTACCAAGCCCAGGCCGAACGGGTCTCTCTAGGAATGATCGAAGGAACCCTTGATCCTGCCGCGATTGCGCCAGCGGTACTGCGCATGAACGAGGCGCAAGAGGCATTCACCGGTGCCTTGCAAGAGTTTCGCAAATCCAGCCACGACAGCTTTTCCAATACCATTGCCGCTGCGTCCTCCGACTCCGAGCAAGTCCTGACTCTTGGGTTGATCATCGTTGTAGCGACCGTGGCGTTTCTCGTCGTCACTGCGACGGTTGTTACTGGCTTGATCACCCGCAACTTGCAGGCCGTAATCGCGAGTCTTCAGGACATTGCCGAGGGTGAAGGCGATCTGACCCGAAGAATTCCCGCGTCGTCCCGTGATGAGATCGGTCAGGTCGTGCATTGGTTCAACCTGTTCGTGGAAAAATTGAATCATGCGATTGGAGACGTCGTCAGCGTGATTCCCCAGCTTACACAGGTCTCCCAGCAACTCGGTGGTGTTACCGAAGAAACCAGTCGCATGGCCAACGAGCAAAGCGACATTTCTGTGCACGTCACCCAGTCCATCGAAGAGATGCTCGAAACCGTGAGACAGGTGGCCATGCACGCGGCTTCCGCGGCTGATGCCGCCACTGAGGCGGACGCTGACGCGAAAGAGGGCAGTGTGGTCGTTGCCCAGACAGTGACCTCGATCAACCACCTCGCGGGAGAAGTCGAAAACGCAGCGGGGGTCATCCAGCAACTCGAGAAAGACACCGAGAACGTTGGGACCATCCTGGATGTGATTAAGAGCATTGCCGAGCAGACCAACCTGCTTGCCTTGAACGCTGCGATCGAGGCGGCCAGGGCAGGCGAACACGGGCGAGGTTTTGCTGTTGTCGCAGATGAGGTGCGCACCCTCGCTTCGCGGACGCAGGAGTCCACGCAAGAGATTCAGAAAGTCATCGAAACTTTGCAGGCTGCTGCCAGGTCTGCTGTGTCGGTCATGGGGTCAGGTCAGGAAAGTGCCGCGGCGAGTGTGAGCAGTGCGGAAAAGACCGGAAACACACTGCACTCGATCACCGACAAGGTTGAGTCCATCTCCGAAATGAACACCCAAATTGCCACCGCGACCGAAGAACAGCAACGGACATCCGAGCAGATCCAAAGCAACGTGATTGTGATGCGTGATTCGGCAGAACGCTTTGTGAACTGTTCTGCCAGCGTATCCGAATTGAGCGAAGCGATTGACAAGCTCTCTCACATGCTCGCGCGGGTGGGCAACCAATTTAAAGTTTGAGTAAACACATTCTAACCCACGGCCACAAGTAGACCTCGGCCGAGTAAAGGAATCAAACCAATGGAGAACCCCTTAGTATGACCAACCCAACCAATCCGAAGTGGGTACCTTGCAAGGCCGCAGCGGTGCTCGGCACTGCGGGCCTGTGCTTCTCACTGCAAGCCTCTGCAGTCGATGAATCTGCATTTCAAGAACTGGAGCGAAAGCACGCCGCTTTGGCAGAGAAGGTTGATCGTACGAGCGACCGGCTGCAGATCAATGGTTTCATTTCAGCAGGCGTTGCAAGGTCCGATCAAGACGTGACCTACGCTGAATCAGAACTGCACGACGACAACAGCTTCGGCGTGCGTTCGCGCGTGGGCGTACAGATGACCTTCGCCGTAAGCGATAACCTCGACGCAATCGCCCAATTTGTGGGCCGGGGTGATGAAGAGTGGGATGTAGAAACCGAATGGGCGTACCTGCGTTATCAGGCCAACGATGCGCTGCAACTGCGCCTCGGACGCCAACGTGCCCCCTTCTATCTGTTGTCTGAGTATCTGGAAGTCGGCTACGCCTACCCCTGGGTTGCACCGCCCGAAGAGGTCTACAGTGTAACCGGCGACAACACCTACGATGGCTTCGGCCTGTTGTATGACTTTGCGCTGGGCTCCTGGGACACCACATTTCAGCTGTTTTGGGGCGAGAACACCCAGGACGGCGTGGTGGTTGCCCAATTGGATGACCTGATCAGCCTCAGTTTGACCGGTGTGTACGAGAATTGGACCCTGCGTGCAGGTTACACCCATGTGAACATCAGCGTCGAAGATCCGATCGATTTGGGTGGCGGATTTTTTCTGCCTGCCGTAGAGGACGCAGACACCGCCTTCATGGGGGTCGGGCTGATCTACGACAACGGCGACTGGTTGGTAATGAGTGAGGTCACCAGTCTGAAGCTGGACTTCTGGCTCGGTGATCCGGACTCCATGTACGTGATGGCGGGTAGGCGATTCGGCGATTGGATGCCACACCTCACGTGGGCACAAGTCAACGATGTGGACGACGACAGAGGCGAACTGGGACTCCCGGCTCCAGTGCTCGCAGGCGTCAATGCGATGTTCGAAGAGCAACAGAAGTCGGTCACCGCCGGCGTGCGCTACGAGTTCCTTCCTGGCGCTGCGATCAAATTCGAAGTGACCCACCTGTATGACCTCAAGGACGGCAAGGGCCTGTTTGATTCGATGCCCGATGACGACAGCGCCAACCTCGTCAGCTTTGTCGTCGACGCAGTATTTTAAGGAGGCCTTGAAATGCGATTTAAGAATTTGAAGGTCATGGCGAGTGCGGCTGTACTGAGCTGCGGCGTGGGATTTGCTCAGGCCGAGGTGGCTGTGGTCGTGCACCCAAGCAATGCTGCTGTCCTGGATGCAGGTGAAGTGGCCAAGCTCTTTCTCGGCAAAGCAAGCAAGTTTCCGGGTGGGGCCGCCGCCACCCCCATCGACCTTGCTGAGGGCGATGCTTCGCGCGACGAGTTTCATGCCAAGGTCACCAGCAAGGATGCAGGACAGCTCAAGAGCTATTGGTCTCGGCTTGTGTTCACGGGCAAGGGTCAGCCGCCGCGGACGGTTGCCAGCGACGCGGACGTCATCAGTGCCGTTGCCGCGGACCCGACTGCCATCGGCTACGTTGATTCGAGCGCCGTAACTGGCGACGTGAAGGTGGTGTTGACCGTCAACTGAATGGCATTCGCCCTGGGTTGACCGAGCCCCGGAGCCAAAAGGCTCCGGGGCTCGCTGTTGATGGTCATGCGACCTCCACGGGCGGGGTTGAAAACACCCGCCATAGACACCGGGAGGTTGTGCATTCAATACCGGCAACCCGGGCATTATCGGTTGACGGTACATTTTGGGGTGCGTATCATCCCCGCCTCCTGAAGGCCCGTACGTATTTACCATCCGGGGTATAGCGCAGTCTGGTAGCGCGCCTGCTTTGGGAGCAGGATGTCGGGAGTTCGAATCTCTCTACCCCGACCATCTCCTTCAATGGGTGGGGCGCTGGTCGACAGGCTCAGGCAATGTCGCCGTGGTGGCTGCCATACGCGCCTGTAGCTCAATCGGATAGAGCAACGGCCTTCTAAGCCGTCGGTTGCAGGTTCGATTCCTGCCAGGCGCGCCAGGCCCAGGCAAGTTCAATGGTGGGCGTAGCTCAGTTGGTAGAGCTCAGGATTGTGATTCCTGCGGTCGTGGGTTCGATCCCCATCGTCCACCCCATTTGCTCACCCCCGAGGATCCGGATGAACCGCACCGGATCCGGCCACTTCTGATCAAAATGAGGTCGACACCGGTTGTGGAGCCTGCTGCCGCCGTCCGCGCCTTCCTCCTCTGCCCAACTCCGGAGTCCTGGTTCGCCGTTGCAGCGCGCCAGATCGACACGCTGCTGCTTGACCATGCCCATTGTGAGAAGAAGGCGGCATCCACCGCACTTACCCTCTTGTTTCGGTATCCAGATCGGGCGGACTTGGTTGCGACGCTGCCGGCGTTGGCTCGCGAGGAGCTGTTGCATTTTGAGCAGGTCAGTGGGCAGATGGCGCGCCGGGGAATCGCGCACCGGCACCTCTCAGCAGCGCGCTATGCAGCTGGGCTCCACGCGGCTGTCCGTTCGGCGGATTCGCAGCGGCTGACCGATGTCCTGATCATCGGCGCCATCATCGAAGCCCGCAGTTGTGAACGCTTTGCCGGCATGGTCGCCGTGCTGGAATCGCAGGGGGAAGCCGAGTTGGCCCGGTTCTATGCTTCCTTGTTGCGCTCGGAAGCCCGTCACTTTGAGGACTACCTTGCGCTTGCTCGGCGAGAAGCGGATGGCTGCATTGAGAACCGGGTGGCAGAGCTGCTCGCCGTGGAGCAGTCGCTCGTACTTGCGCCGGATGCGCAGTTTCGGTTTCACAGTGGTGTGCCCGAGGCCGATTGAGCCCGACAGCCCCAAGCCCCTCCCGGATTTACTGCGCGATCGGAAAGTTCAGGAGCGCATGCCCAGATGCGTCGATGCGCAGGTACCAACCGCGCGCGTCCCAGTCGCCGAGGACGATCCGGGTGCTTGGGTGGCCTTGCACGTCGAGCGGGTGCACGGCGGGGCGGTGGGTGTGTCCGTGCACCATCAATCGGACCCGCTGGTCTGTGAGCACCCGCTCAACTTCCTCGGGGGTCACGTCCATGATCGCTTCCGGCTTGTTCTGGTTGTTGGCTTGGCTCGCCTCGCGCAGTTGAGACGCGATGGCGCGGCGCTCGCTTAGCGGTTTGGCGAGCGCACCCGCCTGCCAGGTCGGATCCCGGACTACCTCTCGAAAAGCCATGTAATCGCTGTCGGCCGTGCACAGGCTGTCGCCGTGCAGTAGCACCAGGTCATGTCCTTCGATGCACGTCCGGTACGGATCCGGCAGCAGTGTGACACCGGTGACTTCCGCAAAGCCCTGTCCAATCAGGAAATCGCGGTTGCCGTGCATGAAGAACAGCTGGGTTCCGCGGTCTGCTGTTTGGCGCAGTGCACCGATCATCCGCAGCACGAAGGGGTCATCATCGTCATCGCCGACCCAGCTTTCGAACAGGTCGCCAAGGATGTAGAGCGCGCTGGCGCCAGCAGCCTTCGACTGCAAAAAATCCTCGAAGGCCGCGGCGATGTCGGGGCGCTCCGGTTGCAGGTGCAGGTCTGAAATCAGCAACGCGGTCATGGTGCTGGTCTCGAAAGGCGAGTGTCAGTCGTCAATCACCACTTTCTCGATGACGACGGTCTCGACCGGGACGTCCTGATAGGGCCCGTGGCTGCGGGTGTCCACTGCCTTGATTGCATCCACAACGTCCATTCCGCTGCTGATCTCGCCGAACACGCAGTAGCCCCAGCCCTGGGTGGTTTCGGCGCTGAAATCAAGAAACGAGTTGTCTTTCACATTGATAAAAAACTGGGCAGTTGCCGAATGTGGGTCCATGGTGCGCGCCATAGCGATGGCGCCGCGCTTATTCTTGAGCCCATTGTTGGCTTCATTGTCGACCGGCGCATTGGTTGGCTTTTGGGACATGTTGGCGTCGAAGCCGCCGCCCTGGATCATG
>DHQM01000216.1:2124-3114 GCA_002408105.1 Gammaproteobacteria bacterium UBA5338 | reverse complement strand
GCCGCCCTGGATCATGAAGTTGTCGATCACGCGGTGAAAGATGGTGCCATCGTAGAAGCCATCTCGCGCATAGGCGATGAAGTTGGCGCAGGTGTTGGGTGCGGCGGTTTCGTCCAAGGCAATTTTCAGGGTGCCCATGTTGGTGGTGAGGGTCGCAGTCGCCATGGCGGTACCTTGATTGGTTGAGGGTTCAAGTCGGCGGCTGTTGGTTGCGCCGCACCCGGACGGGTCGATTTAGGCCCGGTATACTACTGGGTTGCAGCTTGATGTGAAAAGGGACCGCCCAGAAGTGGAGTCACCCCGAGTGCAGATCTACGACAGCCTTGCCGGCGAAAAAAGACCCTTCGTGCCCCTGGTCGAGGGGCAGGTCGGGATCTATGTCTGTGGCATGACAGTGTACGACTACTGTCACATCGGCCATGCTCGGGTCATGGTCGCCTTCGATGTCATCGTGCGTTACCTGCGTGCCCTTGGCTA
This sequence comes from Gammaproteobacteria bacterium UBA5338, assembly GCA_002408105.1. GTDB lineage: Bacteria > Pseudomonadota > Gammaproteobacteria > Pseudomonadales > UBA5862 > UBA5862. Next base: position 2,637 of record DHQM01000216.1, on the reverse strand, counting down.
TCGGGTCACCTATGTGCGCAACATCACCGATGTCGACGACAAGATCTTTCAGCGGGCCAATGAACGCGGCATTCCTTTCTCTGCATTGACGGCTGAGTTCATCGACGCCATGCACCAGGACGAGGCTTCCTTGGGGTTGGTGCCACCAGACCTGGAGCCCGCGGCGACGCGGCACATGCCAGACATCATCCGTATGGTCGCTCGACTCCTTGAGCGTGGCTATGCCTATCAGGCAAATCACGGCGATGTCTACTTCCGGGTGCGCCAATTCGCGCCCTACGGGCGTTTGAGCAACCGCAACCTCGATGACCTACAAGCCGGAGCCCGGGTGGCAGTCGATGACGCGAAGGAAGACCCCCTCGATTTCGTGCTTTGGAAAGCCGCCAAGCCCGGAGAAGCCAGCTGGGAATCGCCATGGGGGCCAGGTCGTCCTGGCTGGCACATCGAGTGCTCGGCGATGTCGATGTCTGCTTTGGGCGAGACGATCGACATCCATGGGGGTGGCCCGGACCT
>DHQM01000216.1:0-1956 GCA_002408105.1 Gammaproteobacteria bacterium UBA5338 | reverse complement strand
CAACTTCTTCACCATTCGCGACGTCCTCAAGCACCATGATGCCGAGACCATTCGCTACTTTCTGGTATCGAGCCACTACCGTTCGCCGATTCAGTACTCCACCTCAGCGCTGGGCGCCGCCCGTCAAGCGCTTGAGCGCCTGTACACCACGCTGCGTGATTCGCCACCGGAGTCGGGCGAGGGCAGTGGTCGCCAGCGGGCGGCTCCGTTTGTCGAGCGTTTCCACCGTGCCATGGCGGATGACTTCAACACCCCTGAAGCACTGGCGGTGTTGTTTGAACTGGCCCGCGAAGTGAACCGCGACAAGGGCAGCGCCGAGGCGCGTAGGTTGTCGCACCAGTTGCGCATCCTCGCGCAGTTGCTTGGCCTTTTGCAGGCGGACCCCGAAAGGTTTCTGCAAAGTGACCCGGACATCGACGACCATGAGGTTCGATCACTCATCGAAGCCCGGGCATTGGCGCGGTCGCAGAAAAACTGGGCGCGTGCCGACGCCATCCGCGATGAGCTCAAGGCACGCGGTGTCGTGCTTGATGATGGCAGGCATGGAACGACCTGGCACAGGGCCAGGTGACCGGGGGCCGGAGCTCGGCCAGTGGTTGGCACGGCTGGGGGTCTGGCCTGTCATCCAGTGGAAAAGTTTGGTAATTTACGCGGCTGTCAAGACGGCGTGAGGGGTTCCGATGGCGCTGTCTGATTCCCACCCAAGCCATGCGTGAGTGCTTCCATGAGTGATGTAAACGACCGGTCCGATGACCTGCAAGGCGACGCCGATAGCCGCGCCGATTCGGTGGCCATTTTGTCCTTGATTCTGATCGCGCTGGCATTTGTGGTGTACTGGTTAAGCAACCAGTAAGTTCACTGTGACGCAGTGAGCGGCCCGCAACATCCGGTGGAAACCGCTCCGAGCGAACACGCATCGACCAGGTGCGGTCCTATTTGGCGAAGTGCAACGCAACTTGCACGGCGCAGATCACCAGCAGAACAAACAGCACCGTGAAAATGATCCCGGCGATGACAAATGCGCGGGGTTTACCGTGTTGGAAATCGCGCTCCAGGTTCTTGCGGTTCTGAACCCCCACGGCGGCGGCCAACACGCTCATGATGATCTGGGTTGTCGTTGGGCTGTGGTCCTGGTCGCTGTTATTGGCTGGTTCCTGGGTTGGCTCTTGAGGCTGCGCGTTCATTCCAGTACTCCGGTGTCGGCCCCGCAGGGAAGATGGGGCGGGTTGGCTTTGATCGAGCGCCTGATCGCCTAGGGCGTATAGCTGAGTACAGGGGCGAGCTGGCGCTCCAGTTCAGGCAGCGGCACCTGCTTTCGGTCAGCAAGCGCCTGCAATTGATCGCGGCCAATGCGCCCGACTCCGAAGTACCGCGATTCGGGATGGCTGAAATAGTACCCGCACACTGAGGCAGCCGGCCACATCGCGAGGTTTTCGGTCAGCTGGATCTGTGTCGCCGCATTCACGTCGAGCAATTCGAACAGGCTGATTTTCTCTGCGTGGTCGGGGCAGGCAGGGTAGCCTGGAGCGGGCCGGATGCCCCGGTACCGCTCAGCGATCAGGGCCTCGTTCGACAGTGATTCCTCCGGTACATACCCCCAGAACTCCCGGCGTACCCGCTGGTGCAGGTGCTCTGCAAAGGACTCCGCAAGCCGGTCGGCCAAGGCTTTGACCATGATCGCGTTGTAGTCATCTCCATCGGCCTCGAAAGCTTCCGCCACGGCCTCGGCACCGAGGCCGGCGGTCACCGCAAAAGCGCCAATGTAGTCGGCCACACCCGCGTTCGCCGGGGCGATGTAATCGGCCAGCGAAAGGTTGGGGCGCCCGTCGGGTTTGGCGGTTTGTTGGCGGATAAAGTGCAGCCGCTTCAGCTCCTGACTGCGGGTTTCGTCCGTGTAGATGGCGACGTCGTCGTGGCCGACCCGGTTGGCCGGAAAGATTCCAATCACGCCGCTTG
>DHQM01000132.1 GCA_002408105.1 Gammaproteobacteria bacterium UBA5338 | reverse complement strand
GGCACTGGCATTGTTGATTCCCCCCCTGCTGGGCGCTGAGACCCCCCATATCCTGACGCTGAGCCCGCCGTTGAATCTGAATCCCCGCTGGTTCGCTTCCCACGTTGCGTACACCATGGCGAAGTACGGTATGAGCATGTGCGTGCTGGGCATGGCCGAAGAGTTTCGCGAGCCGGGTGTGGCGGTCAACGCCCTGTGGCCGCGTACCGTCATCGCCACGGCGGCGTTGCAGATGCTACCCGGCGTTGACGCAGGGCGCGCCCGGCGACCCGCCATCGTCGCGGATGCGGCACACTGGATTGTCTGCCAACCGGCACGTACGACGACGGGGCGCTTTTTTATCGATGAAGAGGCGCTGACCGCGGCCGGCGTCAGCGATTTTTCGGTCTATGCCGATTGCGCCGACGAGGCGTTGCTGCCGGACCTTTTTATCGACTGATCCGGCTGTCATATCGACTCCTTTGCTCCGATTCGCATACCCGGATTGTCCCCGCCGCACACTCTTGGTGCGCCGCATGCCCGTGTTAACATCCCTCGCCCCTCAAGCCGGGGTGGCTCTAGATAGAGCTCCCGCTCAGCTGTGATAAGGGCTGCGCAACGTACTGCGTATCTAGGAAAGGTGCTTTAAATCAAAAGGTTGGAGTGTCTATCTTGCCCGACAGCTTGGCGACCCCTTGGGGTGGGACCATTGTGATGAATCAGTTGGGGGCAGGATGTATCCAGACAGTGCGGCACTCAGGCGGGCGACGGAGGAACGTCCGCGCTATCAGGCATACAACAGTAACCATCTGCGTAAGCTCAAGCAGCTGAGGTGCTTCCATGAAGCGGATCTGCGTGCCATGGAGGTGGTGGCGCAGGTGTTGCCGTTCAAGGCTAATAATTACGTTGTCGAGGAGTTGATCGATTGGGATCGGGTGCCGGATGACCCGATCTTCCGGCTGACGTTCCCGCAGCAAGAAATGCTCCAACCGGATCACTTCCGCCGCATGGAGTCGGTCCTTGCGACGGGTGCGGATCGCAAGTCGGTTCGGGAAGCGGCGGACTCTATCCGCTGGGAGCTGAATCCCCACCCGGCGGGGCAGGAGTCGAACGTCCCGCTGCTCGGTGGCGAGCGGTTGATCGGTATCCAGCACAAGTATCGGGAAACGGCGTTGTTTTTCCCGAGCCAGGGGCAAACCTGTCACGCCTATTGTTCTTTTTGTTTTCGCTGGCCCCAATTCGTCGGTATCAGTGAACTGAAGTTCGCCATGAAAGAGGCGGACACGCTGGTGAAGTACCTGCGTGCCCACGACGAGATCACGGATCTGCTGTTCACCGGCGGCGACCCGATGATTATGAAAGCCGATACCATGGCCGCCTACGTCGATGCGGTCCTGGAATCCAGGCTGGATCACCTGCGCACCATCCGGGTCGGCACCAAGGCGCTCAGTTATTGGCCCTACAAGTTCACCAGCGATCCGGATGCCGACAAGTCTCTGGCCTGGATGCGCCGGGTGGTGGAGTCGGGGCGGCACCTGGCGGTAATGGCGCATTTCAACCACCCCCGGGAGCTGGAAACGCAAGCCGTGCGTGACGCGATCGGTGCCATTCGTGCGACCGGCGCTCAGATCAGAACCCAGTCGCCGGTGCTGCGGCACATCAATGACGAACCGCAACTGTGGGTGGACATGTGGCGTGAGCAGGTGCGGCTGGGTTGTATTCCTTACTATATGTTCGCCGTACGGGACACAGGAGCTCAGCACTACTTCGGCCTCACGCTGGCGCGTGCTCATGAGATTTTTCGGGACGCCTTCACCCAGGTGAGCGGGCTTGCCCGTACGGTGCGCGGCCCCAGCATGTCCACTGACCCGGGGAAAGTACACGTTCTGGGCGTGACTGAGATAAACGGTGAGAGGGTGTTCGTGCTGCAGTTCCTGCAAGGACGTGATCCCGATTGGGCGCAGAGGCCTTTTTTTGCCCGTTATGATGAGCAGGCGCTTTGGCTGGACGATCTGGTACCGGCATTCGGTGAAGAACGATTCTTCTTCGCTTGAGGACCTCAGTGCTCGGTGGTGAGCCGCTTCAGGATCAGGCCGTAGAAGTGCGTGTAGGCAGTGGCGACAAATGCCCACCCCAGGTGGGCACCGCACCGGTTGCATAAGGCGAGTCGCCATGCGAAACCTCGAAACCAACTGTAGCGACTGATGGCATTCCCGGCTTCCACCACGCCCGGCGCCTGGCGGAAACAGCCGATCCGATAGGCGACGTCCGCCGGATTGACGCAATCATGCTCGTGGGCGCCGTTGACGACGATGCGCTCGGTGGTATTAGCAATTGGATTGCCGCAGCCGACGCAGCGTAATGGCATTTCGGCGCGATGACGGGTCTCATCGCCGGTGGCGCCGAGGTGTCGCAGGAGGTCAGGACCGGCGCCACCGCGTTCAAACGTTCTGCGAAAAGACGGTTCTGCCGGCTGCGCCCGGCTGGTCGATCGCGTACCCTGTGACAGAACGCCGCACGGGCTAGCGCACCTTGCGAGTCCGGAATCGGCGGAATTTTCAGGGGGTGTGCCCATCATGACGGTCGTTGCCAATCACCGTTTCAACCCGAGCAACTCGATCACGGTCCGGTTGCGTCTGGAAAACAACCCGGGTGTTTTGTCCGATGTTATCGCGACCATCGGCGAGCAGCACGGCAATCTTGGCGCCATTGACATCGTTAGGGCCGAGGCGGGCCATCTGGTGCGCGATTTGACCATCGATACCAGCGGTGAGGAGCACGCCGAGGCGATCCTCGCGGCACTGCGCAAGCTGCCCCGGGTCGAGCTGCTGAGTCATTCCGATCGCACTTTTCTTTTACACCTGGGCGGCAAGATCGAAGTGCGCAGCAAGCAGCCAGTCAAGACCCGTGACCAGCTCTCGATGGCTTATACGCCAGGGGTCGCCCGAGTCTGCCGGGCGATCGCCCAGAATCCCGAAGCGGTCTACAACCTCACCATCAAGCGTAACAGCGTGGCGGTGGTGACTGATGGGTCAGCCGTTTTGGGACTCGGCAATATCGGCCCCGCGGCGGCGCTGCCGGTGATGGAAGGCAAGGCTCTCCTCTTCAAGCACTTTGGCGGGGTCGACGCCGTGCCACTTTGCCTCGACACCAGCGACAGCGACCGGATCATCGACACGGTCGTGGCACTCGCGCCGTCCTTCGGTGCGGTCAATCTAGAGGACATTGCCACGCCGAAGTGCTTCCGCATCCTCGAAGCCCTGCGCCAGGACCTGCCCATCCCGATCTGGCATGACGACCAGCAGGGCACGGCAACTGCGGTGCTGGCCGGCCTGTTGTCCGCCCTCGAGGTGGTCGGCAAGTCGCTTAGCAAGGTCCGCATCGCCCTGATCGGGATCGGAGCGGCCAACATGGCGGTCTACCGTCTGCTGAAGTCCCAAGGGATCGAGACCGATGCGATCCTCGCCTGCGACAGCAAAGGCCTGCTGCACCGCAACCGCGAAGACCTGAAATCGAGACGGCAATCCTTTGCCGAGAAGTGGCAGGTCTGCTGCGAGACCAACCTTGAATGCCGCAGCGGCGGCATCGCCGAAGCGCTCGCTGGAGCGGATGTCTGCCTTGCCTT
>DHQM01000134.1:13813-21807 GCA_002408105.1 Gammaproteobacteria bacterium UBA5338 | reverse complement strand
CGAGCCCAACCGAATTGCGCCACTGGACAACACGCGTGGTACCAGTGGCGGGGCTGCCGTCATGCACGGGATGTCCAAGTTGGTGCACAATCCTTCCGTGGAGCCTGTTTGGCGTGCACCTCGCTTGTCTGGCCGTTGGAACGAGAGCGTTTGCCATCGATGAGACACTTGGCTTGAACTGGGTGTGCTTCGCTGACGTCCCTTGTCAATCGTCGAGCGCCCGCTTGCAGCCGGTTGGACGCCCGCGCTGATTCGAGTAGGGCCCGCAATGGTTGTGGCTACACTCGGCCAATGGCCTGCCACCATATATTGCAGGCGCGCGTCTGTCCGTCTCGGCGCGACCCTGCGTCTCTGTCCACACCCACTGTGCTTTTTGTACACTGCGCGAGTCACCTAGGGGTTCGGCCGATGAGCCGGATGCCTGGGGGCACGCGAGGGACTCTGAGAGCCCATGGACCAAGCACGCAATCAAGGAATTGTTTTTATGAGAATCAACAAACCCAGTGCATCAATGATGGCTGTGTCTCTATTGCTCTTGGCATCCGTTGGCGCCTCGGCCGCCACCGTGGTGACGGGCTCTGCGGGCATCCTGACGCCGCGCACTGACACCTGGACCTTCAATCTGACTGGGGAAGGCACGCTTGAAGTCACCCTGTTGCAGGCTGACTACAGCGAGTGGTTCGAGTGGAGTCTGTCTGGCCCTGGTGGGTCGTTGGGAATGGATGCGTTTACTCCGAACCCTTGGGTGGGACCGGTGAACGAGCTTCTCGGGTCCTGGGCCGTCGACGCGTCAACGGTGGGCATGTTCTCATTCACTTCGACGAACTATCCGGCCCACCCCCATGTCGCCCAGGACTATAGCGTTGAGTTTCTATTTACGCCCACTCTGACCAACCCGGGCGGCGGGCTTGAAGGCTTGATCCACACGCCCGCAAGCCCTGTACCTGTGCCAGCGGCAGTTTGGCTGTTTGGCTCCAGCATGCTGGGGCTGGCGAGCATGGCGCGGCGCAAGAAAAGCCGATAGCGGGGCTCCCACGAGCTCGCTCGGAACGAAGGCGGGTTCGCGAATTCCACGCATCGGCTGGGGTTTGAGACGATCGAACGATCCCGACCATCAGGGCGCTGCGGAAATTCACCTACACTGATGCGGTGGGCCGAGCGCTGGATCAACTTGGCATCGATGCTTGTTTTGGAGACTCACGCGGATGAAACACTGGTGGAGTAAGGGGGCGCTCGCCGCGTCCCTGGCATTGGTGGGAGTCTTGCCGGCGCCAGTGCTTGCTGATGTCCAGAAATTTGGCACCTGTCTGGTGGACTCGCTGGATGGCAAAGAACGCAAGGCGTTGGCAAAGTGGATTTTCTTTGCAATGGCCGCCCACCCCGAGATCGAAGAGTATGGGCAAATTTCCGCCGCGGCGCGCAGTGAATCCGATCAGGAGGTGGGGAATCTGATCACCCGCATGTTGACCGAAGACTGCGCCCAGCAATTGCTGGTGGCCCACAAGGCGGACCCGCTCGCCGTCCAAAAGGCCTTTGAGTTGGTGGGGCAAGTTGCAATGCAGGAATTGATGACCAACCAAGCCGTCATGCTAGCCATCACTCGCTACACGTCGCATACGGATCAAGCCAAAATCGGCGCACTTTTGTCGGGAGATTGACCCCAAGGTTGGGGGCCCTGATCGGAGCCGAAATCGCACCTTCGCCCCAAGCGAGTTCCGCGGTGCTTGCTGTCTCGCTGCAGTTTCCGTTCTCAGATGCTTATCGCGATGGCATGGACATCAATGCGTTCTGTCTGTATCTGGTTTCCAAAGGGCCTGCAGGGGATCCGCCTCAATGGGTACCATTGGGAACAGCACGCCGATCGATTTGCCCAGTTTGGCCACAAGAGAGCACAAAGACACCCAGGGTTGACTGCCTCCTCCAGCCGGGGGTGCCTGCGGCTCGGCGGCTGTCCGGACACCGAGCACGGCCTGGCCGTTTCTTCATCCGCAAATAGGAGGTGAGATGGCCAATCACCCAACCGCGTTATTCGTCTCGCACGGCGGTGGACCATTGCCGTTACTCGGCGATGCATCCCACCAGGAGATGGTCGAGGCCTTGGCCGCGCTTGCCGATGAGCTGGAGCGACCCGCGGCGGTGTTGGTGGTCAGCGCCCATTGGGAGTCCAGGACGCCGCGCATCACCGCATCAAAGACCACGTCGCTGCTGTACGATTACCACGGTTTTCCAGAAGCCTCCTACCGCATTCAGTATCCGTGCCCCGCTGCACCGGAGTTGGCTCGCAGCGTCCAGCAGTGTCTGGCTGATGCCGGCCTGGGCGCGGAACTCGACACCGAGCGTGGACTGGATCACGGGGTGTTCGTGCCGCTGAAACTGCTGTTCCCGCGGGCCGATGTGCCCTGCCTACAGGTCTCGCTGATTCAATCGTTGGACCCAAACGTACATTTGGCGATGGGTAGGGCGTTGCGTCAGCTGCAACAGGACGGCCTGCTCATCCTGGGTTCCGGGTTTTCGTTTCATAACATGCGGGAGTTCTTTTCCCCGGCCACTCCCGAGGTCGAAGCGATGAATCAAGCGTTCGAGGGTTGGTTGCAGGACACCTGCTGCAATCCTGAGCACACTGCCGAGGAACGGCTCGCCCGCCTGCGCCATTGGACCCGGGCGCCACACGCGCGGTTTTGCCACCCGCGGGAGGAGCATCTGTTGCCACTGCATGTCTGTATGGGCGCCGTGGCAGGGGCCGCTTGTCCCCAGCCGCGCAGCCTGCGGATTCTCAACAAGCAGGCCAGCTTGTTCCTGTGGCCGGGAGGCTAGGTAGGGCCCTGAGGACCGGTCGAGGCGGCTGAGCCAGGCCCCGCCCGACTCAACCTGCGTGCCCAAGCGTCGCCGGTATGGAACGCGGCGTGCACTGCCCCTGAACCGGTGTTGCCGACACCTGCGGGCCGGTTTTGCGCGGACCCAAGGGGCGGCATGATCGATCAGGTTTTTCAGTCCAGGGCTGGTACAATGTGCACCCATTTTAACGGTGGAGTGAGCATGTTCGGTCGCATGGGTTTTTCCGGTAGATTGGTCAGGGTCCTTTCGGTGTCTGCTGGCATGGGGCTGGCCCTCCTTTCTGTTGGTGTCCAGAGTGCCCAGAATGAGGAAACCCTTCGGGTCGAGGCGGCCTGGGTGCGGGCCATGCCGGCCGGGCTGCCAGCAGGAGGCTATTTCAGGCTGCACAATGGGGGTGCCACCGCGGTGTCGCTGACAGGTGCAGAGTCCCCAGCCTATGGGCATGTGATGCTGCATCAAACCACCCACCAGTCTGGCCAGTCCCAAATGGCGAAGGTCGAGGCAGTCGAGGTGCCTGCAGGCGCCATGGTGGAGTTCGCACCGGGCGGGCATCACCTCATGCTCATGAGTCCCAAAGTGCCGGTGAAGCTGGGGGAGCGAGTCCAGGTGCGGCTCTTGTTCGAGGGACACCGCCCAGTTGATGTCAGCTTTGCGGTCCATGGTCCCCAGGGCAAAATGCCTGAAGACCACGCACACCACTAGATCCGGAGCCGAGCCCGTGACTGCCTGAGGGCGGGCGGATCCTGATCACAAGCCATTCAGTGCGGTAGGCGCCGTCGATGGAAGAGTTCGTTCATTTCCTTACGCCATATGAGTTTTCTCCCACCATCGCTGGGGGAGCCTTATTGTCGCTGGTGTTGTTCGGTCGAGGCGCCGCTCGGCTCCGTGAGCAGGGTCGATCGGTGGGGTTCTGGCGCAGCCTCGCGTTTGTGGTTGGGGTCCTCAGCATGTATGTGGTGATGCAGACCCAGTACGACTACTGGTCGCAGCACATGTTCTTCATCCACCGGGTGCAGCACCTGGTGCTGCACCACCTGGGGCCATTTCTGGTGGCTCTCGCGGTGCCCATCGAGGTGCTGGGTGCAGGCCTCCCGGATCGGGTCGCGTCCGGCATCCAACGTGTGGCACTCAGCCCGCCCTTTGCGCCCCTGCGCTGGATGTTTCACCAACCAGTGCTGCAGGCAGTGGTGTTTGTGGGGCTGATTTACCTCTGGTTGAGCCCGGAGTTGCATTTTTACGCCATGCTCAACATTCCCCTTTACAACCTCATGAACTGGAGCATGGCCATCGACGGGCTGATTTTTTGGCTGTTCATGCTCGATCCTCGCGATCCACGGCAGGCGGGTACGCTCGGCTATGGTGGACGCGTCCTGTTGCTCATTGCGATCGTGATCCCACAGATTCTGATCGGTGCGTACCTGGGGTTCAGTCAAGAGAGCCTGTACGACGTGTATGCCGTTTGCGGTCGGCTCTGGCCGCTGGATCCGGTCACTGATCAGCAGATCGGTGGTCTCACCACTTGGATTCCCGCATCGATGATGAGCGTGCTGGGACTGCTGGTGGTGATCCGCCGTTCGGCCCAAACCGATCGAGCGCGCGAAAGCGCTGCCCACCCCAACGCCAAGCTGCAAGCCTCGGGAGGCACTGCATGAAGACAGCTGAATTCGCCCGCTTCCGGCCCCAGGGTTTTACACGGCTGGGTGCACTCGGACGGAAGTCGGTCACGGGCCTTGGCGCCGCTGCCCTGGTGTGTTTGCTCACGGCCTGCGGAGGCGGTGCCGAATGGAACAACCGCGACATCAGTGGACTCATGCCGCCACTGGAGTTCGAGCTGTACAGTGAAACCGGCGCGCAGGTCACCGCGGATGACTTCGATGGTCAGGCGCAACTGATGTTCTTTGGTTTCACCCATTGTCCAGACATCTGTCCCATCACCCTCGGCGTGCTGGCCAAGGCATTGGACCAGCTCGGGCCGGAGGCCGAAGCGGTGGATGTACTCTTTGTTGGTGTCGACCCCGAGCGGGACCAGCCCGAAGTGCTGGCCGAATACACTGACGCCTTTGGCCCTCGGTTTGTCGGGCTGAGTGGCACCCAGGAGCAACTGAAGGCGCTGGCCAAGCGCTATCGCGTGTCGTTCAGCTACGAAGACCGGGACGCCACGGGTGCCTACGGCGTGAACCACAGCTCAGCGGTGTACGCTTTCGACGAGACAGGAAAAGTGCGCTTGTTGATCGATGCCGATACCGGTCCTGAAGCCATTGCAGCGGACCTGCGAAGGCTGATTCGCGAAGGCTAGGCCTTAGGCGTCGAACGCATCGCACTTCGCTACCGCCCAAACCGCCTGGTACTGGAAAGTGCATGGCCCGCGAGCAGCGCGCCCCCGCCGAGCCATTCGTGAGACGCTTGGTCGCTGAATGCCAGCGCCCGGTCATTGCGCATGAGAACCGCGCATGAGAATAGGTGCCGGGGTCAATTCTTCTGGGTTGGTACACCCGAGCACGCCGATGATCTCCTGAACGCTCTCTAGGGTTCGAGCGTGAAAATTGGCGACCCGGGGTGCATGCGTTTCCACATCGACAGCCTTGTTGCTGTTGGGGTCTTGGGTGGTAATGCCGGTAGGGCAGTGGTCGGTGTGGCAGCGGCGAGCCTGGATGCAACCGAGGGCGAACATCATTGGTCGCGCCATGTTGCATGCATCTGCGCCGAGCGCGAGTTTCGCGACGCAATCAAAGCCCGTAACCAGTTTCCCACTCGCCACCAGTCGCATCTGGCCACCCAGGTTGGCGCCCACCAATGGGTTCTGCGTTGATGTTAAGGCGCAAGGCTAGGCAGGGGCGAGGGCGGAGTGCCGCGACCTCAACGCGCGCAGCCGGCATCACTACAGCGCGGAAGCTGCGGCTGGTGGAACTCCAACGCGACGCTCCCGTCAAAGCTTTGTCTGGCCTGGCCAACTCACGACTCGCGACTTGGAAAACCAACAGCAGCCGGCGTAGGCCAGGTTCTCGCCGGTGCATCCCTAGGTTTCCTGGGGGTGTTGGCCACAGACCGCCGCGCGTGGTGGCTGAGGTCTCCCATTTGGATGTGGCAGCGGAAGTGCTGAATGAGATGCGATCAGGTAGCGATCCCTGCAGGAGCAGGTGCGGCTAGGGGAACTCAGGCAGTCCCCGACGTCGCACAGGTCTTGCTGGCGGGTGTTGCCGAGGTTCTGCAGGGTAAGTCAGTAGCTTCGGGTGATCTTCGTCTGTCGCCGCGACCGGTTTACCGGGTACATCACCAAGTTGATTGATGCCGACTGAATGCGGTCCCCCTGCTATTGGACCGGATTGATGGAGTTCCTCTTGCTTGGAGGTCCTCCCAGAAGAGGATCAGGCGTGGGACTTCCGGATCGACCTTAAGAAGGGCGCGTGGGCTTAGAACCGCGAGTCGATCTCCGAGTCAGTCAAAGATGCGTAACTTGGAATGGGTTCGCCCGCTTCGCAACCATTGAATTTGAAGGGAGCTGACATAGTGCCCAAACGTGCCGAAAACCGATCAGCAGCAGGGGTGGTCGCCGAGGACGGCCCCAGCGTAGGAGGAACCGAGCATGTCCGAGACTCGAACCCCGTCTCCACCCTATCCGCCCAACGAGGACCAGCAACCGCCCGGAAGTGAGCATGATCTCGATCCCCGACCCCGGTATCACAATTCAGGCTATCGCGCGGCTGATAAGCTGGCCGGGCAAAAGGTCTTGATCACCGGTGGTGACTCAGGCATCGGCAGAGCTGTCGCAGTGTTGTTTGCTCGAGAGGGGGCAGACATTGCAATCGTGTATTTGCCGGAAGAACAGGCCGATGCCGACGAAACCCGAATGGCGGTTGAGCAATACGGCAGATCATGTCTGTGCATTGCCGGGGACGTGAGCGATGAGAATTTCTGCCGCCAGGCCGTGGCGCGCGTTGTCGAGGTCTTGGGAGGGCTTGACGTATTGATCAACAATGCAGCTTTTCAAAACCATGTGGAAGCCATTGAAAAACTGACCGCGGAACAATGGGACCGCACGTTTAAAACCAATATTTATGGCTATTTTTGGATGGTTAAGGCAGCCGTGCCCCATTTGCCGGAAGGCGGCGCGATTATCCAGACCGGATCCAAAACTGGTTTGGAAGGCAGCCCGGGACTACTGGACTACTCTGCCACAAAGGGTGCCATCCACGCATTCACAAAGTCCCTGGCCGCTCATTTGGTCGATCGGGGCATTCGTGTCAACTGTGTCGCCCCAGGGCCAGTGTGGACCCCGCTCAACCCGGCGGAGCGCTCTGCGGAGCAGACACGCACGTTTGGCGAGAAAACCGCTTACGGGCGACCGGCCCAGCCTTGGGAAATAGCCCCGACGTATGTATTTCTCGCGAACAATTCCGAATCAGCGTACATCACCGGCGAGGTGATCGCGTGTTTGGGCGGCGAAACCCGAGCAGGATAGAGGCACATTTCAATGTCTGCCACAGCTTGGGTGAGGGAGCGGACCGAATTTCAATTGGCACGACCGTTCTCACCGCAACTTGTTCGACGACGATGACATCGACTCGGCATGGTGTCGCTGGGCGACGTGGCGCTCAGCGCATCGCCCGAGCGAAGCGGGGATGTCCTGCGAGGGGCCTCGAGGCAGGCACGACACGAGGAGAGCCCGCGATCGGGCTCTTCTGCTCGCGCTGGCTCAGGTATCCATTTGAGTTTTCAAGGGAGCAACCCATGGCCACAACCTCGAAAAGCCCACCCGATCACGGCCCGCAGATCAAGGACGACCGACAGTACGAGCGCCTGCGTGAGCAGGGTTACAGCAAGGAGAAATCGGCCCGCATCGCCAACACGCCTCGGCGCACTGCCGGCAAGCGTGGGGGCAGCAGTCCGCCCTACGAGGATTGGTCGCGTGATGGCCTGTATCAAAGGGCCCGAGAGATCGGGATCGAAGGAAGGTCCAAGATGAACAAGCGTCAGCTGATCGACGCCCTGCGCCACCACTGACGCGGCGCGCGAAGACACTCAGGCTGCGCAGTGTGGTTGTTTAGGCATCCAAAAACCGACAGTCACAAGCGGTCTATGTTCAGTGGTGACCTTCCACAGCAAAACTTCTGCGGTCTGAGCCCGGGGCTCGTCGACGTCGTGTCCTGGCAACTGGCAAC
>DHQM01000134.1:10129-13616 GCA_002408105.1 Gammaproteobacteria bacterium UBA5338 | reverse complement strand
CTGGCAACTGGCAACATAGAAGGTGTTTTCGGAGGTTGAAGCCGACTCGGCTGGCACTTGTAATAGCACCCAACCAAGATTCGCCTCAGTCAACATCGCCGGTGTTGTCGGCGCACGTGCGCGTCAGCAGGTCGTCGGTCACTTCCATGGTGAACACGGCCTGGTTGTTTGGCGGCGTTTCAATGATGGCGTCGACAAACATGGCCCGAGCCTCCGGGTCGGGGTAGACCATGCGCTGGTCGATGGCCCGTTGCCAGGTTTCGCGGTCCGGCCACTCCGCCACGCCAACGAAGCGCCCATCCGCATCTCGGTGCAGGCGTGAGCCGCAACTCCCATAGATTTTGGTGATCAGGCGGGTGCCCCGGCACCAGGCCTCACGGAACTGGGCTTCCTTTCCGGGCGCCACGCGCCACCAATACACTGCAACGAACATCACCACCTCCGCCAGCACTGACCGATGTTGCCGGGGGTGCACAGGCTGTCACAATGGCAGCCCCGGCCCCTGGAAAGGGTACCGGCCAGGAGTGGGTGCGCGTCAAATGGCGCCAGGAGCCCACTTCGAACCCAAACCAAGAGGAATGCATGAATGCAGATCGATTTGAGCGGTCGACGGGCGCTGGTGACCGGATCCACTGAAGGCATTGGCTTTGCGATCGCACGAGGCCTTGCCGCGGCTGGCGCTCAGGTGGTGGTCAATGGCCGAGATCAGGACAAAACCGTCGCCGCGGTGCAGCGGCTGGAGGCCGAGTTCGGGGTCTGTGCGGAAGCCGCCGCCGCCGACCTCGGCAACGCCGAGGGCTGTGACGACCTGGTTGAACAGGTGGCCGATGTGGACATTTTGATCAACAACCTCGGCACCTACGGGATGGAGGACTTCTTCGTCACCAGCGACGCGACCTGGGAGCGGTTTTTTCAGGTGAACGTGATGTCCGGTGTGCGGTTGTCCAGGGCGTATCTGCCGCACATGCAAACCCAGAACTGGGGCAGGGTGGTGTTCATCTCATCGGAATCCGCCTTCAACATTCCGCCGGACATGATTCACTACGGAATGAGCAAAACGGCGCAGGTGTCGATTGCCCGGGGGCTGGCCAAACGCATGGCTGGCACGGGGGTGACCGTCAACTCGGTGCTTCCAGGGCCCACGCTCTCGGATGGACTCAAGCGCGCGCTTGCGCCCCTGGCCGCGCAGCAGGGTGAGTCGGTGGAGGCACTGGCCACGGGGTTTGTGCACCGGGCACGGCCGAGTTCGATCATTCAGCGGCCCGCTACCGTCGAGGAAGTCGCGAACATGGTGGTGTACGTGGCTTCCCCTCAAGCCTCGGCGACCACGGGTGCGGCACTGCGGGTCGATGGTGGCGTCGTTGATATGATCGTGTGATCCAGCGGGCTGGTGCATCGGGAGGTGAAGATGGAGCTGCAAGCCATTCAAGCGGACCTCACCACGCTGGATGTGGATGTCATTGTCAACGCCGCGAACCCCTCGTTGCTGGGTGGCGGTGGTGTCGACGGCGCCATCCACCGAGCGGCTGGCCCGCAGCTGCTGACCGCGTGTCGAAGGCTCGGCGGCTGTGCGCCTGGTGAGGCAAAAATTACACCGGGGTTCGCCTTGCGCGCCCGGCATGTGGTGCACACTGTCGGACCTGTCTGGCAGGGCGGTGGCGCCGGTGAGCCTGAGGTGCTTGCTGCCTGTTACCGCAACGCCCTTGTCTGTGCGGGCGAAGTACAGGCGCGCAGCATCGCCTTTCCCTGCATCAGCACCGGGGTGTATGGGTATCCCGTTTCTGCCGCAGCAGAGGTGGCTGTGGACACTGTACGGTCATCTTGGCGGTCCCTGGCGTCAGGTCTTGAGTTGGTGCTGTTTTGTTGCTTCTCGGCCGATGACCTTTGGGTTTACCGCCGCGTGCTCGGGTGCGATGAACCTTAGCTGGCCTGTCGACCCAGGTGCTGCACCCAGCGGGCGATCCAGTCGTCCAGGCTGACATAGCGCCCGCCCCCCAGTGTCAGCAAGGCCAACAGCATGATGAAGTAGGTGGCCGCGAATTCGATGCCATTGTTCAGAATGACGAAGCTCCCGCTGGCGGTCAGCCAACCATAATTGCCATGTTCTCGGAGTATCGAGCGCGCTGCCTCCAACTTGGCGGGCGCGGCCTCCACGCGCTCGTTGCTGAACGGCGCCTTGGGGTCGGCAATGGCTTGCCAACCGTTCTCCCAGTGCACTGTGCCTGCGGCCACCGCCATGGTGACCAAGAGCGGAATTGCAATCAGGCGGGTTGCGAAGCCCAACAGCAAGAGGACCGCGCCCAGCAACTCAGTCCAGGTGGCAAGCAACGCCATCAACCAGGGCCAGGGCATTCCGAGCCCCCAATCGGGATTGCCGAACCAGGCCACCGTGTCGTCGAATCCCTGCCATTTGGTGGTGCCCGCCATCCAGAAGACCGGAACCAGGTACAGCCGCAATGCCAGTGGAGCAAGACCGCTCAAAGGTTGTAGCCAGCGTCCGATTCGCTGGTAATGCACCGCGAGCCGTAGGGACATGGCGGAAGCTGTGGACATGGTGTGCTCCTTATGGATTCAGAGGTGTGGCTGGGGGGCTGTACTTGGGGCTTGCTCATAGATGAATCCGGTCCCTGCGTGTTACAAACCACGCACCGCTCGATCTGTGCGCGCCACGAGGCACCGCCCCCGGTGTAACGTCCGACAGGCTCGTTGCATCTATCCACTGGCGCGTCCAAGCCCATTGAACCAGGCCGCTGCCCTTTATTCTTTTCAGCCATTTGGAGACAACACCATGGCCAAGACGACCCTCAAACCCATTGCCGCACTTGGTGCTGCTGCAGTCCTTTCTTCCCTTGCCGCGCCTGCGCTTGCAGGGCAAAACCCCTTCGCAGCAGTAGAGCTCTCATCGGGCTACGCCGTTGCCGGTAAGGCAGCCGAAGGCAGCTGCGGTGAAGGCAAATGTGGTGGTGACAAAGCAAAACCTGAAGGCAAGTGTGGAGAAGGCAATTGTGGTGGCGACAAGGCCACTGAAGAGGGCAAGTGTGGGGAAGGCAAGTGTGGTGGTGACGGTGGCGAAAAAGCCGCTGGCGAGGGCAAATGTGGTGAAGGGAAATGCGGTGGCTGATGCCGCAAGGCCAACCGGCGGCGCAGGCCTGGGGCTGCGCCGCTCCTTTCTCCATGAGTTCAATGCCCGGGCGCCCGAGGAAGTCGATTTTATCGAGATCGCGCCAGAAAACTGGTTGCGCGTCGGCGGGCGCTGGGGCGCTGCCCTTGCGGCGGCGGTGGAGCGCTACCCGCTGTTCCTACATGGACTGTCCCTGGACATTGGCGGGTCGCGGCCGATTGATATGGAACTCGTGTACGGCATTGCGGAGTTCTCCCGTCGCCACGGGGCCATTGTCTACAGCGATCACCTGACTTATTGCGCCGACGATGGCCACCTTTATGACCTCCTGCCGATTCCCTTTACGGAGGAATCGGCGCGGCGGGA
>DHQM01000134.1:9708-9867 GCA_002408105.1 Gammaproteobacteria bacterium UBA5338 | reverse complement strand
CGGGGAGGAACCGGCGCGGCGGGTGGCGGCTCGGGTTCGCCAGGTACAAGACGCGATGGAAATGCGCATCGCGCTGGAGAACGCCTCCTACTACGCCGCACCCGGCGCCGAAATGGATGAGGCAACATTCATTCGTCTGGTGCTGGAGGAGGCCGATTG
>DHQM01000134.1:9027-9419 GCA_002408105.1 Gammaproteobacteria bacterium UBA5338 | reverse complement strand
TGGGTGAACAGCATCAACCATGGATATGATCCACATGAATTTCTTGCTGCCTTGCCGCACGAGCGTGTGCGCTATGCACACATTGCGGGCCATGCAGTGGAGGACGCCGACTTGCGTGTCGACACCCATGGGGCGGATGTGATCGAGCCGGTGTGGGGTCTGCTGGAGTCGGCCTATGCGCGTTGTGGCCCCTTGCCCACACTATTGGAACGGGATTTCAACATTCCACCCATTGACCAGTTGCTAATGGAAATCAGCGAGATTCAACTGCGCCTTGATGCTGCCTCAGCCCTTGCGGTCGAGGGTGTCCGGGCGTGAGCGCTTCGCTGCAGTTGCAAGGTGAGTTTGCAGCCCTGGTGCGCACCGGGCTTGGCCCTGCCGAACAGGTGGGG
>DHQM01000134.1:1676-8821 GCA_002408105.1 Gammaproteobacteria bacterium UBA5338 | reverse complement strand
GCTTGTCGAGCGCTCGACAAGCTCGCGGTTACGGGTCTACCGCGAGCTTGTCGAGCGCAACCTGCAGGGCTTTCTGGACAGTGGGTTTCCGGTGCTGCGTCGCACTTTGAGCGGTGCGGATTGGGTCCACTGGGGGCGGAGGTTCCGGATTGAGCACCGCTGCCAAACCCCATTTTTCCACGAGATTTCTGCAGAGTTCGTGGCTTTTCTTCAGGGGCTGGCGCCGACTCAGGCTCCACCTCCGGTTTGGATGCAGGAGCTTGCTCACTATGAGTGGACAGAGCTCGAACTGGATTTGGCGAGTGAAGAGCTGCCCACCAAGGGTGGTTCCATGCCGCCGAACTGGAATCAGGATGTGCCGGTCCTTTCCCCCTTGGCGCGCTTGCTCCAGTACCGGCATCCGGTGCATCGAATCGGCGGTGAAGGCGTGGATCCTGAGGATCTTGCACCCACGGGCTTGGTTGCCTGGCGTGACCGGGCCCACCAGGTGCGGTTCATGGAGGTCAATCCGCTGAGCATGGCGGTTCTGGAACTTTGCCGCACCGGCGAGTTGACGGGTGTGGAGGTGTTAACGCAGCTGGCACGGGATGCACAGATGGAACCGGCGGAGCTGGTGCCCTTTGGTCAGACGCTGCTGAGCGACCTGGAAGCCAAGGACATTCTACTGGTTGTGCCTGATGCGCCACGGTGCGCCGGTCAATGAAAATTGCGGGCGTTCACCTGCAACCCATCGAGCCACGCGCTCAGGTCTGTGAGTCGACCCGCAATCAGGTGCAGCACACCCTCTTCCTGTTGCACCGTGCCGGTTACCTCCAATAGCTGAGCCTGCAACAGCGCCCGCCGCTGCGCCGCCCCCGTGGCCGGCCACACAATCACGTTGGTGGTCCCTTCTTCGTCTTCCAGGGTCACGAAAGTAACGCCAGAAGCGGTGGAGGGGCTTTGCCGGCACACCACCAGACCTGCCAGTCGCGCACTGGCTCCATTGGCCAACTCCCACAGCCGGGCACTGGAGACAGCCCGGCGTCGCTCCAGCCGGGTGCGCAGCAGGGCCAGCGGGTGTGCGGTCAGACTCAAGCCCAGGCTGTTGTAGTCCGCAGCCATGTCTTCACCGGTTTGTGGCTTGACCAACATGGGTGTGGCTTCCTGAAAATCGAAGCGTGGGAACAGGGGCGCCGGCCGTTCAACACCGGCCCCTTCCCAGGCGGCCTTGTGGCGGTGCCCACTCAGGGTGCGCAGGGCATCGGCAGCGGTGAGGCTGTTTACATCCTTGGTGTCCAGGCCGCTGCGCAGAACCAGGTCGGTCAGGTCATCGTAGGGCCGCTGCTGCCGGGCATTCACCAGGGCATTGGCACCGGCAGAACTCAGGCCTTTGACCAGGCGCAGACCAAGGCGTAGGGCCGGCCCCTGTGTTGGACCTGGCTCCAAGGCACAGTCCCAATCACTGTGGTTGACATCGACCGGGCGCACTTCAACCCCGTGGCGCTGGGCATCCTGAACCAGTTGAGACGGGCCATAGAAACCCATGGGTTGGCTGTTGAGCAGGGCGCAGGTGAAGGCGGCCGGGTGGTGGCACTTGAGCCAGGCGGACACATAGGCCAGCAAGGCAAAACTGGCGGAATGTGATTCCGGAAAGCCGTAGTCACCAAAGCCACGTATTTGGCGAAACAAGCGTTCGGCAAAGTCATCCTCGTAGCCCCGTTCGCGCATGCCTTGAAGCAGCCGCTGTTCAAAAGGCTCCAGGCCACCTTTGCGCTTCCAGGCTGCCATGGCCCGGCGCAACTGATCGGCCTCACCAGGGGTGAAACCAGCAGCCACCATGGCCAGTTGCATGACCTGCTCCTGGAAAATGGGCACCCCCAAGGTGCGCTCGAGCACGGTCTGTACCTCTGGGCTTGGGTAGGTGATGGCTTCGGCCCCGGAACGGCGGGCGAGATAGGGGTGCACCATGTCGCCCTGAATCGGCCCTGGGCGCACGATGGCGATCTGCACCACCAGGTCGTAGTAGTTGCTGGGTTTGAGCCTCGGCAGCATCGACATCTGGGCGCGGGATTCGATTTGAAACACGCCAATGCTGTCGCCCTGTTGCAGCATGCGGTATACCGCTGGATCTTCCGGCGGTACATCCTGCATGGCAAAGGGCTTGCCTTGTTCCCGGCTGACCAGTTCCAAGGCTTTGCGAACTGCGCTCAGCATGCCGAGGGCGAGCACATCCACCTTCAAAAGACCCAGGGCCTCAAGGTCATCCTTGTCCCACTCGATCACCGTGCGCCCGGCCATGGCGGCATTCTCTGTGGGCACCAGGTGGTCCAAGTGCTCGGCAGCAATGACAAAGCCACCCACATGCTGGGACAGGTGGCGTGGGAACCCACGCAGTTCTTCCATCAGCTGCAGCAGGCGCACAATGCGCGGGTTATCCGGATCGAACCCAGCTTCACGGAGGCGGTCAGGCAACAGCTTCGAACCGCTGAAGCGGTCGATGCCGCGGCCCAGGCGGTCCACCTGCTCTGGAGCAAATCCCAGGGCCTTGGCAAGGTCTCTGGCCGCACTTTTGCCTCGGTACGCGATGACGGTGGCCGCCAGGGCTGCGCGGTGGCGGCCGTATTTGGTGTAGATGTATTGGATGACTTCTTCGCGCCGCTCGTGCTCGAAGTCGACGTCGATGTCGGGTGGCTCGTTGCGCTCGCGAGAGATGAACCGCTCGAACAGCAAGGACATGCGTGCCGGGTCAACCTCGGTGATGCCGAGGCAATAGCACACCGCTGAATTGGCTGCAGAGCCACGGCCCTGGCAGAGAATTCCGCGCGCGCGTGCAAACCGCACCAGGTCGTGCACGGTCAGAAAAAAAGGTTCGTAGCCCAGTTCCTTAATGAGGGCGAGTTCGTGGTCGATCTGGCGTTTGACTGAGGGTGGCACACCTTGGGGCCAGCGCTGCTCGGCACCTTGTTGGGTCAGGTGGTGGAGCCAATGGATGGGGCTGTGCCCGTCCGGAACCAATTCGGGTGGGTATTCATAGCGCAGTTCATCTAGGCGAAAGTGGCAGCGCTCGGCCACCCGCAGGCTCTCTTGCAGGAGATCGGTCGGGTAAATTTGCGCCAGTGCCGGCAAGGAGCGCAGATGGCGCTCGGCATTGGGGTAGAGGCGATGGCCCAGGCTCGATACCGGCTGGTTGAGGCGGATGGCGGTGAGGCAGTCCTGCAGGGGCTGCCGGCTGCGCCTGTGCATGTGCACGTCATTGCAGGCCACCAAGGGCACCCGGAGTTGGTTTCCGAGTTGAGTGAGGCGGGACAGTTGGGCGTGGTCTGTGCCGCTCAGGAACAGCTCAACCCCAATCCACAAGGCTTCAGGGAACAGGCCCCGCAGCCACTCGCCATCTGCTTCCCGGTGCAGGGCTTCACCTGGGCCGGGCAGCCACAGGGCAAGGCATCCCTGCAGGTCGCTGGTTTCCAGGTCTTTGCGGCTGAGCCGGTAGCTTCCCTTGGTGGCGCTGCGCCGTCCTTTGCTGATGAAGGCACACAGCCTTCCATAACTGGCCCGATCGGTGGCGAGCAACACGCATTTGAGGCCGCAGTCGAGCCGAAACTCGCTCCCGAAAATCAGTTTGAGCGGGTGCTCACGGGTGGCAAGGTGGGCGCGGACCACTCCGGCGAGAGAACACTCATCGGTAAGGGCCAGGGCTTGATAACCCAATTGGTGGGCCTGTTGAATCAGTTCCTCCGGGTGGGATGCACCCCGCAAAAAACTGAAATTGCTGAGGCAGTGGAGTTCGGCGAACCCTGCAGGTGGCGGGACCGGGGAGTGGTGATTGACAGCCAATAAACACCCCCGAGGCTAGCCGAACAGGCCGTGCAGGTACCATTGATTGGGGGCACCGGCTTCGCGAAAAATCCAATATCGAATGCCCGTGGCCGACCAGGCCCGGCGATAATCGCGCCGCACCGGCTGGTTGTCCCACCAGCCACTCTCGATGCGCTCGATGTCGGGGTCGAGTTGCAGTGGAGCAATGTCAATTGGCTCAGGCTCGGGCAATAGCCACAGGGGCCTTGGGCTGTCTGCCACCGCGGCTGGATCAGGCCGGAGCCGGTTGGCCACCCAGGCGCACTCGGGGCGATGGTCCTCCTGCAGGGCGAGGGTGGTGGAGACATTGGGACCAAGGCGTGCCTCAATGCGCTCCAGCAGGCCTGCCAATGCTTCCGGAAAGGCACGGGTGTGGGTTGGCTGGGTGGGCGCGGCTTCCTGATCGGCAAACAGCTGGCAGCTGGTAGCGGCAAAGGGTCGCAGGTCTGTCACCGTGAGTTCGATGTCGATCACTGCCGCCGGCAATTGCATGCGCGCCAGGTGTTCCTGGGTGAGTGCGGCGCAGTGGTGGGCATCGCGGTTGGGTTGGCGCAGGCCAACCCTCAATGGGCTGGCCCCTTGGGCATGGTGCAATTGAAAGTCCAGCGCACCGGCCAGCGCATCCTGCTGGTGTAGAAACTGCTGCAATTGCAGCAGCAGAGCCTCAATGGCGGGGAAAAATCGGTGGTAGTTGCGCATGCCCGTGGGCAATTCCTGGCGGGCATTGAATCGCGGTGGCTGATGAAAGCGCCGCAAGGGGGTGCCCCTGCGGCCTTCGAGTTCATCAAGCTCCCGCAAAAGGGCAGCTCCGTAGCGCCGCCCCAGGTCACCCCGAGGAAGCCGCCACAGATCCTGAAGCTGGTGCATGCCGGCCTGGTGCAACCGGGCCCGGATGGACCCCGAGAGGCTGAGGGCGTGCAGGGGGATGGTGCGCAGTGTGCGGTGCAGAGAATCGGGCCCCAGGCAGTGCGATCCTGGGCGGTGCTGCGCCAACAGTGCGGCGCCTTTTGGGGTTGGGGCCACACCGACATCGAGTTGTAGACCCAAACGCCGTACACCCGAGGAAAAAGCCTGTGTCAGGGCTTCCAGGCCATTGAACAAACGCAGGCTCGCGCCGATTTCCACCAGCACCAGGGGTGCGTGATCCAGGCTGACCCAGGAACTGAACTGTAAGGCCCAATCCGCCACCTGCTGGCGCACTGAGGCTTCCGCCTGCAGGTTTCTGGAGCACACCTGCAGGGTGGAACAAAGGGCGTAGGCGGCCTCCAGGGGCATCCCTGGGCGGATGCCTGCCTGCTCGGCTGCGGCCGTTGCCTGGGCAATTTCTGGCCGGCCGTTGAGGCGCTGCACGGTCGCCGTGGTGGTGTCCGCAGCCAGCTCCAGCACTTCCAACGCCAGCTTCGGCAATCGGCATGCCAGCCACAGGGGGGCAGGGCGTTGTTGCTGTGTTGTGGTGCGTGGCTCGCCCGAACTCGGACCACGGCGCACGCCATCCAAAATGGCTGGCGTGCTCAGCACCGAAGGCGGAAGTGGAGGGGAGGCAGACATGTAAGGTGGCCCAGCAATATACTGCACAAATATGCAGTATATGAAAGCACAGCCATCCGTCCAGGCGCAATGCTGCCGGACGCTTATGAATGAGGGTGCGCCCCTTGGTGCCGGTGGGGGGTGCGTGGGGCTTGGGGCTGGTACGAACCAGATGGGCTGCCAGCCTGCGAAAACAGTGACGGCCCCCATCAGAACTGGTGGGCCCGTCACCATGTTTCAAAACCTACAGGTCTTTTCCGGAGCTGCCTTTTTCTGTACTCGCTGCAGCAGAGCGCCCCCAACAGCGGCCGAGCGCAGCGAGTTTCAGCCCCGAAGGGGCGGTGCTGGTTGGTCTCACCCCCTTTGCGTGTATCACACCTCGCTTAACAGAAAGAGACGGCGCTTGATTTTGCGAGGTAGTTATTCAAGTGATTGTTAGCGGACACTCCGCCACCGAGCATAGCTAGGCCAGAGAGAAAAAACATCGCTGAGGCAGATAATGGGACAATAGTGATGAGTTTTGATTAGCCCAGTGGGATAGAGCAGCCATTTTTTACTCAAGACTCTCCTCGCGCTCCCGTTCATACTCATCATAGGATTTGTTTATTTCTTCCATACAGTCATCATATTGCGACGGCGGCAGCTGAGCGCACTGCTGCCGATTATGTAATTGAATGTTCTCGTAAATCGCTCTGTTGCTACACCCAAATAGAGTGCATGCGGTAATCAACATCAGTATCACTCGTAGCACTTTAGTTATCACCCTCGTACTGGGAATAAAAATTAATGATAAGGTTAACTCGACCAGAAAAGTAGGGTGTAGCGCATCGAAATGCCGCCTTTGGCGGCCAAATTGACGCACTTGTTAGGGCTTTTAGTCAATGACTAAGCTTCCATCCTCGTTAAACTCCCAGCAGTCACCATAGGCAACTTCCCATAAATGACCATCAGGATCAGAGAAATAGCCACTATAACCGCCCCAAAACACCTCTTGAGCTGGTTTTTCGATTTTAGCACCTGCTCTTTTTGCTAATTCTAAAATCGTGTCTACTTCAGCTTTTGATTTTGTATTGTGAGCCAACGTAAAACCAGAAAACCCCGAACGCTTTGAATCAAAATCAGGCGATACATCTTTTGCCAACTTATCCAAAGGGTACAGAGCCAGACACACACCAGCAGTCTTGAAAAACACGATGCCATCTTCTGGCTTTTTGGAAGAAGGAAAGCCAAGAGCAGTATAAAATTCGTAGGATTTCTTCAGGTTTGATACACCTAATGTGATGATGCTAACACGTGGCTCCATTTCCTTTCTTCCTATTTATAACGTTTCGACTGTGGCCCCAACGCCCGATTAAGCCGTCGCCTGCGGTTGGACTCATATTCTTGGTTTCGATAACAAAAATACCGGTCTCTGATACCAATATGTGGTCTATCTGTGTAGTTCCATCATGCGTGTATAAAATTATATTATGCAAACACCTGGCCCCATCAGATTTTCCAGCAAACTCTCTGAGTCTGTTTCCAATTTTCCTCTCACCCGATCTTCCCTTGTAGCAGGGGGAATTTAGAAATAGCCGAAGTGCTACAGAGAAAATTATCAAAAGTAAAAATATCAGTTCCATAACACTTATAAATTGGGAGCTCTGACTCACTCGTGGAGTTAACGCCGAAATCAAAAATCTGCCCGGAAGGGGGAGTCCCGTTTAAGTGGATTTTAGAATGGTATTTTGCCTAGATTCCAATAGATTTTTTTTGCTAAGTCATAGAGCTTGGAATCTATAATT
>DHQM01000134.1:0-1403 GCA_002408105.1 Gammaproteobacteria bacterium UBA5338 | reverse complement strand
GAGCATTTGTCACAGTAAATTGCCTAATATCAATAAAGCTGAACCGATATAACTCACCTGAAATTTCTGAATTACAGCTTGGGCAGACTTGGGTAGGTTATGGCATTGCACTTAATGCCGCGTTTAGAGGCTGTAGTGAAGCACAGCGTAATGGAGATCCCAGCACAGCGACCACAGTGCCTTGTTATACCAACGTTCATCCTAAGTTATAGGATGGACGGCCATCAAACTGCTTTACTGAATTACTGATTTCTATCCAGCTCGGTTCTTCGGCACCTATTTTCGATCTCAATAGTGCCATCAATGCGGTATGCAGCTGCTAAAATACCTCCTCTTCCGAGGCAATTTCTGCTAAAGCAGACCGGCAAGCTGAACAAAAAACAGCAGTCGTACTTGTACGGCCCGCTGCACTGCCATGGTCAGGCGTCCTCCGTGCACTCCTTAGCTTTTGGGCGCCGTAGCTCAAACGCCCGAACGATCACGAAAGCCATCAAGCAGAATACGAATACCACGAGCAGCAGCCAGGCGAGGCTTTGAAGCGTCTCAATCACAGTGCGGTAGATTTCCAGGATCCATGCCTCTGTGCTGAGTTCGAGAATGGGAACCGACTCGTTGGTTGAGTGCGCGTAGCGTTCAAGCTGATAGATCCTTACTCCGCCAGATATCCCGACGACATAGCCGGCGAACTTGACGTATCGGAGCCAAGCGCCGGCAAGTTCGTCGGCAACGATTCGAGCGAGAATTCGTTCGATGGAGCCTTGGAAGAACCAGACGACTACTGCGGACACACCCAGTGCAATACAGAAGGTTATGACGAGAAGA
Organism: Gammaproteobacteria bacterium UBA5338; assembly: GCA_002408105.1. Lineage (GTDB taxonomy): Bacteria > Pseudomonadota > Gammaproteobacteria > Pseudomonadales > UBA5862 > UBA5862. Next base: position 581 of record DHQM01000134.1, on the reverse strand, counting down.
ACTAGAAACATACGGTGCTCCCTAGGGACGCCTAAAGCCTGAGCTCAGCTGCATTAATTTTGGGGGCGGAGGTTTCGAAGCAGACCAACGCCGGTGAGCAACATTGAAACTGCTAGGCAGGCGATACCGATATACATGACCCAGCGAAAACCGGGGAGAAAAGCCAACCCGAAAAACCCCGCAGGAACGACAACTGATGCAATTGGGGCACCGAGGCGTGCTACCCATTTAACCGAATTTGAGAAAGCTGTTTGATCTACCAGCGGCTGAAGAATAAGCGCCAACACGACATAAACGCCTGCATGGGCATGGCCGGCTCGCCACAACGACCACTGAGTTTCATTGAGCGATAAGTTGCTAGGCTTCAAACCCGCCGTGCCTTCAGTGAGTATGCCGAGCAAAGTAACTCCACCATACATGATGCTTGGCACAGCGATGAGTAAGAGGCCACAAACAATTTTACTTTCTCGGGATAGTTGCATATTAGAAACACCTAAGAAATTCACCCTGAAACCTAACGCCTGAGTTCAGGTGCGTGGCGAGTCAAACGCACCTGCAGCGATTTGTTGGGCGGCAACACG
>DHQM01000202.1 GCA_002408105.1 Gammaproteobacteria bacterium UBA5338 | reverse complement strand
GTGCAGTGGCGGGTTTGGGAGTGGCGGCCTCTGTGGCGTCTGCGGTGGTGCTGGGTGCCCGCCTTTTTCTGATCGATCCCGCTGCGCCAACCTTGGTTGAGGAGCAGCACGGAGCAGCGGAGTCGTCGACTGCTCCGATTGCATCCATGCCGCTGGCACCGCGGATGCTCGCTTCTCCCGTCGGCTTAAATGCAAAAACTGGTGCGTTGCCCGATTCGAGCGCAGCGGTTGACCCTCTTGATCCTGCAGTTGACCGAGCCGCGTCGGCTGCTCGGCTTGGCTCGTCGGTTCAGAATCAATGACCGGCAGCTGCGTCCGATTCGGAACCTTCCCCAAAACTTGAGGCTGACGGTGCTTGAAGAGCAGGGGCGGGTCCTTTCCATCGACCAGGCGTCGGGATCAGCGTGGGTGCTTCCTGTCCGCTCATCTGGCTGCGCAGGTTGTCAGCTTCAATCCGGCTGCGGCCAGGGACTCTGGTCTCGTTTGCTGCCGGGGCCCTCGTCCGCGGTCGGGATGCGCGTTTCATTGCCGGAGGATGCCCCGGAGCCCAAGGTTGGTGATCTTGTGCGGGTCGGGCTTGAGGAGCGCGCGCTGACAGCGGCCTCAGCCTGGGCGTACGGCGCGCCCTTGGTTGGACTGATCGGGGGTGCCGTGTCTGTCGCAGCTTTGGCGCCCGGTGTCGGCGATGGCTGGGTCGCAATGGGGGCCCTCACCGGGCTTGTGCTGGGCGTCGCTGGCGCGCGGGTCGGATCGGTCTTGCGTGGCCCCTTCTCACCTGTCTTGCTGGGCCGCGCCCCTTGATCCGCGTCTCCACGCGGAAGTTTCGCCGTGGTGAGCCCAAAGCGGTGGCCTCGTGGGCGCGATGTCCCGGTTGGGGCATTTTGCCGTGGGTTCGATGCTTGAGGAGTAGATAGAAATGGTAAACACGAAGATGCAAGCCCGCAGATTTTCGGCGGCGCTGGTGTGGGGTTGGTGCCTGCTGGGTGCCAGCGCCCTGGTGGCTGCAGAGTTGCCGGACTTCACCGATTTGGTGAAGCGCCAATCCGCGGTGGTGGTCAACATCAGCACGGAAACCACAGTACAGTCGCGCCGGCAAGCGGGGGGCTACGCACTCCCCGATGACATGCCGGAGTTCTTTCGGCGCTTCTTCGATATTCCAGGGGCACCTAATGGGCGTGCTGCTCCACCTCAAAAAAGGCGCAACCTGGGTTCGGGCTTCGTCATCTCAGCCGATGGGTACATTCTGACCAACAATCACGTGGTTCAGGGTGCGGATGAGATCACGGTGGCGTTGACCGATCGCCACGAGTTCGTGGCGGAACTTGTGGGAGCCGATCCCGCGTCTGACCTTGCGCTGCTGAAAGTGGATGCGAAGGGCCTGCCAGTTGCCAAGTTCGGCGACTCGGATGCCCTGGAGGTGGGGGAGTGGGTGCTGGCCATCGGCTCGCCCTTTGGCTTTGACTATTCGGTTTCTGCGGGCATCGTGAGCGCCACCGGGCGCAGCCTGCCCAACGACCAAAACCAGAACTATGTTCCGTTCATTCAAACGGACGTCGCGATCAATCCCGGCAATTCGGGCGGGCCGCTGTTCAACATGAAGGGCGAGGTGGTCGGGATCAATTCGATGATTTACACAAGATCCGGTGGCTTCATGGGGTTGTCGTTCGCCATTCCTACCTCTGTGGCGCTCAATGTGGTTGAACAGCTGAAGGAATCCGGGCGAGTGACTCGGGGCTGGCTAGGTGTCAGCATTCAGGAGGTGAACCGCGACCTGGCTGAGTCTTTCGGCTTGCGCCGACCTCACGGGGCCTTGGTGGTGTCCGTAGTTCCGGACAGCCCGGCAGCCGCAGCGGGACTCGAGCCCGGCGACGTAATTGTCGAGGTCGAGGGTCAAACCGTGAATGTCTCCGGTGACTTGCCGCACATCATCGGCCGCCTTGAGCCTGGCACCAAGGCCAAGATTGAAGTCGTGCGCAGCGGAAAACGGCGTGCTCTCACAGCACGCATCGGTGAGCTGCCCGAGGATCCGGGGCAGGTCGCGCAGCAGGCTCCGCCGACGGTAAACGACGACAACCGGCTTCAAGTTCGGGTCCGAGACCTGTCCCCGGCCTTGCGGCAACGGTTGAGTGTAGAGGCTGGAGTGGAAGTGGTTGAAGTCGGCCAGGGCCCTGGCGCTGCGGTGGGGCTGCGCCCAGGGACGGTCATCACCCGCATTGGCGACCAAATCATAGAAGACGTGGACGACTTCGAACGGGTGGTGCAGCAGTTGCCGGCAGGGGAGCTGATTCCTATGCGGGTTATCCGCGATGGAGTTCCGGGTTTTCTGGCGTTCAAGTTACCTGAGTAAGGTTGATGCCTCACCGTGCCGATGCCAGGCGGTCTGCCTGGCGCGTGGTCTCTGGCAGTCGGTACCTTGGAGTGGCGCGCAGGACCCATTCAACCGCAGCGCTATGATCAATGCGGTGGCCGGGAGAAACGTACAATGGCTTCGTGCCTGATCGGGTTCGCAGCACGGTGCCGATTTGTAGCCCATGTCGATCCAGCAAAGGTGTCCGTGCGCCACGCTCAACCCCGACCGGAGCGTGGCTCCCGGTTAAGCGGCTTTTGCCCACCCCGATGGTCGGGAGGTTGATTGCGATACCCAAATGGCTGGCGATACCGAGTTGGCGTGGGTGCGCGATGCCTTGGCCATCACAGAGGATGAGGTCGGGGCTACGGGCGAGCTTGCTCAAGGCACTCAGAATGGCTGGCAGTTCTCGAAAGGAAAGTAAGCCAGGTACGTAGGGAAATTCGACCGGCTCTTCGGCGATGGCCACCTCAACGGGCCGCAGGCTTGGATAGTCCAGCACGACCGCTGCAGCGCGGGCGACGCTTCGCCCCCGGGGAAACCCCACGTCCACACCAGCGATTCGTGTTGCGTGATTCAGACCGGCGCCACCCAGTTGAATCCGCGAGGCCAGGGTTCGCTGCAGTGCGAGGGCCTCGCCGCTGTTTCGAACCTGCTGTGGAGCGGCGCTGGGGTCGATCTGGAGCCAGGGGTGGGTCATGGTGGCTAGCCGTTGGATTTGGCGGACTGCCAAAGCGCCTCCAGGGCGGCTGAATCGAGCCGGCTCAAGTCCCGCCCCTCGCGCGTGCACGCTGCTTCCATTGCCTGAAACCGGCGCCTGAACTTGCGGTTGGCCACCCGCAAGGCGCGCTCGGGTTCGACGCCCAGGTGGCGGGCCAAGTTCACCACAGTGAACAGCAGATCCCCCAGCTCGTTTTCGAGCTCGTCCATATCGCCTTGGTGCTCGGCCTGCTCGACTTCTTGAAGCTCCTCGTGCAGCTTGTCGAGCACTCCCTGGGCGGATGGCCAGTCAAACCCAACGGTTGCTGCTTTTTTTTGCAACTTGAGCGCTTGAGTCAGGCCAGGAAGGTTCGCAGGCACTTTGCCAAGGAGCCCGGCTGGCACAGGCCGGGTGGATTGCTCTTGTGCCTTGATGGCTTCCCAGCCGGCCGCTTGCTCAGCTGCGTCTGCGTAGTGCACCTCAGCGAACACATGGGGGTGGCGGTGCACCAGCTTGTCGGCAAGTCGTGCTGCGACAGCGTCGAAGTCGAAGGCCCGATGCTCTTCGGCAATGCGGCTGTGCAGCGCCACTTGCAGTAGCACGTCACCCAGTTCTTCGAGGGTATGGTCCTGGTCCCCGGTTTCGATCGCCTCGACCAATTCGTAGGCCTCTTCGAGCACGTAGGGGGCCAGGCTTGTATGGGTCTGTTGCAAGTCCCAGGGACAACCGCTTTCGGGATTGCGCAGCTGCGCGACGATGTGGAGCAATCGTTTGGTCTCGGTTAGCTCGCTCATGCGGTCCTCCTGCGCTCGACTGCCACCAGTGTATCAATCACAAAGGGGACTGGCCGGCCGGTGTTGCCTGTTCTACAGTGCCGATCGGAGATGATGAGAGGAACGACACGATGTTTGAGTGGATCACTGACCCGAATGCCTGGGTCGCATTGACGACTCTTACGGCGTTGGAAATCGTGCTCGGCATCGACAACATTATATTCATTACGCTGCTGGTGGGGCGTTTGCCGGAAGCGCAGCGGAGAACTGCGCGCATCCTGGGCCTTGGCATGGCCATGGCGGGGCGGGTTCTGTTGCTGCTCTCCCTGGCTTGGGTCATGAGGCTGACGGCACCCTTGATTATTGTTTGGGAGCACGCGGTGTCAGGGCGTGATTTGATCTTGCTCTGTGGCGGCCTGTTCTTGCTTTACAAAAGCACCGCCGAAATACACAACAGCCTTGAAGGCAATGAACACGCGGATGCGGCTTCGGGTTCCACGCCCGCGGCCGCCCTTGGCGCAGTACTGGCGCAGATTGCGCTGCTTGACCTGGTCTTTTCATTGGACTCGGTCATTACCGCGGTGGGAATGGCCGAACAGGTTGAGGTGATGGTCATCGCCATCGTGATTGCCGTGTTGGTGATGATGTTGGCTGCCGAGGCGGTCAGCGGTTTTGTGGAGCGACACCCGACGGTCAAAATGCTGGCGTTGTCGTTCTTGACCTTGATCGGAATGTCGCTGGTGGCGGAAGGGATGCATTTTCACATCCCCAAAGGCTACATCTACTTTGCGATGGCGTTTTCGATTGCTGTCGAGGTGCTCAATATGCGCGTGCGGGCACGCCGTGTCCCGCCGGTCCATTTGCGGCGTGTGGCACCGGCGGCTGGCGCCGTTCCTGAGGTGAGCGGCAATGACATCGTGCGGTGAGGCAGCTAGCCCGCTCTGTCGAGTGGCTGACGGTGGTGGTGTGCTGGTTGCAGCTGGTTCAGGAACACCGAAGACGCCTGCTGCCATGAACGGGACCGCGCGAAGCGAACACAGGCCGCGGGATCAATTTGAAGTGCGGCCGCGACAGCGCATCCAAGATCGGCGTCCAGAGCGCCTGTGACGCCGTGCTGGACCACATCAATGGGGCCGGTAACGGGGAATGCCGCCACTGGCAGGCCGCACGCCATCGCCTCAAGCATGACCAGTCCGAAGGTGTCTGTGAGGCTCGGAAACACCAGCAGGTCACACGCTGCGATCAACTGGGCCAGTTCGGTACCGGTCTTGAACCCTGCAAAGTGGACATCCGGATGGCGCTGCTGCATCCACCGACGGTCGGGGCCATCTCCGATCACCAGCTTGCTGCCCGGGGTGTTCAGGTCCAGGAAGGCCTGCACATTTTTTTCCACCGCCACCCGGCCCAGGTACAGCAAAACCGGTCGGGGCAGATCGAGCACGACCTCGCCGTCGGGTCGGAACAACTCTGTGTCGACGCCCCGTGGCCAAAGCACCAGGTGTTCGAACCCCCGGTCCCGCAGCAGCTGGGCCTGTTGCGGGGTGGGCACCAGGGTGCGCGCCGCCTGTGCATGGAATCTTCGCAGGTAAGCGTAGCTGAGCTCGAGCGGCACAGGAACGCGCAGTCGCAGGTATTCCGGAAACTGCGTGTGGTAGGAGGTGGTGAAGGGGAAGCTTTGGCGCAGGCACCAGCGCCTTGCGGCGTGGCCCAGGGGTCCTTCGGTGGCAATGTGCACAGCGTCGGGTGTGAAGTCCCGCAGCAAGCGGGCAACTCCCCCCGGTCCACAGAGCGCAACCCGAATGCTGCGGTACGTCGGCAGGGCCAGTGTTGGAAATTCCCCGGGGGTGATCACGCGCAACTCGTGTCCGAGCCGCTGCAATTGGGTGCAGGTGTGGCTCAGCGTCGTGACCACGCCGTTGATCTGTGGGTGCCAGGCGTCTGTCACGATGGCGATGCGCATGGTGCCGCTCCAGCTAAGCGACTTGTGCGAGTGGGGCGTCAGCGGCCACACTGCGGCTCCAATACAGCAGCTCGATCGTACCGTCCTCTTGCTCGACCAGGGCCGAACAACTTTCAACCCAATCGCCGCAGTTGCAGTACAAGATGCCGTTGATTTCGGTGATCTCGGCCCGGTGGATGTGTCCACAAACCACAGACTGCACGGCTTGCTTCTCCGCTTCGTGGGCGACGGCGCGTTCAAAGTTGCTTACGTACTGAACCGCGTTTTTGACCTTGCCCTTCAAAAATCCAGCGAGGGACCAGTACGAGAGCCCAAGCTTGCGGCGCACCCAGTTCACTGCGATGTTGGCCTGCAGCAGCCATTCATACAGTTTGCTGCCGATCAGTGCCAGGATCTTGGAGCACTTCACCACGCCGTCGAACTGGTCGCCGTGCAATACAAGCATCCGGGACCCATCAGCGCGTGTGTGGATGACCCGGCTGGCAATGCGGATGTTGCCGAACTGGGTGCCTTCATAGTCGCGCAGCAGTTCGTCGTGGTTGCCGGGCACGTAAATCACCTGGGTGCCCCGCTTGGCTTTGCCCAAGATGGTTCGCAGCACGTTGTTGTGCTCCTGAGGCCAATAGGGTTTCCGCTTGATCTGCCAGATGTCGATGATGTCGCCGACCAGGTACAGTTGGTCGCACTCGAAGGAGTGGAGAAAGTCGAGCAGGTGCTCGGCGCTGCACCCGCGAAATCCGAGGTGCACGTCCGAGATCCATACGGTGCGAAAGTGGCGTGGTGGCAGGTGGTGCTGGATCGACATGGGCGCTCCTTCCTAGCGGGCTGTTGACTGGTTGGGCGTGGCCTGGGGGGCGGTGTCAAATGGCCCGGGTTGGTGGTCGCTGGCATTGTTCCGAGGGCCGTTAGTGCGGGTGCGACCTGGGGTACTGCCCTGGCCGGAGCATTGTAGCTCTGGCCAGAGTGATTCTGCGATTTCCTGTTGGGTGCGCGCTGCCAACTGGTCTCTGGTTTGATCCAGGCTTGCATGAACGGTACAAAAGTGCACCACCACCTGAGCAGGCCCTGTGCCCAGCAAGCGCCACAGGTGAGGTACAAAGGCATCGTCGCCAATGAAGGGCACGGAACCGGCGCCTTGGCCAGCATAGCGAAGGGCAACACCCTGCACCGGGGCCTGCGCCATGCAGGCCGCCTGATAGAGGCGGGGCTGAAAGCGCAACAGCTGCTTGCCGTCGGTCGTCGTGCCCTCGGGAAACAGCACCAAGGTTTCATTTCGGCGCAGTGCCCACGCCATTTGGTGGGTGGCATCGCGGGTTGACCGGGCATCCCCGCGCCGCACGAAGAGCGTTCCGGTGCGTGCCGCCAGCAACCCAATCAAGGGCCAGTGCGCGACTTCTTGCTTGGCCAGAAAACGGACGTCACGCAGCGATTTCAGCACCAGTACGTCAATCCAGGAGATGTGGTTGCTGGACCAAAGCACAGGGGCTGGCGCGGGAACTCCTTCGGCATCCACCTTGATGTTGAGCGCCTTCAGCACGAGCCGGCACCAGCTGCGTTGAATGCCTGACTGTGCTCGCTCTGCGCGTGCCTGTGGCAGTGCCCGCAGCAGGGTGGGGTAGACCACCAGGGTGACCACCAGGGCGCCCAGGCACAAGAGCCCAATCCAGCTAGCCGACAGCAACCGCCGCACTGGGCTGGCTTCTGGGTTGGCCAAAAAAGTGTCTTTCGTAGCGCTGGTTGACCCGCTTGAGGTCGAGCAAGATGAAGACGTCCATGACGTTGAACTCCCGATCCCAGCAGGGTGCGCCGCACACTTGCGCGCCGAACCGAAGGTACGCAGCCAGCAGCGGAGGCATGGGGGCATCGAGGCGGACGCTGTGCAGGTGAGGCGGCACCGCTTGCCGCGGTCGGACATGGAGGTTGAGTGGCGCGCGCTGGCTGGCGGTCAGCTGATGTTCCAAAGCCTGGACAGGGTAACCGTCTGCCTGTGGCGGCACGCTCGCGCAGCCGATCAGGTAGTCGACCTGCTCTTGTCGACAGTGACTGACCAACCCAGACCAGAGCACCGCCAACGCGATGCCGCCTCGGAAGGGTGGAGCCACGCAGGTGCGGCCGATTTCGAGGAAGCGCCCGCGAAGGCGGAGGACGGGGTCGAGATCGAATTCGCCAGCCGAGTAAAATTGCCCAATGCGGTTGGCTTGAGGCTGTGAGATCAGCCGGGTGTAGGCAGCGATTTCGCCACTTTGACGGGCTCGCACCACCAAATGGCTGCAGTGGGAGTCAATGTCGTCGCGGTCGATGCGAAGCTCGGTTTCGGGCAGCGCGGCGCCCATTTCCTCAGCGAATACCTGGTACCTGAGGCGCTGTGCCGCAAGGATGGTTGCAGGATCCCGCGTCACTTCCAGGTCAAACTTCCTTCCAGACGGTTTCAATCCTGCAGTTGCCATCATGCAGTCGCGTCGCCCCAGTGATTGCTGCTTCATAAGGCTAGGCAGCGCAGATGACAGTCCTGCGATCATTCGGTGAATCTTTCGTGAAAGTTGCGATCCGGTTGCGCGTGGTTGGGTCGCGGGACTTTCGGTATAATTTGCCGCTTGGCCTAAACGGCCCCAGAACCTTTTCCCGCCCGGTTGTCCATCGATTTTGAGCACGCTCACCCACATCCGCAACTTTTCGATCATCGCCCACATCGATCACGGTAAGTCGACCCTCGCCGATCGGCTGATTCAGCGCTGTGGGGGCTTGAGCGAGCGCGAAATGGCGGCCCAGGTGCTCGACTCCATGGAGCTTGAGCGTGAGCGCGGCATTACCATCAAAGCGCAAAGTGTGACCCTTGGATTTACAGCGCGAGATGGCGTGGCTTATCAATTGAATTTTATTGACACCCCGGGACACGTCGATTTTTCCTATGAAGTGTCGCGCTCGTTGTCCGCCTGCGAGGGGGCGCTGCTTGTGGTTGATGCGGCGCAAGGTGTAGAGGCCCAGTCAGTCGCCAACTGCTATACAGCCATCGAGCAAGGCCTCGAAGTGCTGCCGGTGCTGAATAAGATCGACCTGCCGCAAGCTGACCCGGAGCGGGTTCGCGCAGAGATCGAGGACGTCATTGGTCTGGATACCGACGATGCGGTGGAGGTGAGTGCCAAGACGGGTTTTGGCATTGACGAGCTGTTGGAAACGCTGGTGCGGGTCATTCCTCCTCCCGAAGGCGACCCGGAGGCCCCACTGCAAGCGCTCATCATTGATTCCTGGTTTGATAACTACCTCGGGGTCGTGTCCTTGGTGCGGGTGAAACAAGGGACCCTGCGCCGTGGTGACAAAATCTACATTAAGTCCGTTGGTCAGGCCCATGGGGTCGACGAACTTGGGATCTTTACGCCCAAACGCACACCCTTGCGGTCTCTATCTGCCGGCGAGGTGGGGTTTGTCGTCGCCGGGATCAAACAGGTTCGCGGTGCACCTGTGGGCGACACCATCACCCATTTTCGGACCCAGGATGTGCCGGCATTGTCGGGTTTTGCCAAGATCAAACCCCAGGTCTACGCTGGGCTGTTCCCGGTACAGGCCGATGACTACGAAGATTTTCGCGACGCCCTTGAAAAGCTCACGCTGAATGACGCCTCGTTGTTCTATGAACCGGAAACCTCGGACGCACTTGGGTTTGGATTCCGTTGCGGGTTTCTGGGCATGCTGCACATGGAGATCATCCAGGAGCGCCTGGAACGCGAATATGACCTTGACCTGATCACCACCGCTCCAACGGTCGTCTATGAAGTCTTGATGACGGATGGTTCGGTGGTCAGCGTGGACAACCCGTCCCGGTTGCCGGAACCCGCGCGCACGGAGGAAATTCGCGAGCCCATCGTACGCGCCAATATCCTGACCCCTCAGCAGTATGTGGGTGCAGTGATTACACTTTGTGAAGAAAAGCGTGGTGTGCAAAAAGACATGCAGTACCTGGGGTCTCAGGTATCCATTGTCTATGAGTTGCCGATGAACGAAGTGGTGCTCGACTTTTTTGATCGACTCAAGTCGGTGAGTCGAGGCTACGCGTCGCTGGACTATGGTTTTGAACGCTTCGAGGCCGCGCCATTGGTGAAGCTTGACGTGTTGATCAATGGCGAACGGGTGGACGCCTTGGCACTGATCGTTCACCGTGCGCTGGCTCAGTCCCGTGGACGCGAGTTGATCGAGGCGCTGCATGAGTTGATTCCCCGCCAGATGTTCGACGTGGCGATCCAGGCGGCCATCGGCGCCCACATCATTGCGCGCACCACCGTCAAGGCATTGCGCAAGAACGTGACCGCGAAGTGCTACGGCGGGGATGTGAGCCGCAAGCGCAAGCTGCTGGAAAAGCAAAAGGCAGGCAAAAGGAGAATGAAACAAGTGGGATCGGTGGAAGTGCCGCAGGAAGCATTTCTGGCAGTGCTGCAAGTGGATAAGAAGTAGGAACAAACACATGGACCTCGATTTGCCACTGATTTTGGTGTTGGCGGTGTTCGCGACCGGTGGCATCTGGCTGCTCGACTTTGCCCTGTTGGCGCCCCGGCGGCGCGCACGAGTGGCTGCTCATGGCGGTGTCATTGATCCTGAAGCGTCGGAAGCTGAAGCTCTGGCGAAGGAGCCTGGCTGGGTCGAGCAGGCCAAGGCGTTTTTTCCGATACTGTTGCTGGTGCTGGTGCTGCGGTCGTTCTTGGTCGAGCCGTTTCAAATTCCATCGAGTTCCATGGTTCCCACGCTGGAAATCGGCGACTTCATCCTGGTCAACAAATTTGCGTATGGGTTGCGCCTGCCGGTGGTTGGCACCAAAGTGGTGCCCATCGGGGCACCGGAACGCGGGGACGTGATGGTGTTCCGTCCGCCGCACCAGCCAGACACCAACTTCATCAAACGGGTCGTGGGGCTCCCGGGCGACACCGTGACTTACGCGGACAAGCAATTGTTTGTAAACGGAGAGGCAGTTGCGGTGGAGCTCCTGGCGGCCTTGCCGGTGGGGCGCCCGCAAATCAAAATACTCGAAGAGCAATTGGGGGAAGCCCACCATTTGATTCAGGTGTCGATTGGTCCTTCGCCACCCGGACGGCAATGGCAAATCCCCGAAGGCCATTACTTTGTGATGGGTGACAACCGGGACAACAGCAGCGACAGCCGGGTGTGGGGCTTTGTGTCGGAGGACGCCGTTGTCGGCAAAGCATTTGCAGTGTGGCTGCATTGGCCGCGCTTTTGGAGCCTGCCGAGTTTCAGCCGCAACCGCATGATTGAGTAGCCAACGATGCACGCCAACGACCTGCCTACACTGAACCGCCAACAGGGGCTTTCCGGCCTTGGTCTTCTCTATGTGCTGGTTGCCACTGGGGTGTTGGCGACCCTCGCCTTCAAGCTGGTGCCGCCGTACATCGACAACTACGGGATTTCGACGACGGTCGCTTCACTGGGTACTGTGCCTGACCTCAACGACAAGACCGAACGTGAGGTCCGCACCCTGGTCATGAATCGGTTGCGGATCAACAACGTGCGAGACGTGCCGACCGAGGCGGTGGTGGTGTCGCGGGTCGATGACCGCGTGCTGGTGGCCGTTGACTACGAAACCCGGGTCAACCTGTTTGGCAACATCGATGCCGTGATCCGGTTCGAGAACCGCTATCCGACGGACCTGCCTTGAAACCATCCATCGGTGCGCTGCAGCGCACCCTCGATTACCAGTTTCGTGACTTGGATTTGCTCGACGAAGCACTGACACACAGCAGCTATGGCCGCCCCAACAATGAGCGCCTAGAGTACCTTGGTGACTCAGTGCTTGGGCTGATCGTGTCCGAGGAATTGTTCGAACGCTTTGGCGCTGCCCGCGAGGGCAAGCTGACTCGGTTGCGGGCGCGCCTTGTGCGCGGCGTAACCCTGTCGGAAATTGCGCGCGAGCTGGGCCTTGGCGACCACCTCAATCTGGGCAGCGGTGAGCTGCGCAGCGGAGGCAGTCAGCGCAATTCAATCCTGGCCGATGCGCTGGAGGCGTTGATCGGTGCGATTTACCTCGACGCTGGCATGGAGATTTGCCGAGCGACTGTCTTGCGCTGGTACCAGGACCGCTTGCAGCGCATATCGCTGGACGACGTACAGAAGGACCCCAAGACGCGGTTGCAGGAATACCTGCAAGGCCATGCCGCTCCCTTGCCCTCCTACCGGGTGCGTCAGGTCACGGGTAAGGCCCATGCACAGACCTTTCACGTCGAGTGCCGCCTGGCCAAACCCGACATCGAAGCCACTGGAGTCGGGGCCAGCCGCAGGGCAGCCGAACAAGCCGCAGCGGCCCAGGCCTTGGGTAAGCTTGGCGTCGATGTCTGAGTCAGGCTCCAATGCCGCCGATGGCGAACAGCGCTGTGGACTGGTCGCGCTGGTCGGGCGGCCGAACGTCGGCAAGTCCACCCTGATCAATGCCATTCTCGGGCAGAAATTGAGCATCACTTCGGCCACTCCGCAGACCACGCGCAACCGGGTTCTTGGCATTAAGACCGAAGGCAATGCTCAGGCGGTCTACATTGACACTCCTGGCTACCACCAGGGCCAGACCAAGGCGCTGAACCGCTTCATGAACCGCGAAGCATTGGCATCGCTGCAGGACGTTGATCTGGTGGTCTGGGTCCTTGAAGCACGGCGGTATCTGGAAGCGGACGAAACCCTTCGTGGGCACTTGGAACGCACAGTTGTTCCGGTGGTGGCCGCTCTGAACAAGATCGACCAGTTGCCCCGGCGCGAGGACGTCCTGCCACGGATCGCTGAGCTCAGTGAGCGCATGGCGTTGCATGCTGTGGTGCCGATCTCGGCGCAACGGGGCGATCAGATGGATCAGCTCGAACAGGTCATTGGCGCTGCTTTGCCCCGTGCGCCGCACCTGTATGCAGCCGATGAACTGACCGACCGCAGTGGGCGTTTCTTCGCGGCTGAACTGATTCGCGAAAAGATTGTGCGACTGACTGGGGACGAGGTGCCCCACAGCGTCGCAGTCACCATCGAGCAGTTTTCGGAACGGGACGGCATCTTGCACATCAATGCGTTGATCCTCGTTGAGCGCCCCGGCCAGAAGAAAATTCTGATCGGCGCACAAGGGGCATTGCTCAAGCGCATCGGGCAAGAGGCCCGGGTCGACATGGAGCGGCTGTTCGGTGAGCGGGTGATGCTGTCGACCTGGATCAAGGTGCGCCGTGGCTGGTCGGACGACCAACGGGCACTGCGTGGTCTTGGGTACGAGTCGCCACCGCCGCGGCGCTGACATTGCGAACTGGAACTGAGCTGTGGAATCGACTGGGTGGCAACAGGCGTTTGTATTGCGGTGCCGGCCATACCGGGAGCACAGCCAGTTGGTTGACCTCTTTAGTCGGACCCATGGGCGGGTCACTGCAGTGGCCAAGGGTGTTCGGGCCATGGGCCGAAAGCCCCGGGGCGCCCCGTTGCACCCCTTTGTACCCATGGCGGTTGGGCTGACCGGGCGCAGTGACCTCAAAACGCTGACCCACTCTGAAGCCCAGCCTTTCCGGCCGCTCACGGGGCTCGCGTGGTGGAGCGGCTGTTACCTCAATGAACTGGTGACCCGGCTGCTGCGCCCGGGAGAGCCGTACCCCGAGTTGTTCGACGGGTACTCGGCCGCTCTAAGTGTCTTGGTCGAAGCCGGCCCAGGGGAGACGGCAGTCGCCCTGCGCCGCTTCGAGTTGCTGTTGCTCGAGCAGATCGGTTACGGCATCGAATTTGTTTGCGCAGCGCCGCGCCAGCCGTTGCGAGCGGACCGCCGCTACGAGTACGTCGCCGAGCTTGGCTTTAGGCCGCACCAGGGCGATGCGAAGGGCTTTTCGGGCCAGGCGCTGCTGCAAATCGCCGCGAACGACTGGGGCCGGCGTGAAACTGAGGCGGCTGGACGCCGGCTTGTACAGACAGCGTTGACGCCGCATTTACAGGGACGTGCGCTGCGAACACCGCAGATGTACCGGGCCGCGGCACGGTTGATGCACGCGGCCTCCGAACCTGAAACCGAGGGCTGTTCTTGATGAGTCTTGCTCCCCTGTTGGGCGTCAACATCGACCACGTCGCCACCATTCGTCAGGCGCGCCACACGCCCTATCCCGATCCGGTGGCTGCCATGCTGGAAGCAGAGGCAGGGGGCGCCGATGGCATCACGATTCACCTGCGCGAGGACCGGCGCCACAT
>DHQM01000166.1:4314-4630 GCA_002408105.1 Gammaproteobacteria bacterium UBA5338 | reverse complement strand
TGTACCTGTTCAATCGGTTGCAAGCCCGGTCGCACAGGGTTCTGGTGTCGGCGAGTCGGCCGCCGGCTTTGCTGGGTCTCGGGCTCGCGGACCTGTCCTCGCGCATGGCGGGTGGGCTGGTGCTTTCCCTTGAGCCGATGGACGATGGTGCGCGCCTTGCACTGCTGTCGCAGCGCGCGGACTCTTTGGGCATGCGCGTGGCGCCTGAGGTCTGGGACTACGTGCTGCGGCGCAGCGGCCGCGAGACGGCTGAGTTGCTCGAACACCTCGAACGAATCGATCGGGTGGCGTTGGAGCGGGGCCGGCGCATCACCAT
>DHQM01000166.1:3839-3989 GCA_002408105.1 Gammaproteobacteria bacterium UBA5338 | reverse complement strand
CCGTTGGTGAAAGAGGTCCTCGGCTGGTGATGCCCCGCACCTGTGTCGATCAACTGCCGCTCGGTACCTGATTGAACGGTTGCTCTTTGTCCGTCCGGATTTCTTGCGGCAGCCCGAGCACCCGCTCTGCGATGATGTTGCGCAGGATTT
>DHQM01000166.1:418-3549 GCA_002408105.1 Gammaproteobacteria bacterium UBA5338 | reverse complement strand
CGATGATGTTGCGCAGGATTTCGTCTGAGCCTCCGGCGATTCGACCGGAAGGCGACTGCATGAAGGTATGCTGAAACTGGCCGTCGAACGGCAGTTCCGCCTTGTCGTTGAGCACCCCTGCCATGTCCATCAGGTCCATGCCAAAGGATGCCAGGTTCTGGGACTTGGAGGCGCCCACCAGTTTTCCGATGGAATTTTCTGGGCCTGGCGTTTCGCCGCGGGAGAGCGCCGAGATGGACCGGAACCGGGTGTACTTGAGCCCACTGCTCTGACAGTACCAGTTGGCCAGCCGGGACCGAACGTTGCCATCCTCAATGGCGGGCTTGCCGTCGATGCGCAGGCTTGAGGCCAAGTCGAAGATCTCGTTGAAATCGACGCCCTGGCGCTCTCCCACCGCCATCCGTTCGTTCATGAGGGTGGTGAGAGCAACGGTCCAGCCCTGTCCGACCGCGCCCAGGCGTTGGCGATCGGGAATGCGCACGTTGCTGAAGAACACTTCGTTGAACCCTGATGCGCCGGTGATTTGCTTGATCGGCCGAACCTCAACGCCCGGCGACTTCATGTCGACCACGAAGTAAGTGAGGCCCTTGTGCTTGGGCACCGTCGGATCATGGCGCGTGACCAGAATGCCCCAGTCGCTGTAATGGGCACCTGAAGTCCAGATCTTTTGGCCGTTGATGATCCAGTCGTCGCCATCCCGCTCGGCTCGGGTTCGGATTCCGGCGAGGTCGGACCCGGCAACGGGTTCGCTGAACAGCTGGCACCAGACTTCCTCGGCCCGGGCCATTTTCGGCAGGTGTTCGGCTTTGATTTCTTCGCTGGCCCAGGTCATCAGCGTCGGGCCGGCCATCCCGAGGCCGATGGTGAAAAAGCCCTTGGGCACCAGGTACTGGGATTCTTCCTGGTCCCAGATTACGCGTTGGATGGGGGAGGCATCCTGGCCGCCATAGTCCTTGGGCCAGTGTAGGCAGGCCCAGCCGTTGTCGTAGAGCGTGCGCTGCCACTGCTTGGCAAGTTCGACGGCTTCGGCTTCGCTGTTGACCAACCGCTGCCAACTGTCTCGGGGGCCCTGTTTGCGCTTCGCGTGCTGGTCCAGAAACTCACGGCAACGGGTGCGAAACTGCGCTTCTTCGGGCGTGTCATTGAAGTCCATGTGGTGTTCCTCGATTCGGTTCGTGCGGCTTATGCAGCGCGGCGCGCGGCAATGCGGCGGATGAGCGTGTCTTCCCAGCGAGATTGGCTGCCGAGCACCAGCGCCAGCAGTTTGGCTCGCCGGTAAAAGAGGTGGCAGTCGAATTCCCAGGTGAACCCCATCCCCCCATGGATTTGAATGCACTCTTTGGCGCACTCGTGGAAGGCCTGGGTGGCTGAAACACGTGCGGTCGCTGCGGCAACGGACAATTCCGGTGCGTCAGTGGAGAGCGCCCAGGCGCCATAGTAGCCGTTGGACCGGGCGAGTTCGGTGGCCACGAACATGTCGGCCATTTTGTGCTTCAAAGCCTGGAAGCTGGCGATGGAGCGCCCAAACGCGTAGCGTCCGAGGGCATACTCCTTGGCCACCTCTAGGGCCTGCTCTGCACCGCCGATCTGTTCGAATCCGTAAAGCACAGCTGCGCGGTCGAACACCCGCTCCAGCAAAGTCGCACCCGTGCCTGCCTCGCCCAATGGCTGGGCCGGTGTCGAGGCGAACGTCAGGCGTGCCTGGGAGCGGGTCGTGTCGAGGGCCTTGAGGGGTGTTCGCTCGACACTCGGGTCTTTCAGGTCGACCAGGTAGAGCGAAGGGCCGGCCTTGCCGAGCGCAGACACCACGGCAAAGTCCGCGATGTCTCCATCGATCACCGGCCATTTGGCGCCGCTCAGGCGGTGTTCGGCATCCGCCCGCACTTCCAGCCCATCCGCCGCCGGGGTGCCAGGGCCCTCGGCCACAGCAAAGGTGCCGATCAACTCGCCGGCGGCCAGTTGCGGCAAGTACTGCTCTTTTTGGGTTTGTGAACCGCCCTGCAGGAGCGCTTCGGTTGCGACATAGACAGACGATGAGAATGGAATGGGCGCCAGAGCCCGACCGAGTTCTTCGGCGATCACGCAGAGTTCAAGGTATCCGAGTCCGAGCCCGCCGTACTCCTCGGGGATGGCCGTCGAGGTCCAGCCCATGTGGACCACGTCGTTCCAAAGTGACTGGTGAAATGGCGTGTCGCTGTCGAGAATGGCCCGCACTTCACTGGTGGGGCACTTGTCAGTGAGAAACCTGTTGGCCTGCTCTTTCAGCAGACGCTGGTCGTCCGAGAATTCGAAGTTCATGCGCTACCCCATTGTGCATTGTCTGCGGGAACCCCTGGACAACAACGTCAGAGCAAGTGGCAGCGCGCATGTCGCTGAACTGCTGCACCCAACGGGCGGGTGTGGTCGGAATCGGAGTGCTTGCCGGCCGGTTTGTTCTGGTTATTGTTGGACAGGTCGAGTCGCCCGAATGGTACACAGTCGCCAAACGCGCTGACAAGCGTGCGAGTCGGTTCTTTGTAGTACAATCCAACGTTTTGCCTCAGTCGCTGGACTGTTTCTGCAGGGCAAGCGAGTAGGTAGGTCCATTTGCGTACAGCAATAAGGTAGTAGTCCTATGCCCCTCCCGATTGAAGAAGCGAACCGCAAACTCATCGCCGCCGCTGGCGGAATGTTCGACATTGAGACCCTCGACATTGACGGTGTTGCCACTGATGTGTGGAAGTCTGCGCCGCCCACGTTGCGCCATGTTTTGGAAAACACCCGAAATTTCTTTGATCGTGACTACATCGTCTTCCAAGACGAGCGGATGACCTACGAGGAGCACTTCCGCAAAGTGGTGGCGGTGGCCAGTCTGCTCGTCAACGAGTTTGGGGTGCAGAAAGGTGACCGGGTGGCGTTGTGCATGCGCAACTACCCCGAGTGGCCGGTTGTGTTCTGGGCGACCACCGCCATTGGTGCCATCATTGTTCCGCTCAATGCTTGGTGGAAGAGCAATGAACTGGAATACGGGCTGGCTGATTCGGGCGCCAAGGTTTTCTTTGCCGATGCCGAGCGCATTGCGCTGACCCAATCCATTTGGTCTGGCCTTGCGGATCTCACACAGGTGGTGGCCGTGCGCACCCCCGGGGAGG
>DHQM01000166.1:0-204 GCA_002408105.1 Gammaproteobacteria bacterium UBA5338 | reverse complement strand
GCACCCCCGGGGAGTTGCCGGCACCTGCGAAGCGGTTTGAAGACCTCCTCGGTGACCTTGGCTCGTTGGAGCTGCCTCCAGCAGACATTGCCCCCGACGACGACATGACGATTTTTTACACGTCGGGTACCACGGGAAACCCCAAGGGTGCTCTGGGCACCCACCGCAACCTGTGCTCGAACCTCATCAGCGGCGCCTTCGTGC
>DHQM01000176.1 GCA_002408105.1 Gammaproteobacteria bacterium UBA5338 | reverse complement strand
CATCAGTGGCTGGCTGACCTACGGCTCTGCCGCGGGTGCGGCTTTCCTGTTGATGTGGACCTACAGCCGAAGCTGGACCCTGACCGCGGCGTTGTTCGCTGGCGCGACTCTTGCGTTGGTCGCCAGCGGCGGTGTGAGCGCCTTGCTCTTGCTTGGTGGATGGGCCATCGGCATGCAGGCCGGTAGTCTGTGGCGCCTCGCCTTCGCGGGGTTGCGGCGTCGGGCGCGCAGCAACCTGCTGCAGATTCTTGTGTTTGCCGTGGCTTTGATGTTGTTGCTGATTCTGGTGTTGGTGCGCACCGCACTGCTCGAGGCCTGGAAAAACCAGGTTCCGGCCGACGCGCCCAACCACTTTGCCGTGAACATCGCCGCGGACGAGGTCACTGGGTTCCAGATGCTGTTGCGCGACCTTGGGGTTAAACCTGAGCCACTGTTTCCGGTGGTGCGGGGGCGCATCACCGCGGTCAACGACGAGTCTGCCATCGACCGCATCGGACCGGAGGACACGGGCTACGGCATCGACCGGGAGCTGAGTCTGACGTGGAGCGCCAAGCTTCCGACAGAGAATCGAGTGATTGAGGGGCGCTGGTGGGACCCCAGCCCAGAGGGCGCTGAGGTGTCGCTCGAGCGAGAGTTCGCGCAAAGGTACGGGTTGCAGGTCGATGATCGGCTGCGTCTGGCGGTCGCGGATACCGAAGTGGAGGCTCGGGTCGCCAGCATTCGGGAGCTCAACTGGGACAGCATGCGGCCGAACTTTTACGTGGTCGCGGCCCCCGGTGTGCTCGACCGCCATGCAGCCACCTACCTGACGAGCTTTTTTTTGGCGCCCGATGAAAAACTCCTGCTGAACGACCTGGTGCGTGCGTTCCCGGCAGTGAGTGTGGTGGAAATTGACGCCATCGTTCGGCAGGTTCAGCAGATCGTTCAGCAGGTTACCCAAGCGATTGAGCTGGTGATGGTGCTGATCCTGTCGGCTGGGGTGTTGGTGCTGTTTGCGAGCGTGCGGGCGAGCATGGACGAGCGCGAGCGGGAAGCTGCACTGCTGCGGACCCTGGGTGCCCGGCGCCGCCTGATCATTGGCAGCCTGCTGACGGAATTCACGGTTCTCGGTGGCATCGCAGGGGTGCTCGCTGCCGCGGCCACCGAGGTGGCACTGCGGATGCTGTATTCCCAGGTGTTTCAGATCGGGTATCAACCGGTTTACTGGGTTTGGCTCGCCGGCCCCGCTGTCGGCGCCTTAGGGATTGGGGGGCTCGGGTGGTGGAGCGCAAGATCCGTTGTTCAGACTCCACCCGGCGTGGTGCTGCGCGGCTACACCAATTGACCGATCCCTGACTTGGGTCAACCAGGGTTTCCGCCTGAGTAATCCAAACTTCAATGTTGGGGTCGGGGTACAATGTGCCGCAGAGAAATCGAGAGGTATCCGCCATGACCGCTGTCACCCAAGCTTTCCCCGCCAGTTCGCCGGGCGCTGAACACGTCGACGTGCTGATCGTGGGCGCCGGAATTTCAGGCATTGACGCCGCCTACCATGTCCAGAAAGAGTTTCCGGGCAAATCCTTCGTGGTGCTGGAGACCCAGGAGACGTTCGGGGGCACCTGGCACACCCACAAGTACCCGGGCGTCCGTTCGGACAGTGACCTGTACACCTTTGGTTTCAAGTGGAAGCCCTGGGTGGGGGCGCCGATTGCTACGGCAGAAGAAATCAAGAAATACCTGAACGAGACCCTCGATGAGCAGGGCCTGCGTCCGCACATTCGGTATCGCCACAAGGTGAAGACCGCCCAATGGAGCACGCCGGACCAGCGGTGGACCGTGACCGTTGAGCGCCTGGAAGATGGCGCACTGCAGACCTTCACCTGCAATTTTCTGTGGATGTGTCAGGGCTATTATCGCCACGAGCAGGGTTACACCCCGGAGTGGCCGGGAATGGATCGCTTCAAAGGTGTTCTCGTGCACCCGCAGCGGTGGCCCGAAGACCTGGACTACCGGGGCAAGAAAGTTGTGGTGATCGGCTCGGGCGCGACCGCTGCCACCATTGTTCCGGCCATGGCGAAGGATGTTGAGCACATCACGATGTTGCAGCGTTCGCCCACCTACTTCACGCCGGGCGCCAACCGCAACGAACTGGCCGACCTGTTGCGGGATCTGGACGTGCCGGCGGAGTGGATTCACGAAATCGTGCGCCGGAAGGTCCTGAAGGACACCGCCAACATTGCGCGCTTGGCCTTCGAGCAGCCGGAGGCTCTAAAACAGCAGCTGATTGGCGTGGTGCGCCAGGAGCTGGGTGAGGACTACGACGTCGATACCCATTTCACGCCGAAATACATGCCCTGGCGTCAGCGCCTGGCGTTTGTTCCGAACGGTGATTTGTTCGAAGGCATCCGTTCGGGCAAGGCGTCCGTCGCGACCGGGCACATTGAGTCATTCAATGAGAAGGGCGTCCTGTTGCAATCGGGCGAACAACTTGATGCGGACATCATCGTGACCGCCACCGGTTTTGATCTGTGCGTGCTCGGTGACGTGGTGTTCGAAATCGATGGCGAGTCGGTCGATTTCGCCGATACGGTCACCTACCGTGGATGCATGTTCTCTGGGGTTCCGAACATGGCCTGGATCTTCGGCTATTTCCGGGCGAGTTGGACCCTGCGAGCCGATCTGGTCTGCGAGTTGGTGTGCCGCATGTTCCGTTTGATGGACGAAAAAGGCGCCAAGGTGGTGACGCCCCAATTGCGTCCAGAAGACGAAGGTATGCAGAGATTGCCCTGGATCGACCCTGAAAACTTCAACCCGGGATACCTTGCCCGGGGCATGCATTTGATGCCGCGCCAGGGCGACCGCGAGCCCTGGATTTTCACCCAGGACTATGACAAGGAAAAGGACGAATTCCCCGCTGCCAACCTTGAAGACGGCTCGCTGATCTTCACTTAGACACCCGGCCCACGCCGTCGGTGATGCCGGCCACCAGGCTGTCTCCCAAGCGGTGCGAGTAAACCGGCGATCGTGGCCTGTGGCTGTCCGCTAGACCGGGCAATGGACCGCATTTGACCGCCCGGGGTCCCTGGTGATTGGCTGGTTCAGCGCTTGACCAGGCAGCATGAAAGTCAGCCGTGGCACCCATGAATCGGGCCAGGGTCTGCACCGGGGCCACGTGAAATCCAGGGGGTATGCTCAGGACGCCGTCAGACTGATCTTGTCGGCGTCGACGGATGCAATTTCGGCTTCGGGGTGGGTTCGCCGAATCAACTCCTGCACCGCCTCGCTGCGTTCATCGGGGACGTCGACCAGCATCAGCAACTCGCCGCGACCAATCGCTTCCTGAAATTCGTCCAGCCGTGAGTTGGGCACGCTGACCCCCATCAAGGTCGAGCCAAGCCCACCGATGCCAGCCCCAGCGGCGCCGAGCGCCAACACCGCGCCACCTCCAAGCGCCAAACCGGCTGGGGGAAACGCCACGGCGGCCAATCCCGCCAACAGCCCCGCCACCCCACCAAGCGCCACCCCCCGCTCGAGCGCGGGAATGAGGTCACTGCGTTGCTGTAAGGGGGCCTTTGGTACATCTTCAAGGGTCAGATCCTGCTTGGCGATTACACTGATGTCGTCTTCGCTGATCTGCGCCTGCTGAAGGTCTTTGGTGATGCGTTCTGCGCTCTCCAAACTGGGAGCGAGGAAAAACAAGCGTTTTTTCATGCTGCTCTCCTTGTTGTTCCTGTGCCGTTTCCTGCACGGACTTGGGTTGCATGAGGGTCTCACCTACTGTGGACCTGTAAGCGGAGAGAAAGTGCCCGGCGCTCTCCTTCTGTCAGCGCCGCAGGGCCCTCAGCCAATACCCCAGGCTCAATGCCGCCAGCAGGGCATTGCCCAAATAGGTCAGTGCGGCGGCGGTGAGGATTCGGCGGGCATGAGGCAAATCGCCTGGGTGCAGGTGTCTGCCCTGCACCAGCAGCGGGAGGGCACGATTGAAGCTGGCGTCGAGCTCGACCGGCAAGGTGACGAGATGAACCATGGCGCCAAGCGCGAGTGGCGCAATGGCGACCATTGCAGTGGCTGCTGCAGTGGTGGGAGAGCGGGTCAGCAGCAGCACCAGCGGCGCGCCGATCAGTGCGATTCGAGCGAGGATCTGGACCTGTTGGAGCCCGCGCACCATTCGGGTGCGCAGTCCCAGTAAGGGGTTGCGATCTGCGTGCTGTAGGGCGTGGCCGACCTCGTGGGCGGCGACCGCAATCGCGGTGAGCGAGTGCCCGGCGTAGTGCGACTCTGTCAGGCGTACAGTGCAGCTGGACGGATCATAGTGGTCAGCCGCGGCGGTCATTTCCACCGCGACATTGGCCAGCCCCTGGTGTGCGAGCAGGTGGCGCGCCAGATCGGCTCCCGTGCCTTGGCGCCGATACCGGTCGCCCGGCTCGCTGTATTTGCGCAGTGTGCGGCGGACCCAATACCCTGGGAAACACAGCACGCCAGCGGCGAGGATGGCAAGCACGAGCCACAGCATGTGCGCATGGTATCGGTTTGATTGCGCTCGGCCCACATGTTGCACCCCAGATGGTCGAAGATGTGCCAATCCTGCTGTTGAAACCGACCAGACGCCTGATAGGGAACCAATAACCGATGGACACCTTAAACCCAGACCAGGACATGAACGACGACAAACCCTTGCGGGCCCAGGTGCGTCGCGCAGGAGAGCTGCTTGGGGAGGTACTGCGTGCACAGGCGGCGCCTGAGGTGTTTGAGCACGTGGAAACCCTGCGTCAGGGGTTCATTCGGTTGCGCGAGGCCGAGGACCCGCGTTTGCGTGGAACCTTGTCGGAGCTGATTGAGGGGCTGTCCCAGGACACCGCAACCGAGGTGCTGCGCGCCTTCACCATCTACTTCAATCTTGCGAACCTGCTCGAAGAGCTGCACGCCGACCGAAACCGTCGGGCCCAGGCCGCGTCGGGCGTGCACGCCCTCGGCAGCTTCGAGCAGAGCCTGCGCGAATTGCGGGATGAGCATGGGGTCGACTTGGCTCAACTCCAGAATTTGCTTGGGGGCTTGGTGTTTACGCCGGTGTTCACGGCCCACCCCACCGAGGCAAAGCCGCGGGTGGTGATGGAGGGGCTGCGGCGTCTCTTTGAGACCTTTGCGCAACACCTCGAAGCGACAGACTCGGACCGTGCGGGGATCGAACAGCGCATTCGCCACGAAATTCAAGTGCTCTGGAAAACCGAGGAGTTGCGCAGACTCCGCCCGAGTGTGCCAGACGAAATCCGTTCCGGACTGTATTACTTCCGTCAATCGCTGTTCGCGGCGGTGCCGCAAATCCACCGCAACCTCGAGTCTGCTGTCACCGAAGTCTTCGGTGCGCCCATCCTGACACCCGCGCTGGTTCGGTTCGGCTCCTGGATAGGTGGTGACCGGGATGGCAATCCCTTTGTCACCGCGAGAGAAACCCGCTATGCGCTGCGCATGCAGGCAAGGGAGGTGATGCAGGAATACGTGCGACGAATCGAAGCTTTGATGGACCAACTCACGTTCTCCAGCCGTTGGTGCCAACCAACTGAGGCGTTTCTGGCCCGACTGGCAGAGGATGAGCGCGAGTTGGCTGTGTACCTTGGGATTCGACCGATGCGGTTCGCTGAAGAGCCATACCGCCGCAAGCTGTTTCTGATGTCCCAGCGGTTGCGCGCGGCGATTGATCAGCTGCAGCAGGAACTGCGCATGCGCGCCGAGCACTCCGAGCGCCCGCTGGCCGCCTATGCCGATGCCGATGCACTGTGCGCCGACCTTGAACTGATGCGCGACTCGCTGTGGTCTCACCAGGATGGTGAGGTGGCGGATGCGGACCTACTGGACTTGCTGTACCTGGTTCGCAGCTTCGGTCTGCACCTTGCGGCCCTCGACATTCGGGAGGAGTCGACCGAACACGAACAGTGCGTCAGCGAGCTTTTGGCTGCGCTCGGGCTGGTTGATGACTACACGGCGCTGGATGAGTCGGAACGGCAAGCGCTGTTGTTGCGCTTGATTGAGGCGCCGCCGGAGCAGGAGTGGTCGCGGTTGTTGTTGTCCCAGGGTGCAGCCAATACCCTTGAGACCATATCCCTCATTGCCAACATGTCAGCGGTTGTTGGCCCTGGCGCCTTTGGCAGCTATGTGATTTCCATGACGCACGCAGCGAGCGACGTACTGGAGGTGCTGTTCCTGTTTCGACTCTGTGGTGTCTATGTGCCAGGTGCGAGCTGCCCGCTGGGCATCAGCCCGCTGTTCGAAACCATCGAAGACCTCTGCCACATTCGGCCGGTCCTTGTAAGCCTGTTGGAGTTGCGGGAATACCGGGGGTTCTTGGCGGCCGCCGGCGGTGTCCAGGAGGTGATGCTCGGCTATTCCGATTCGTGCAAGGATGGTGGAATTCTCGCATCGCGTTGGCAGCTCTACCAAGCACAACGGGAAGTGGTCGAGGTCTGCGATGCGCGCGGTGTATCGGTGGTGCTGTTCCACGGTCGTGGAGGTACCGTCGGCCGGGGCGGAGGCCCCACACACCTCGCGATTCGCGCGC
This sequence comes from Gammaproteobacteria bacterium UBA5338, assembly GCA_002408105.1. Taxonomy (GTDB): domain Bacteria; phylum Pseudomonadota; class Gammaproteobacteria; order Pseudomonadales; family UBA5862; genus UBA5862. The sequence goes on along the minus strand of DHQM01000176.1, from coordinate 1,971 downwards.
AACCGCCGGACACGGTCCGCGGTCGCATCAAATACACCGAGCAAGGCGAGATGATTACCGCGAAGTACAGCAATCCGGAGACCGCAGCGCATGAGCTGACTCTGGGGCTTACCGGCACTTTGTTGGCCTCGGTGGCTGAAGACCGGTTTCCGGAGGCATATCCTCAAACTGCAGCGCAGCTCGCGGCTGAAGGTGAACGTGTCTACAGGGAGCTCACCGAACAACGGGACTATTTCTTTGACTATTTTTATGAGGCCACGCCGATCAACGAGATTGGGTCGCTCAACATTGGCTCCCGTCCAAGCCATCGGCGCAAAGCGCTGCGCTCCAAATCTGCTGTACGGGCGATACCCTGGACATTCGCATGGGCCCAGTCGCGCCACACCTTGCCCGGTTGGTTCGGCGTTGGCAGCGCGCTGCAGCAACTGCTCGCCGAGCCGGAAGGAGAAGCGCGGCTGCGGGACATGTGCGCCCAATGGCCATTCTTCCGGGCGTTCGTCGATGCGGTGCAGATGTCACTGGCGAAAGGGGACATGCCCATTGCCGCGTCCTATGCAGCGCTCTGTGGCGACCCGCCTCGGGCCCAGGAGATCTATGCGGCCATTGAGACCGAATACGAGCGCACGGCGTCTGCGGTGCTGCGGGTGGTCGGCATCGATGAATTGGTGGCGGACAATCCCGTACTGGCGAAATCCTTGCGCCGGCGCCGTCCCTACCTGGACCCCCTGAACGCGATGCAGGTGGCCTTTCTGCGCAAGTCCCGCAAGCACACCGGTGGAGATTGGAGCGACCCCATTCTCCGCTCCATCAATGCCATTGCCGCCGGGATTCGCAACACCGGCTAGGTCTTGTCGCCACGAACATCCGGAGCCGTGTCAGGATGTTTGAGCACCCTGGGTAGTCCGGGCCGAATTTGGACCAAGCAGCCTGTGGAGCTGGTGGTAGAGAGCGAGGTTGGTGTCGGAGTCAACCAGCACGAGATCCGCTCGTGTGGACTGTGTGACTTCGGTGTCTTGGTGGGCCAGCAACACAGTGGAGATGGCGGGCGTGGCCTGTTTACAGGCTTGAATCGCAAGTTCGGCCTCGTCATCGGCCAGCTCCGCGCTGACGATCGCCAGATCAAATGGGCGCTTCTTGGCGAGAATGATGTGACGCATTGCGTCGGCCGCGGAGTGCGCGGCTGTGACCTCGGCGAGGCCGTCACACAGAACACTGATCAGCGCTTGGCGTTGCTCCAGCCGTTCGACTTGCAACACCCTCGGCCGGTCAGGCTGATAACGCGCTGCGGTGTGTAGACCCCGGAGCAGCCGCATGCTGTCGACCGGCTCGACAATCCAGTCGATGATTGGCAATGTCGGTGGGATGCCCGATTCCACATGCTGGCGAAGCTGTGGCGGCGCGATCACCAGCACTGGCGTTTCCTGCGCTGGCTGCAGGCTGATCAGTTCTTGCAGGGTGGCTGAAGGCAGCGTTGGTGCCTCGCTCAGCCTGAGTAGCACGCAGTCGTACGTTGAGCTCTGTAGTCGCTTAACAGTCGCTTCTGGCGTGGCGGTCAAATCGACATCAAACCCGGCCCGCTCGATCAACTCAATCGATTCCTTTGCCACCTGCTGATCCCCGTAAAGCAGCACCTTTGGCGGTTCCGGTTGCTCTTCTACAGGGAGCAGTAGTGGCAGTTCAAAGAAAAAACGAGCACCCGAACTGAGTGTGCGATCGAAGTCAATTGTTCCCTGGTGGTGCTGAATGATCGTTTGGCTGATGGCGAGACCAAGGCCAGTCCCTGGCTGCTGCGGGCGTTGATCGGTTGCATCCGCTTGGGCGAAGCGGTGGAAAATGTGATCGTGAAACGCGAGCGGCACTCCAGGCCCCTGATCGGCCACAGAGACTCCGGCCCGCTCGCCGTTCAAGTAACATTCGATGCGAACGGTCTCGTTGGGGGGGCTGTGCTTGACGGCGTTCGAGATCAGATTG
>DHQM01000173.1 GCA_002408105.1 Gammaproteobacteria bacterium UBA5338 | reverse complement strand
CACTGACCCCAGACACCACCCCTTCAACTGCCTCTTGCCCACCATGGAACCCAACAAGCAGCCACCGCACAATCCAGATTCCACCAAAGCCAGGGCGCAGGTTCAGTCGAACTCGGGGGCGGTGGCTGAATCGTTCTTCGGGTACTTTACCCCGGTCTATACGCCCCTCTATGCCGACAACCCCGAACTGGTGCAGGAAACCCAACGAATCCGCCACGAAGTGTACTGCGAAGAGTTCGGCTTCGAGCCCCGCACCGCCAATGGCCTTGAGGTGGACCCGCACGACGCCCATGCCCACCACGTGCTCCTGAAACACAACGCGTCTGCCGTGTTCGCCGGCAGTGCCCGCTTGGTCACGCCAGGCGGAGAGCGATCGCTGCAACGACTTCCCCTGTACCAACACTGCTGGCAGTGCATCGCCCCACAGTGGCGCGAGCGACTCGAAGACGATGCGGGGCGTTGCGGTGAAATCTCAAGGCTCGCCGTGCGTGCCCAATTCCGCCGCCGCCAACAGGACCTGCGCCTTCCGGCTGGGTCGGTCGGGGAAAGCAACGCCAGCGTTGATGCCCAGCAAACACGCCGCACCCTGCCGTTCATTGCGCTCGGCATCTACCTGTCCATTGCCGCTGTGGCCGAAATCCTGCACCGCCGCGGCCAGCTGGATGCAGTCTTCGTGATGATGGAGCCACGCCTCTACCGCAACCTGAAAATCCATGGCATCCGGTTCGAGCAAATTGGCGAGGTCGCCGACTACCATGGCAAGCGCGCACCCTTCATCATCACCGAGCAAGGCCTAAGCCAAGCGCTGAACCCCGATGTCGCGGAAATTATCAACGCCCTGATTGACCGTTTCACGACAACAACTGCGGGGCTGCCGCTGAACTAGATGTCCACACGGGCGCACAGATCGGCGTCACCGCGGTGGTGGCTGCTGGGGATTGCCGCGCTCTGGGCCGCGGTCATGGCGCTGGGGCTGGGGCAAATTCAGGTCTCGGCCGACTACCGCAGCTACTTTTCCGCGGATGACCCTGATCTGTTGGCCTACCAGGAGCTGGAACACGCCTTTTCAGCCACCGACTACGCACTCATCGCGGTTCAGCCCGCCGATGCGGACCTGACTTCTATCGACACCTTGCAACTGCTGCATGGGCTCACCGAGGCCCTCTGGACCTTGCCGCACTCCCAGCGGGTGGACTCTCTGGTCAACCACGCCCACATCCGGGCCGACGGCGAGGATGTCCGCATCGAACCCCTGTTTGACGACCCGGAGACGCTGGATTCCGCTACACGGCACACCCGGCTTCGGTGGCTGCAAGAGGCACCGAGCACTGCCGCCCGGTTGGTGAGTCAAGACGGGCGCACTGCAGGAATCCAAGTCGCGTTTCGGTTCCCCGAGGGCCAACCGGACCAGGCCAAACAGCTCAGCGGCGCCGCATTGCAACAAACCCTTGATCGGTTTCGCGCCGCGCACCCCGACCACCGCATCGCCCTAACCGGCTCCCTGGTCTCGGATGTGACCCTGGCCGAGACCGCCCGCGCGGACAGCATGCGCCTGTATCCGCTGATGGTGCTGTTGGTGGTCACAGTGCTCTATGCAGCCCTGCGCAGCCTGGCCTACGTTGGGGTCATTTTGGCGGTGGTCGGGGCTTCGTTGCTCTCGGCGCTCGGCACCGTCGGCTGGTTCGCCCCAAGGTTCACGCCGGATGTCGCAGCCGCCACCGCCATGGTGCTGCCATTGGCGATCGCTGACTGCATCCACATCGTCTCAAGCTACCTCCAACACCCGCGTGTCGGGGAGGCACGACCAACGGCAATGCAGGCGAGCCTGGCCCACAACCGAACACCGGTGTTGCTGACCAGCCTCACCACGGCTGTCGGGTTTCTGTCGCTCACTTTGAGCAGCTCCCCGCCGATCCAGTGGATCGGCGTGATCGTCGCGCTTGGCGTGGGATTCGCCTGCCTGTTCTCGCTGGCGGTGCTGCCACGGTTGATTTTGCGCCTGCCGGTTCCTGTCCGGCGCAGCCACCAACGCCCCACGGGTGCGCTGGGCGCGGCAGAGCACCTCATTCTTCGCCGTCCGCGGTGGATCTCCACCACCCTCTTGGTCCTCGGTGTGGCAGCCAGTACGGGGGTGGCACGCAACCAACTCAACGACACCCTCATCGATTTCTTCGACCCGGCGCTCGATTTTCGTGCCGACTCGGACTGGATCGACGCCCAACTGACCGGGGTGAGCCGCCTCGAATGGTCGGTTCCGGCAAACGGCCCGGAGGGCGTGTTCGACCCCGACTACCTGAACCACCTGGCCGGCTTCGCTGCCTGGCTTCGGGACCAGCCGGAAGTCGCCCAGGTGGCGGTGGTCAGCGACACCATCACCGACTTGCACCGAGAACTGAATGGTGGCCAGCCGCAACAGCCGGCGCTGCCCCAGCGGCGCGACCTGATCGCGCAGTACTTCTTGCTCTATGAGATGTCATTGCCCTTTGGGCTCGATCCCACCCACCAGGTCAACCTCGACAAATCCGCGAGTCGGGTGGGCGTCAGTCTGCACAAGACCGACAGCGAGTCCCTACGCCGGTTCGCCGAGCGCGCGAGTGAACGCTTGGCGCGCCAAGCGCCAGATTCTATGGCCGCTGCCCGCGTCAGTGGGCCGGACTGGATGTTTGCGACCCTGTCCCACCGCAACTTCTCGGAAATGATGGGCAGCACGTTGGTGGTGCTGGTGGCCATCTCGGTGTTGATGGTCGCTGTGCTCAGGTCCTGGCGCTTGGGGGCGCTCAGCTTCTGCGCCAACCTCCTGCCCGGCGCCGCTGCCTTTGGCCTCTGGGGGTTTGTCGTCGGGGAGGTGGGCATCACCCTGTCGACCGTGATGGGCATGACGCTCGGCATCGTGGTCGATGACAGCATCCACCTGCTTACGCACTACCGGCGCCAACGCGCCAAAGGCCGTGCACCCGAAGAGGCGGTGCGTCACACGCTGCGCAATGTCGGACAGGCAGTGACCCTCACCACAGCTTCGCTGGTCCCGGCGTTTTGGCTGCTGACAGTCTCGGACTTCAAGCAGAACATCCACCTCGGCTGGATGACCGCGCTGATCATCGCACTGGCGTGGATCATTGACCTGTTCATCCTGATGCCGCTGCTGCTGTGGAGAACATCCCGACCGGCCCAGGCGCGGCCGGGCTAGCCCCCGATATTGCCCTGCCCAGCACTGCCCGGCAGCTCAACCGGTGCATAGCGCCCTGGCGCAATCAGGTTGTCCGGATCCATGGCCTGCTTGATGCGCCCGACCAACTTCCAGTAGGTGCTGTCGTAGTCGATGGCGCTGCGCTGGGCTTCGATATTGAGCCGATAAGGCACAAACCCCAACGCCTTGCCCTCGGCAAAAAGTGCCTCGAAGCAGGCGTGGGCGCGCTCGCGGGCGCCGGGTTCTTTAGGGTCGAACAGGATTGGCACCGTGCTGTCAAAACAGCGCGCCGACAGCGAGGTGAAGGTCACGAGCGGTTCGATGCCATGCGCAGTGCAGACCCGTTCGACCATGCCCCGGTAGGCAGCGACCGCTTCGGGTTGCATGGGCACCAACGGTGCGTACCACAGCAAGCCCGCGCCGTCCTCTGCGGGACTCAGCCCCGCATCCGGGGTTCGATCGCCACTGAGGCGCCAATACGCCAGTGGCAGCGCGATTTCACTCGGTTCACCGGCCACCAGACGCAGGCTTCGGTCCAGGGTTCCGGCAAGGTCGGCGAGCTTGCGGCCCCAGGCGAAGGGCAACCGTTCGGCCCAGGGCCGCAGTCGTGCCACTGTATTGGGGCTGACGAACAGGCTGCGGTCCGCAACCCCCTTGAGCCGTTGACGCACCACCCGCCGCGCTCCAGCAACCACCGGTGCCTCACCATAGAGCGCACCAAAGCCCATCCAGGCCGACACCCGGTTTTCGCGGGCCAGATCGGCCACCAGGGCCTCGGACATGACGGTGCCGGGGCGCACCTGATCGCGCGGATATGGCCCCATCATGGACAGCAGGCGGCGCGCGTTCATCAGGTTGATCGAACCGAGCACCCCGGGCAACCGGTGTTGCAGGTCACGCACTGCAGCGACAGCGGCATCCAGCCCCGAGTCTGCATCCATCCAGAAGTAAAACGCCTGAATTTTGGTGGGCACCGGCGCCAATTGAAACGTCATGCGGGTCACGATCCCAGCGCCGAACTGGCCGAAAAGCCCATCGATATAGGGCCCCAGTCCCCACTTGAAACAGCGTTCCACGGTGGTCGCACCCAGGCCCTCGAAGGGACCCTGGTAGAGGTCGCCGCTGCCGAGCACCGCCTCAACCGACTGCACCGCCGCGAAGTGGTCGGCGACCGGCGTGATGCCGTAGCCACGCTCCAGGGCATTGCCCACCAGGCTGCACTGGGGCCCAGCCCCAGTGGTGGGCACCAGAAACCGTTCCGGCTGTTGCGCCAAAAAGTCGAACAACATGCCCTGGGTCACGCCAGGCTCCAGGGTGACCGTGGCGAGGTCAGGGTCAAAATGGACGATGCGGTTGAGGCCCGAGAGGTCCACCAGCAGGCAGCCATCGAGCGCCGGCAAGGCGGTGCCATACCCCCAGTTGTTGCCGGTGCTGATGGGGTACAGGGGCGCGCCCTGCTCGCGTGCGATGCACACCAGCCGTTGCACTTCTGCGGTGTCGGCGGGGCGTACGGCCCCCAGCAATTGGCGACGCGCCCCCATGGTGTTGCACAGGTAGCGGTCGCAGTCCGCCGGGTTCAATGAGAGCTGCTCGGGCGCAAATGCGGCGCGCAGGGCTGCGGTCAAATCATCCATGGTCCAAGGCCACTCCTTCTATGCAAGGCGCCACTGGCGGCGCGAGAGCCTACTGGCGTGCTCACCGGGCATGCGGTTCCGCCTTGTTGTCGGCGGTGTCGAGCCGCACAAACCAGGGCCAGGCGACGCGGCTGGCAAAGTATCCCACCCCGCCCCACAGGGTCATAAACCAGAGCGGGACGCCAAGGGGCGGGTTGCTGGGGTAGCTCCACTGGCCCGAAGCCACCCCGGTGGCTTCGACCAAGAGGCCCAGCACCACCATATAGGCGGCGTGCACCAGGTCCGGTCCACGGTGGCTCAGCGCCACGGCCGACGCCAGCGCGAGCCCGCTGGCCACCAGCAGCCAAAGCGAGTCGGTGATGGCCACGAATGACAGCGCGAAGCACGCCATGGTGAGCCACAAGATCCAGCCCGGCAATGCCGCTGCGGGCGCGGGCCAGAGGCGGCGGGTGTGCAGCAGATAGAACCCCCACATCCCCAGCTCGTACAGGGGCATGCCGAGCACATCCGGCTCACTGAACCGAAAGATCCCCTGGCGCAGCGCCATGGCATTCATCCCAGTGAACAGCACGCAAGCACCGAGGAACAGCGCCGCTTCGCTGCGCCTCACACGGCCGAAGGTCAGCGCCCAGAGGGCCACCAACAGGACCAACTTGGCCACATTGCCGGGTACCCAGGCCACCACCGCCAGGGTTGCCGGCACCTGCAGGGCGATGTGCAGGCGGGGGGACACAGACTGGAAAGGAGTACGAAGGTGGCGGAGCGGAGTACGCAAGGCAAAAAGACCGTCGGGTTGAGGGGGCCGGACTGCGCAACCCTGGGTGGATGAATCCGTTGATCGACGGGCGGCCAACAGCGCAGCCCCCCGACGTTAAGCCTAGCCGACTCCTGCCTGGAGTGCGGTCCTCAAGCGCTGTTGTGGGCCGACGGCACTGTCCAGGCAGCGTGGAACCACCCAAACAAAAAAGGCGGCCCCGAAGGGCCGCCTTTGGTTCGGCGGAGCGCGGACCGCTTAGGCTTTGCGCGCGCGCAACCGGCTGCCGAAACCCACACCCATGAGGCCAAGGCCCATCAGCGCCAGTGAAGTCGGCTCGGGTAC
>DHQM01000246.1:4095-14166 GCA_002408105.1 Gammaproteobacteria bacterium UBA5338 | reverse complement strand
GACGAGGTGTTCGGCGGCTACCACTGGTACCCACCGATGGTTGGCGCGGCGGACCCGTACGCCACCTACCGCGCCGCCTTCTTCGATCGTGACTTCGCTGAATACCTGGCTACGGTTCAGAAGCGTCACGCCGCCGACTCGGATGTGGCTGGTGACTTCGTCCGCGCCCAATTTGCAAAGCCTGGCGCTAGCGATCCGGTCGACAAGGCGCTGCGTCTGGACACCACCGTCATGCTGGTCGATGACCCGGTGAAACGCGTCGACAACATGACCATGGCTTGGGGGTTAGAAGCACGGGTGCCATTTCTTGATCACAAACTCGTTGAGTTTGCGGCGCGCATACCGCCAGCGATGAAGATCAAGGGGGAGGGCAAGTACATCCTCAAGGAAGCGGCAAGAGAGGTGATCCCGAGCGCGGTGATCGATCGGCCAAAGGGTTATTTTCCTGTACCGGCGCTGAAGTACCTGTCGGGGTCCACATTGGATTACGTGCGCGATTCACTGACCAACCGCGCTGCCGTTGAGCGTGGACTCTTTGAGCAGGGCTACGTCGATCGGCTCTTGGCTGACCCTGATTCACACATCACGCCGCTTCGAGGGTCCAAGTTGTGGCAACTGGGGCTCTTGGAAATCTGGCTGCAGGCCCAAGGCGTTTGACCAAGATCCACCAAGACGCAACAAGGCGTTTCAAGGAGTTAACAGAGATGAGCGAATCAGCAGTTGAGCCCGACATCGTTCAATCAATCTACTGTGGATGGGGTCGGGTATTGTTCGCGCAACAGTTCGGCACCGCTGAGGAGTTGGCGCAGGAACTGGTCAATGAGAACCGCGGAAAACGGGACATCGCGGTCTATGTGAAAAATCCTCACGTTGTGTTGTCCCACGCGCCCCAGCAGCTTTTCCTTGACCCTTCCGACATGTTGCGGCTGGACCTGCAAGAACTATCCGACGAAGCACCGTCGTATCCTGGCCTGGTATTCCGCAGACTGAATGACCCGCTGGACGCCGAAATCATCAACGACCTCTACCTCAAGCGGGACATGGTTCCGACCGATGCCTTGCATATATGGGACCACCGGAACGCCGACGATCTCTTATTTTTTGTGGTTTCCGATGAAGTCACCGGCGAGGTGTTTGGTACCGTTATGGGCATCGACCACGTTGCCTTGTTCGATGACACCGAGCAAGGCAGCAGCCTGTGGTGTTTGGCTGTCGACCCCTATGCGAAGCGGCCCAAAGTCGGGGAGTACCTGGTATGTGGGCTCGCCCATCACTTTCGCAGTTTGGGTCGCAAGTACATGGACCTGTCCGTGATCCACGACAATGAGCAGGCAAAGGCGCTGTACCACAAGCTGGGCTTCAAGCCAGTTCAGATGTTCTGCATCAAGACAAAAAATGCTTTCAACGAAGCGCTTTTTCTTGGCCCCGATTTGAAAGAAGACCTGAATCCCTATGCGCGCATCATCGTGGACGAGGCCCGGTCGCGAGGCATCGCTGTGGAGCTCTTGGACCCGCAAGAGGGCTACTTTCGCTTGAGTCGCGGCGGCAAGAGCATCACTTGCCGGGAGTCACTCAGTGAATTGACCACTGCGGTCGCCATGAGTCGGTGTCAGGACAAGTATGTCACCAGCCGCTGGCTTCGCACTGACGGCATCGCTGTTCCCGATTTTCAGCTCTCCAGTGGTGACCAGGAGGATGCAAAATTCTTGGAGCAACACCAGCGCATCGTGGTCAAGCCAACTGTGGGTGAACAAGGCAAGGGAATCAGCGCCGATGTGCGCACCGAAGCCGACATGATGAGGGCGATCGAAGAGGCCAGGCGTTACTGTGAGCGGGTCATGCTCGAGCAATTTATCGAGGGCCATGATCTGCGAATTGTGGTCATCAACTATCAAGTTGTCGCGGCAGCCATCCGCTTGCCTGCCGAGATCATGGGCGATGGAGTGACCTCAGCAAAGGTACTGATTGAAAAACAAAGCCGTCGACGTGCCGCTGCGACCTCCGGTGAAAGCGAGATACCGGTTGACATCGAAACCGAGCGCTGCCTTGCTACGCATGGACTGACGCTGGATTCCGTGGTCGAGTACGGGCAGCGGATTCAGGTGCGCAAAACGGCCAATCTGCACACCGGGGGCACCATCCATGATGTCACCTCAGTGCTCCATCCCCGGTTGGTTGAGGCGGCGGTCAAGGCCGCCAAACGGCTGGAGATCCCAGTTGTAGGACTTGACCTCATTGTGCAGTCGCCGGATAAGCCCGAACATGTGATTATCGAGGCCAATGAACGGGTTGGCCTTGCCAACCATGAACCCCAACCCACCGCAGAGCGGTTTGTCGATTTGCTGTTTCCGCTCTCCAAAATGGATAAGGCTCGAAAACAAGCGAGCCAATAATGCCGTGAATGCACAACGCTTGAAGAAGACCTTACTCGATTTGCTTGCCATCCCAAGTCCGAGTGGATTTACCGACGAGATCGTCCATTACATCGGCCGTGAATTGGAATCCATTGGCTTGGATTATGACTTGACCCGACGTGGAACCATTCGAGCCAGACTTCCGGGCTCTGGAGAGGGGCCGGTTCGTGCTGTGGTTAATCATGTCGATACCATCGGTGCCATGGTGCGAATGATCCGTTCGGACGGACGGGTTCAGGTGGCCCCCATTGGATTTTGGTCCAGCCGATTTGCGGAGGGCATCCGGGTGACACTGTTCAGCGAGCACCGCGCTTTTCGCGGGACCATCATGCCTGTGGTCGAATGGGGCGTGTCGCGCGACAAGGGTGTGGAATCGGTTCCGATGGACTGGGATCATGTAGAACTTCGCCTCGATGAAGCGGTCTTCAACGCCGATGATGTGCGCGCACTTGGCATCGAGGTTGGCGACTACATCGCATTTGACGCATCGGCCGAGGTGTTGGACAACGGGTTCATCGTGGCGCGAAATCTCGATAACAAAGCCGGGGCTGCGGTGGTGCTGGAAAGCCTGCGGGTTCTGCATGAGACTGGGGCCGAACTGACGCGAGACACGTACTTTTTGTTCACTGTGACAGAAACCATCGGGTTCGGGGCGGGAAGTGCCGTGCTGCCTGAGGTGAGCGAGCTGTTGACGCTGGATTTCGCCTCAGTCCCGTCGACGGAAAAAAGTCCCATGCGGCGAGTCACCATTGCCTCGGCGGACGCAAGTGGTCCCTACGACTACCACCTGATCGCCAACCTCAAACGCATCGCTGACGAACATGGAATCCCGTGTCAAAAAAAGTTGCTCGAGGCCTACCACAGTGACACGGCTTCGGCCCTCGCGGCAGGTCACGACGTGCGCACGGCCGTGATTGCGTACGCGGGGGATGCGGCCCACAGTACCGAGCGGACACACATCGAAAGTCTATTGAATGCGGGTCGATTGCTAATCGGCTACGTGACCACCGAACCCACCTTTGCGAAGGACACCGCATTTACCAGCGTTGATCAGTTTTCGCACCAGATCACAGACGACAACATGCCGCCGCAGAAGCCGCCGGTGCCTGCATCCAGGGAAGTCATCCGACGAGAACAATCCGGGGCAACTGGCGGCGATAACAAAGAATGACTCCTGGTTTCGACGATCCGAGCGATGCCTACTTAGTCGAGCGTTTGCTCGAAATGCTGGCGATCCCTAGCATCACAGGCTTTACCGATGAGCTGTCGCGCTACCTCTGTGCGGAATTACAAGCCCTGGGCGTCGAATTTCAGTTGACCCGCCGAGGGTCAATCATTGCTCGGGTTCCGGGTAAGTCTGGTCACCGTTACGCCCGGGCGGTCGTCAACCACCTGGACACCATTGGCGCCACGGTCAAAGCATTGAAGCCCAATGGGCGGCTGGCGATAGCTCCGGTTGGGACCTGGTCGAGCCGGTTTGCAGAGGGCGGACGCGTGACGGTGTTCACTTCCTCTGGCGCTTACCGGGGTCAAGTGCTGCCATTGCTGGCGTCAGGTCACGCATTCAACGAGGAAGTGGATCGGCTGCCAATTTCCTGGAATCAGATTGAGGTGCGTGTCAACGAGCGGGCGGAAACCCAACAGGACTTGCGTGCTCTCGGCGTCGAGGTGGGAGATTATGTGGCTTTCGATGCGGATCCAGAGGTCTCGAGCAGCGGATACATCAGTGCCCGTCACCTTGATAACAAGGCAGGCGCTGCAGCTCTGCTTTGTGCCCTGAAGCAGATACGCCAAGAACGCCTGGAGCCAGAGATCGACCTGCATGCGATTTTCACGGTGACTGAGGAGGTCGGCACAGGTGCGGGCGCCACATTGTCGGACCGGGTCAGTGAGTTCGTGGGGATCGACATTGGGCCGGTTGCGCCCGGTCAGAACGCCAGGGAGACCGGGGTCACGATTTGCGCTCAGGATACCAGCGGCCCTTATGACTTTCACTTGCGCCGCAAGCTTACTCAGCTCTGCCGGTCGAACAACATTCCTTATCAGGTCGATGTGTTTAGGTACTACTACTCAGACGCGAATTCGGCGGTGACTGCAGGCCACGATGTGCATGACGCGCTGCTGACCTTCGGCACTGATGCCACCCATGGCTACGAGCGTACGCACATGGACAGCCTGCGTGCGCTGGTGCGCCTGCTGGTGGCGTACTCAGCCAGTACGCCGGTGTTCCCCGCGCGGCTTTCCGGACGGCGTGAGTTTCCGCATCAAATTGAATCTCAGGAATCTGCACAGTAGCGCCAAGACATGCTGTGTGGCCCGCCGCGCCTGCAAGAATGGCAGGCCAGCTTGGTCCGGAGTGCGATGCCAGTATGGGCCCCTGTCCCCCAGGTTGCCCCTAACTGGTCGCTTACTCTGTGTTGCCTACCGCTGCTTGATGCGCCGCACCAGCCCCCAAAGACCACTCGAGGCGAGAAGCCAAATCCCTCCTGGCAAGGGCACGGGGCTCGCTTCGGGGCTGCTTAGGGTGCCCAGGTACCAGTTGTCCTCCTGGGCGTTGTAGTTGCTGTCAGATTGGTAGGACAGGCAACTCCCCTCACCCAAATAGTCGCCTGTCTCGGGGTCATAGAGTTCTTCGAAGTAGCCACAATAGTTGGTGGTCTCATCGTAGTTGTACACCTCTCGAATGGCGACCTCATAGACACCACCGGCAGACTCCAGCGAGCGCTGGGTTGTGCCGAGTTGAAGGACCGAGTCGTTCACCCGCAGTTCGTAGTATTCGCCGCCGCCATATTCCTCCCGGTGCGTGGTTCCCGTCTGAGGAGAGAAGAAGGTCAAGAAGTTGTATGTCTGGAACGGGCCGACCCAAGATGGCGCGTCCAGCAGCACGAAGCCGGGCAGTGAGTAGCGGTCTTGCAGGCCGTCGAGGTGAATGTTGCCGGTCGATGGAGCGGAGAAATCCAAATCGAAGGTGCCGATCAGCCCCCCGTACTCGTCCTCAAGCAGCCAGGTTTGAGGCGCCGCATGGGTGGAGCCCGCCACTAAGGCGAGAGCGATGCAGAATCCCCAGCCCTGCACTCTGTTCCAGTGGTTCATCCGGGTGCTCCGTGCATAGGCGTTGGGGTGGGGTGTTCGATCTGCGGTTCAGGGTGCCTGTTGGTCCGCCCGCACTGCATCCTCGCACGGGTCGATCCGGCTGAAAAGCCCTGGATGCAGGACCACATTGCTCCCGCGGGGACCGGTGCCTCGCGCCATGATCAAAGGCTGCTCAGGCGGGCGCCGAGTCCCCTCAGAACAGCACCCGGGCGCGGACCGTGGCGGGGATTTCCTGCAGCGCACGCAGGGCCTTCTCGCTGTATTCAGCGTCCACGTCGATCACCACATACCCCAGCTGCTCGTTGGTTTGCAGGTACTGACCGCTGATGTTGATCCCAGCTTCCGAAAGGATGCGGTTGATGGAGGTCATCACCCCTGGCTCGTTGCGGTGGATGTGCAGCAAGCGGTGTTTGCCGGCCTGTGCCGGCAGGGCAACCTGTGGAAAGTTGACCGCGGAGTTGGTGGTGCCGTTGTCGCTGAAGTGAATCAACTTCTCCGCCACTTCGATGCCGATGTTGGCTTGTGCCTCCAGGGTTGATCCGCCGATGTGCGGTGTCAGGATGGTGTTGAGGTGCGCGGTCAGGGGCGACTCGAAGGGGTCGTCATTGGATTTTGGCTCGACCGGGAACACGTCGATCGCTGCGCCGAGCAGGTGGTCCTCCCCCAGCGCTTTGGCCAGGGCGTCAATGTCGACCACGGTTCCGCGTGAGGCATTGATGAGCACCGAGGTTGATTTCATCAGGCGGATTTCGTTGGCGCCGATCATGTTCTTGGTTGCCGGCGTTTCAGGCACGTGCAGAGAGACCACATCGGCGCTCGACAGCAGGTCTTCCAGGCGTTCCACTTGGGTTGCGTTGCCGAGGGGCAGGCGCTTGACCACATCGTAAAACAGCACCTGCATCCCGAGACCCTCAGCGAGAACACCCAACTGGGTTCCGATGTTGCCGTAGCCGATGATGCCAAGCTTCTTACCGCGGATCTCGAAAGAGTTCTGCGCGCTCTTGCGCCATTGGTGTTGGTGGGCCAACGCGTTTTTCTCGGGGATGCCACGCAGCAGCAGAATGGCTTCAGCGAGCACCAGCTCGGCAACGCTGCGGGTGTTCGAGAATGGCGCGTTGAAGACCGGCACCCCCTTTTCCAGGGCGGCCTGAAGGTCAACCTGGTTGGTGCCGATGCAGAAGCAGCCAATGCCCACCAGTTTGCGGGCCGCTTCGAGCACCGGCGCAGTCAGCTGGGTGCGCGAGCGAATGCCAACGAAATGGGCGTCGGCGATGCGCTCGCGCAGTTCGTCTCCGGTGAGTGCGGTGGGCAAGGCTTCGATGCTGGTGTAGCCCGCAGCTTGAAAGGTCTCGATGGCATTGCGGTGGATGCCTTCGAGCAGCAGCACGTTGATGGATGATTTGGGCAGCGAGAGTTTCATCGGAAGCGTTGGTTCCCAGTCGATTCGAACAGGCCAGGGGGCGCGAGTGTAGCACGTGCGGCCTGGGCCGCAGCCCGGGACGAAGTCAGCCGACTCGATGGTCTTGTCGCACTGCCGTCAGACTGAGCTGGGCGGTTTCTCAGCGTTGCTGGTGTTGGCGCCAGGGGTGATGAACAGCAACTGGGTTGGCTGGTTGATGCGGGCGGTGTGCCATGCGCCCTTGGGCACCAGGCAGAAGTCCCCGGGCCGCGCCAGGTCCTGTGTCGTCTCGCCATTGGGACCCTGCAGAACCAGCTGGGCCCACCCACGGATGAGCACCACCAGCTCGTCGCCCGCTGGGTGAACCTCCCAGGTATCCCAGTCTTCATCAAACGAGTGAGCGCTCACCAACAGGTGTCCATCGAAGCCGCCGTACTCTGCATCAAGCCGCGCGTACAGGCTGGGGTCGACCGGCTCGAGGTCGACAGTCCCTGTCGGCCCGATGACGGCAAACTCAGAGAACAGGTGCGATGGCATGGCCTTCACCGAGGCGGATTGGCGTGGTCGGGCTGGGCCGGCTCCCAGAGTTCGATTGGGTTGCCTTCTGGGTCGTTCAGGCGGGCGAAGCGACCGTTCGGATGTCGTGTCGGGTCCAGCTCAACCCGGATGCCCACCGCTTGCAGTTGGCGCACCATGGCGTCCAGATCGGCGACTCGAAAATTGAGCATCCACTGGCAGGCCGCGTGGCCGAAGTAGTCGGTGTCAGCAGGAAAGGGCGCGAACACAGTCGGCCCGGCCGCGGGCATCCAGGGCGCGGTGCTGTAGTCTTCTGGAACCGGGTCTATGCCGAGGTGTTGGGTGTACCAGCGGGCCAAAGCGGTGGGATCCTGGGCGCGAAAAAAGAACCCGCCAATGCCTGTAACACGCTCCATGCGGTCGGCCTCCTGGTGTGCTGGGGTGGCTACTCGGTGTCCCCAGAAAACTGTTCGAACACCTGTTCGCCCGTCAAACACAGGGTGTCGTTGGCAAACTGGTAATAGTGGGGCTGTTCATCCACGAACACCTGAGTGGTCAGCTTGAGGCGCGGGTCATCGCCAAATAGGCCCGCCGGCATGATGTGGCTGCTGTCGTGCTTGAGGCGGTAGAAGAGGTGGGTCCCGCAGTGGCTGCAAAACCCGCGTTCAGCCCAATCGGAGGAGCTGAACAGGCGGATGTGCTCCTCGCCGGAGAAGTGCACTGCGGTGCCACAGTGCACCTCCACAAAGGGGCCGCCACCCCAGCGCCGGCACATCGTACAGTGGCAAGCCCCCACCTCGAGGGCCATGCTGTCCGCCCGCACCTGTACACGGCGACACAGGCAGTGTCCCTCGGCCTGGGTCTGTTGGCTCATTGCAAACCCCTCCCTGTGCTGTGTGGGCCCTGGCTGGATGCCGTCGGCGAACCCTAACACGGTGACTCGGGCGGTGCACCGCCTGTCCTGACAGCCCCCCGCGGCGCCGCGTATCATGCGCCGTTTCGGTCTCGCGGAGTTCCAGTCGGCATGACAGCACCCCCCGCCCACCTACCCTCGGCCTTGTTGGGCCCGTTGCAAGCCATCCTTGGCCAGAATGGGCTGATCACCGACTGCGATGAAGCGCGCCCCTTCGGCACCGATTGGACCCGCCAGTACGACAGCGCTCCAGCGGCCGTGGCCCTGCCGAGCAGCACGGAGCAGGTGGTGGAGCTGGTGCGCCTGGCAGCAGCCGAGGGGATCGCGCTGGTGCCCTCTGGCGGGCGCACCGGACTCAGTGGTGGCGCGGTGGCCGCCGCGGGCGAATTGGTTCTGGCGACCGATCGGCTCAACCGCATCGGCGAGTTCAATCCCCTGGACCGCACGGTCCAGGTGCAGGCAGGTGTGGTCACCGCAGAGTTGCAGGCGTTCGCGCAGGCGCACGGGCTGATGTACCCGGTGGACTTCGCCTCCTCGGGGTCAAGCCGAATCGGTGGCAACATCGCAACCAATGCCGGCGGCATCAAGGTGCTCCGGTATGGGATGACCCGCGACTGGGTCGCTGGCCTCAAAGTGGTGACCGGAACCGGTGAACTGCTGGACCTCAACCGAGGGCTCATCAAAAACGCCACTGGATACGATTTGCGGCATTTGTTCATTGGGTCAGAAGGTACCCTCGGGGTCATTGTCGAGGCGACCATGCGTTTGGCGCCGTCGCCGCCGCCCTTGCAGGTGATGGTGGTGGCGGTCCCTGCGCTTGGTGCCATCATGGACGTGCTGCACCGGTTTCGTGCGGCACTGCGGCTTACTGCATTCGAGTTTTTTTCCGAGCCTGCACTGGGGCAGGTCTTGGCCCACGGTGACCTGTCCCGGCCATTTGCCAGCGCAGCGCCATACTATTGCCTGGTCGAGCTGGAGCGTGGGGATGATGCAACCGAGGCGACCCTGTTCGAGTTGTTCGAGGCCGCCGTCGAGGACGGCGTGGTTCTGGACGGCGTGGTTAGCCAGAGCGAGGCCCAGGCAGAGCGGCTCTGGGCGTTGCGCGAGCGGATCTCAGAGAGCATCGCCCCGCGCACGCCCTACAAGAACGACATCTCCGTGCGGGTGCGGGACATTCCCCAGTTCCTTGACGAAATCGATGCCATCGTTGGCAAGGCCTACCCCGAGTTCGAGGTGGTCTGGTTTGGGCACATTGGCGATGGCAACCTGCACCTGAACATTCTCTGCCCTGAGGATTGGGACAAAGACCGGTTTTTTACCGAATGTGGGCGGGTCAGCGAGTGGGTCTACGCAGCCGTCGCCCGCTACGGTGGCAGTGTATCGGCTGAGCATGGCGTGGGCCTGATCAAGAAACCTTATTTGCACCATTCGCGCAGCACCGTTGAAATCGAATTGATGCGTCAACTCAAGCGTGTGCTCGACCCAAGCGGAATCATGAATCCTGGAAAACTCATCGATGGCTGAGCACAGCCCTTATCAGCACCGCAGCGCAGCGGGCGAATCCCTTGACCTGCCCCCGGGCAAAGTGGTGTGTGTGGGTCGCAACTACGCCGCCCATGCCCGTGAATTGGGCAACCCGATTCCAGACGCTCCGGTGCTGTTCATGAAGCCATCGACCGCGTTGGTTGCCTTCGAAGCACCCTGGGGGCTTCCTGCCGGCCTTGGCCCCTGCGAGG
>DHQM01000246.1:3209-3941 GCA_002408105.1 Gammaproteobacteria bacterium UBA5338 | reverse complement strand
GTCGAGGCGGAAGCTGAGCTCGCCCTGCTGATCCGAGCGCCGTTGTCACGCCGTTCCACGGGAGCGGTGCTGGATGCGGTCGCAGCCGCTGGGGTCGCGCTTGACCTGACCCTTCGTGCCGTGCAGTCTGAACTCAAGGCCAAGGGGCATCCCTGGGAGCGTGCCAAGGCGTTTGACGGTGCCTGCCCGGTCACGCCCTGGGTGTCCTTGGACCAACTGCCGCCGATGGCCGAACTGGTGTTCGAGTCCCACATCAACGGCACTCTGCGTCAGCATGGGCAGGTGGCAGACATGCTGTTTGATCCGGCCAGCCTGCTGACCGAAATCAGCCAATTGTTCACGCTGTTACCGGGAGATGTCGTATTGACCGGCACCCCAGCCGGAGTCGGACCTTTGGTGCCAGGTGATGAAATTGAGCTGAAGATGGACGGCCGCTGTTGGAAAACGGTGGTTGGCGGCTAGCTGGTCGTTGCGGCTTTCAAAGGCAGAAGTCCAAGGTCCAGGTAGTGCGCGGCCGACTCTGAGTTCGGTCGTTGCAAATGCGGTATGCTGCCGAGCAATGGCGCAGGCATCAAGGCTGTGAGGGTTGCTAGGTTTTCATTGAACCGCGCCATCTCAGGCACGGCCTGATTCGCGACCCATCCGACCAGCTCCAGCCCGTCGGCCCGAATCGCTTCAGCGCTGAGAACGGCGTGGTTGATGCACCCAAGGCGCATGCCCACCACCAGGATC
>DHQM01000246.1:2057-3181 GCA_002408105.1 Gammaproteobacteria bacterium UBA5338 | reverse complement strand
GGTGCACGGTGAGGCGCCGAGCGCCTACCGTGCGCGGGTCTGCCGCTGACGGGCGGTAGCATTCACACGTCCTGCGGGCCGTCTGATCGTGCCGGCGTGGTCAGCTCCGCTACAGAGGCGAGCGCGCTTCGTCTGTCAGGGCGCTGAGCGCAGCCTCAAGGGTCATCACCTCCTGGGCTTTGCCGCCCAGCCGGCGCACCGCCACGGTGCCTTCTTCGGCCTCGCGTTTGCCCACCACCAGGATCACCGGCAAGCGCAGCGCCTTGGCCAGGTCCGCGAGGGTCTCGTGGGTGTTCAAGGGTACGCGCCAGCCGCCGGCCCCTTCCACCAGGGTGAAATCTCGACCCAACTCCAACACTGCATTGCAGCCTCTTGCCAGGGTAGCGACGTTGAGGTCGACGCCGCATTCATGGGCGGCGATGTGAGGGGCGATTGCGGGTTCCAGGGCGATGGGGTTGATTTGCGCGTACGCGAGCGCTGGCTGGGTTTCCTGTTGCAGGCAGAGTGCATCGCGGTTGCGCAGGGTGCCGGTGGCATCGCGCTCACAACCGGACGCGACGGGTTTGACGCCCGCAGTGGAGCAGCCACTGCGCCGGGCCAGGTGCAGCAGCGCGCCGGCCACCAGAGTTTTTCCAGCATCGGTGTCGGTGCCGGTGAGGTAGGCCGCAAAACTCATCGGACGGCACTGCCGTACAACAGCTGCCAGCTGGCGGGGAGGCCTGATGGGGTGCGCAGGGCTTCGTAGGCGGTGCGGAAGCGCTGCAGTCGACCGCGCCCGGCCAAGCCTTTGGGCTGCTCCTGACTGAGGTTGTGAGCGCCTAGCGCTTTCAGTTCGTGGGTCAGGTCTCGCAGTTGGGCATAGTGGCGCACGCGCAGTTCTTCCTCCAGGTGAAATTCGCTCCAGTCGGCCGGGCCCGCGGATGCATGCACTGCCTCCGCGGAGGTGAAGCGGTTGACGTGAACCGCGCTGTCGACTTGTTGCCAGGCCGCGCGCATTTCCTGCAGGGTTGCTGGGCCCAGCGTGGCAAACAGTAGCCGCCCGCCGGGTCTGAGCACACGCGCAGCTTCGCGAAAGAAGCCAGGCAGGTCGGCGAGCCATTGGATGGCGAGGCTTGTGGTTCGCT
>DHQM01000246.1:0-1894 GCA_002408105.1 Gammaproteobacteria bacterium UBA5338 | reverse complement strand
GTGAAAAGCAAGTCGACGGTCCCGGTTGCCAACGGCAGCGCTTCGAGGTCGGCGCACAGGTGGCGGGCGCTGGCCGTTGGGCGCCGGTCGCGGGCGAAGGCGAGCATGCCTGGCGCGATGTCGAGCAGGATCAACCGGTTTGGCGCAAGCCGCGCGTTCAGCAGTGGTGCGAAAAACCCGGTGCCAGCGCCGCCGTCCACCAGGGTGGTGGCCTCAAAGTCCGGGGGTACCTGCGCCAACAGGCGCTCACCTGCGTGGCGTTGCAATTCTGCCACCCTGTCGTAGCTGCCGGCTGCACGGCTGAACGAGCGCGCCACAGCGGCCTTGGTGATGCGGTTGCCGTTTTGGGCATTGGCCGATGGCAGTGCAGCGTTCATGCGGTGTCCTGCAGTTGGGGTGGCTGGTGTTGTAGCCGGGCGAGGGCTTCGAGCAGGCGGNNCTCGCACAGGTAAAGACACAGGTTGCTGAACACCAGATCGACGCTGGCATCGGCCAGCGGCAGCGCCTGCGCGTCGGCACAGATGCCGTCGCGCCGCTTCCACCACCCGCGTCGACGCTGCGCGTGGCGCACCATGTCGAGCGCGAAGTCGACGCTGAACACCCGCGCACCACGGTAGCGCTTGCGCAACGCACGCCCGGCCAGGCCGGGACCGCTGCCAAGGTCCACGATCACCTGCGGCGTCAGACGCACCAGGTCCAGCCGCTCCAGGCAATGCGCCAGGACAGCTTTCTGCAGCACCGCGCCGGCCTCGTACTGCCGCGCGGCACGCCCGCAGGCGCGGCGCAGCAGCCGCCGGTCCAGCCGTAACCCGGCGCCGTCGCCGGCATCCGGCCTCGCGTTCGGCACCATCAGTCGGTCTCCGGCAGCGTGGCGAGGGCTTCGAGCAGGCGGTCAACATCGGCGCTGCTGTGCGCGGTGCTGAGGGCGATGCGCAGCCGGGCCTTGCCCTCGGGAACCGTGGGTGGGCGAATGGCGGTGACCAGGATGCCGCGCGCTTCAAGGGCGGTGGCCCAGGCCAAGGCGGTGGCATCGTCGCCAAGAATCAGTGGCTGGATTGCGGTGGCCGAAGGCGCCAGCGGCAAGCCGAGTTCGCAAGCCCCTTTGCGCAACTGGGCGATTCGGTCCTGTAGCCGCTGGCGGCGCTCGGGCTCCTGTTCGATCAACTCGAGTGCGGCCAAGGTTGCCTCGGCGAGGGCTGGTGGCAGTGCAGTGGTGTACACGTAGGGCCGGGCGCGGTTGATCAGGGTTTCGATCAGGGTCTCTGAGCCCGCGACGAAGGCACCGAATACGCCGCAAGCTTTTCCCAGGGTGGCCATGTAGATCGGCACTTGATCAGGGCGCAAGCCCGCTTCCGCAACGCTGCCACGGCCGTCTCCGAGAACACCGAAGCCATGGGCATCGTCCACCATCAACCAATCCCCGCGGCTGTTTGCCAGGGCGGCGAGTTCGCGCAAAGGGGCAAGGTCGCCGTCCATGCTGAATACACCGTCGGTGGCAACCATTGCGCGGCCGGGTGGGGCCGGCTCGAGCAGCTCGCGCAGGTGAGCGATGTCACCGTGGCGGTACCGTTGCATGCGCGCCCGTGACAACCGCCCGCCATCGAGCAGCGAGGCATGGTTCAGCTTGTCCTGCAGCAGCAAGTCACCGCGCTCGGCCAGGGTACCAAGCACAGCGAGATTGGCGTGGTATCCGGTTGAGAACAGAAGCGCCCGCGGGTAGCCGGTGTAGCGTGCCAGGGCTTCCTCCAGAGCATGGTGCGCAGCACTGTGGCCATTGACCAGGTGGGCCGCGCCGGCCCCAGCGCCCCAGCGCCGCGCGCCGGTTGCCAAGGCCTCGACCACCCGCGGGTGGTTGGCGAGCCCGAGGTAGTCGTTTCTGGTGAACGCCAACCAC
>DHQM01000051.1:855-8838 GCA_002408105.1 Gammaproteobacteria bacterium UBA5338 | reverse complement strand
AGGCCGCGGCGCTCCGCTTCAGCCCCGCCGCTGCGCCGCCTCGGCTGACTTCCCTGCGCAGCAAGGCGCTGCGTCTGGCCGAGGCGGGGGTGGCGCGGCTGCTCGTGCTGCGCTTCGATGAGGGCCTGCGGTGCATGTCGACCGAGGCGTTTATCGACGGGCTGCTGGTCTCTGGCCTGGGTGTGCGTCACCTGGTGATTGGAGACGACTTTCGTTTCGGCGCCGGGCGCAGTGGTGACTTCGCGACCTTACAGGCCGCCGGCCAGGTGCAGGGCTTCACCGTGGCAGCGACCCCAAGCTTTCTCTTGGGCGGTGAACGCGTCAGCAGCACCAGGGTGCGTGGGTTATTGGAAGACAATGCGTTGGACGCTGCCGAGCGTTTGCTCGGCTGGCGCTACACAATGTGTGGCCGGGTGATTCCGGGTGAGCAACTCGGCCGCAAGCTCGGTGTGCCCACCGCCAACATTGGGATCACTGGGCGCCCGCCGCTGGAAGGCGTCTACGCCGCAGACGTGCGTTTCGGTGGCCGATGGCATCCCGCCGTGGCCAGCGTCGGCACCCGCCCGACGGTGGACGGCACGCGACCTGTGCTTGAGGTGCACGTCCTGGACTACTCGGACAATCTCTATGGCGAACGTTTGGAGGTTCGCTTTGCGGCCTGGCTGCGCGGGCAGACCAAGTTTCCCGACATCGACGCCCTGCGGCGTGCGATGGAGGCCGACATCCATGCGGCACGGGACCATTTTCGTGGCCGCATGGCCCAGTCAGACAGCGACAACAGCACGCTGCGTACCTAGTCATTCGGGCGTTATATGACCGACTATAAACACAGCCTCAACTTGCCGGCAACTGACTTTCCCATGCGCGCCAACCTGGCGCAACGCGAGCCCAAGATGCTGGCGAAGTGGCAGTCGGAGGACCTCTACGCACAAATCCGTGCAGCCCGGGCAGGGCGCCCCAAGTACCTGCTGCACGATGGGCCGCCGTACGCAAACGGTGAAATTCACCTGGGTCACTCGGTGAACAAGGTCCTCAAGGACATCATCGTCAAGGCGAAAACCCTGAGCGGTTACGACGTCCCCTATGTCCCTGGCTGGGACTGCCACGGACTGCCCATCGAGCACCAGGTCGAAAAGAAAGTCGGACGGGCCGGGCACAAGGTGTCACCGCGGGCGTTCCGCGACGCCTGCCGGGCCTATGCGACCAAACAAATCGAGCGCCAGTCGCAGGATTTTCAGCGGCTCGGGGTCGTTGCCGACTGGGCGCAGCCGTATTTGACCATGGCGCCGGCGTTCGAGGCAGACATCATTCGAACCCTGGGGCGCATCATCGCGAACGGCCACCTGCACAAGGGATTCAAGCCGGTGCACTGGTGCCTGGACTGCGCTTCAGCACTGGCTGAAGCCGAAGTCGAATACCAGGACAAGTCCTCCCCAGCGGTCGATGTGCGTTTCGCCGCGACCGAGCCTGAGTTGCTCGCCGACCGGTTCGAGCCCGACGGGGCGGGGGGTGGCAGCGGCCCGGTTTCTGTGGTGATCTGGACCACCACGCCCTGGACGCTGCCGGCCAATCAGGCGGTGGCGTTGCACCCTGAGGTCGATTACGTGCTGATCGCCGTCGACGGCGATCAGCACGGACCCGAGCGCCTGGTGCTGGCAGAGGCCCTGGTTGAGCCCGTATTGCAGCGTGCGGGCATCGCCCACCACCGGGTGCTCGGCCACGCCAAGGGCCGGCAGCTGGAGGGAGCAAGCCTGTCTCACCCGTTCATGGACCGGCAGGTGCCAGTGGTGCTTGGCGAACATGTCACCACCGAAGCCGGCACCGGGGCCGTTCACACGGCGCCTGGTCACGGCCTTGAGGACCACCAGGTTGGTCTCGCCTATGGGCTCGACATCGACAATCCGGTGGACGAACGCGGCCGATTCCGTGCGGATGTGCCCGAGTTTGGCGGCCTGCCGGTGTTCGGCGCGAACCCAAAGATTGTCGAAAGGTTGTCCGCCTCTGGTGCACTGCTGGCCCATGAAACCCTACAGCACAGCTACCCCCACTGCTGGCGCCACAAGTCGCCCCTGATTTTTCGCGCCACCGCACAATGGTTCATCAGCATGACCCAGGCGGGGCTGCTCGATGCGGCCGAGGCGGCAATCGAAGCGGTGCAGTTCGAGCCTTCGTGGGGGCGTGCGCGCATGCAGGGCATGCTGACCCAGCGACCGGATTGGTGCATCTCCCGCCAGCGGGCCTGGGGGGTTCCGATTCCGCTGTTTGTCGACCGCGAAACCGACGCCCTGCACCCAAGAACCCCGGAGCTGTTGGAAGCCGTGGCGGCGCTGGTCGAGGCCGACGGCATCGATGCCTGGTTCGAGCTGGAACCCGAGGTGCTTTTGGACGAAGCCGATGCCGAACGCTACCGCAAAGTGACCGATACCCTGGATGTCTGGTTCGACTCCGGGGCCAGTTTCGCCGCCGTGATGCAGCGTCGCGAAGGGCTCGGGCTGCCGGCAGACCTCTACCTGGAAGGCTCTGACCAACACCGCGGCTGGTTTCAATCCTCACTGCTGACCGCCATCGCAGCCACTGGCGCAGCCCCTTACCGAACCCTGCTGACCCATGGGTTCACTGTCGATGCCAATGGCCGCAAGATGTCGAAGTCACTCGGCAACGTGGTGGCGCCCCAGTCTGTGTGGAACAGCCTGGGCGCAGACGTGCTGCGCCTATGGATCGCATCCACAGACTATCGCGGCGAAATCAGCGTTTCGGAGGAAATCCTCAAGCGCGCAGCGGACTCCTACCGTCGCATCCGCAACACCGCGCGGTTTCTACTCGCCAACCTCTCGGGCTTCGACCCCGAGTCCGACGCGTTGTCGCTGCAGGAACTGGTGGTGCTGGACCGCTGGGTGTTGTGCCGCGCGACCGCGCTGCAGGGCGAGTTGGTCGCGGCCTACGATGCCTTCGCGTTTCACCACATCTATCAGCGGCTGCACAATTTTTGTGTCAATGAGCTTGGCGGGTTCTATCTCGACATCATCAAGGACCGCCAGTACACCGCCGGTGCGCACAGCCATGCGCGCCGCTCGGCGCAGACCGCCCTCCACCACCTGGCGGAAATGCTGGTGCGTTGGCTGGCGCCCATCCTCAGTTTTACCGCTGAGGAAATCTGGCAGTCGCTGCCTGGTCCACGAGAGGATTCGGTGTTTCTCGCCGAGTGGCACCAGCCGGACGCGCCGCACTTGCCCGCCGACATGGACATGGCCTATTGGTCGAAAATGGTGCAGGTCCGTGAGGCCGTCAACAAGGAACTCGAACGCCAGCGCGCGGCCGGGGTTCTTGGCGGCAGTCTTGAGGCAGAGGTGGTGCTGGCCGTCGCACCCGAGCTGCACTCGGAACTCGCCCGGCTTGGCGACGAGTTGCGGTTCTTGTTGATCACCTCTTCGGCAGAATTGGTGTCTCTGGAAGAGCAGCCTGATCGGGGGGTGGCCAGCGAGCTGGCTGGGCTGCGCATCGAGGTGACTGCGTCGCCGCACGAGAAGTGCGAACGCTGCTGGCACCGCCGCGCGGATGTGGGCGCGAGCAGCGCCCATCCGCACATCTGCAGCCGCTGTGTGGACAACATCGAGACCGCCGGCGAAGTGCGCCGCTACGCATGACCGACGCTGAGTCTGTCACGGCGGTGCGGTGGCGCTGGCTGGCCTTGAGTGCCTTGGTGGTGGCAGCTGACCAACTCAGCAAGGCCTGCGTGCAAGCCGCGCTCGCCCCCGCTGCGCGGGTGGATGTCACGCCGTTCTTCTCCTGGGTCCACGTGCACAACACCGGAGCGGCCTTCAGCTTGCTGGCGGACGCGGGCGGCTGGCAGCTTGGGTTTTTTGTGGTCGTGACCCTGGTGGTGTCGGTGGGGCTCGTGATCTGGCTGTGGCGCCTTCCGGCCGGTCACTGGTGGACGGCCAGTGCCCTCGCCCTGATTCTGGGAGGCGCTTGGGGCAACCTTTGGGACCGTGTGGCCCTCGGTCATGTGGTCGATTTTCTCCTCTTCCACTGGCGGGGGGCCGCTTTCCCTGCCTTTAACCTTGCGGACACCGCAATCACCATCGGCGCGGCCATGTTGATCTTCGAGCCGATGGTGCGGCGCGGAAGCGGAGCCCAAGCGGATGTCTGAAGCGGCTGCGGTGATCGGCCCCGGCAGCCGGGTGCGCCTGCACTTTGAGTTGGGCTTGTTGGACGAAGGGGCCGTGGTGGACTCGACTTTCGCTGGCGAGCCCGCTGAGCTCTGTGTGGGTGACGGCAACCTGCCATCCGGCTTTGAAGCCTGCCTTGTCGGCCTTGCATGCGGAGATGAGGCCCGCTTTGAGATTCCCCCGGAGCAGGCGTTCGGGGCCCACAATCCCAGCAACCTGCAGCGCTTTCGGCGTGAGCAGTTCGGCTCCGACCTGCTGCTTGAAGAAGGGCTGGTGGTCTCCTTCGCGGACCCCGCCGGCGGTGAGCTTGCCGGGGTGGTGGCTGAACTGGGTCCACAGTTCGTGGTGGTGGACTTCAACCATCCGCTGGCCGGGCGCGCGCTCTGGTTCCGCGTTGCGGTGCTGGCGGTCGAGCCCGCAAACTAGTCCGCAGTGTGCGTGCGGCGTCGCCGCGCAGCCTGCTAGACTAGCTCCGACCGCAGCCGCCAGGAACGCGCAATCCATGAAGATCCTGCTTGCCAACCCGCGCGGTTTTTGTGCCGGGGTAGACCGCGCCATCGACATCGTTGAGCGCGCCCTCGACCTGTTTGGCGCGCCCATTTATGTTCGCCACGAGGTCGTGCACAACCGCTTCGTGGTGGAGTCACTGCGCAACCGGGGGGCGGTGTTTGTTGAAGAGGTCGATGAGATCCCCGCAGGCGCAACAGCGGTGTTCAGTGCCCACGGAGTCGCCCAGCAGGTGCGCCAGGCGGCGGAGAAGCTTGGGCTTCGAGTGTTCGATGCGACCTGTCCGCTGGTAACCAAGGTCCACATGGAGGTGGTGCGGTACACGGAGCAGGGCATGGAGGTGGTGCTGATCGGGCACGCCGGGCACCCGGAGGTGGAAGGCACCATGGGGCAGTGCGCGCAGGGCCGCGGTGGCCTTATCCACCTCGTGGAAAACGAAGAGCAGGCTGGACAGCTGGTCGTGAACAACCCCGATGCGCTTGCCTATGTCACCCAGACTACGCTGTCCGTGGACGACACCGCGCGCATCGTGTCGGTGCTGCAGGCCCGCTTTGCTGCCATTCGTGGGCCGCGTCAGGATGACATCTGTTATGCGACCCAGAACCGGCAGGACGCCGTGCGCCGCCTGGCAGCGGCGGCCGGCCATGTGCTGGTGGTGGGCTCGCCCAACTCTTCGAACTCCAATCGGTTGGCCGAGCTCGCCTCGCGCATGGGCGCCAAGGCGCAGTTGCTGGACGACCCAGCACAACTGACGCCCGACTGGTTGTCGGGCGCCACCCGCGTGGGGGTGACTGCCGGCGCTTCGGCACCGGAAGTGTTGGTCCAGCGCATCATCGATCGGCTCCGTGAACTGGGCGCAACCGATGTTGAGGAGATGGCCGGTGAACGAGAGGAAGTCGAGTTTTCTCTGCCACGGCCGCTGCGAATCGCTTGACCACAGGGCATCAGGACTTGGTCTTGCGCACCTTCAACCTCAGTCGCCCCGGCCGCACCCCTGGTGCAGGCGCTGACCGTGGCTTTACCCTCATTGAGCTGCTTCTGACCAGCGCACTCTTGGTGGTGCTGGTGGCTGTGGCGACCCCTGCATGGCGTGGGACCTTGGAACGCAGCCGCGTTGAAGCAGCGCGCGACACCCTGCAGCGGGACCTGACCCTTGCACGTGCCGAAGCCGTTCGCCAGGGGGTGTCGACCACCCTGTGCAGTGGCGATGCGGCTGCAGGCTGCGCGGCGGGGCCCTGGAGCGGGGGCTACATTGTCTTCACCGACCTCGATGGGGACGGGGTGCTGGACGCCGGTGACACACTGATGCGGGAGGAGGGCCCGTTCACGGCGGCCACGCTGGTTCCAACTGTCACCACCCCGGTGCAGTTCAATGCGGCTGGGTTTCTCATTCCGCCGGCGCGCACCTTTGTGTTTTGCGGCGCAGGTGGTAACCCCTTTCACGCCCGGGGGCTGATTGTCAGTCCGAGTGGACGGGTTCGCGCGACTTTTGACAGCGATCTGCCCACGGACGGCATCCATGACGACTCGGCTGGCACCAACCTTTCCTGCCCCTGACGCTGCGGCGTTTGAGGTCATCTCTCGTTCCCTTCGGAGAATCCGCTCTTGGACCATGGCCCACTCACGATTTTGACCGGCATTGGCCTTCTGACATTGTTTTGCCAAGTCACCGCCTGGTGGCTGCGGATTCCAGCAATCCTGCTGCTGCTGCTGGCCGGTATTCTGGTTGGGCCGGTACTTGGTTGGCTGCACGCCGAGGCGGTGTTCGGTGACCTGCTGTTTCCCATCATCTCCTTGTCGGTGGCGGTGATTCTTTTCGACGGCAGCCTGACGCTCAAACGCGAAGAGATTCGTGGCCATGGCGAGGTGGTCAGCCGGCTGGTCACCTCAGGTTTGGTGGTGAGTTGGCTCGCGATTACCCTGATCACCCACCTGCTCATTGGCCTTTCCTGGCCACTCAGCTTTCTGTTCGGTGCGGTGAGCGTGGTCACCGGGCCCACCGTGATCGCCCCGATGCTCCGTACCGTTCGGCCCACCCGGGCCGTCGCCAACGTGCTGCGGTGGGAAGGCATCCTGATCGACCCGCTGGGTGCGCTGCTGGCCGTGGTGGTGTTCGAGTTCGTCATTGCCATGCACGGTGGTGGCGCGCTCGGCCACAGCCTGCTGGCCTTTTTGGTGATCATGGGGGTGGGCATCGGTCTCGGTGTTGCTGCCGGCTATGCCCTGGGCCTCGCACTGCGCAATTACCTGATCCCCGAATACCTACAAAGCCTGGTGATGCTGACGTCGGTGTTTGGCGTGTTCACCGCGGCTGATCTGATCCAGGCCGAGTCTGGATTGCTCGCGGTTACGGTGATGGGCATGGTGCTGGCCAACATGCGCTGGGTGGACCTGGAGGCGGTCCTGGGCTTCAAGGAGAACCTGAGTCTGGTGCTGATTTCCGGGCTGTTCATCATTTTGGCTTCGCGGGTGGACTTGGGCCAGCTCGTGGCCATTGGCATTCCTGGCCTGTTGCTGTTGGCGGCCCTGCAGTTCGTCGTGCGTCCCCTGAAGGTCGCCCTGGCCACGCGCGGCTCAAAGCTCAACTGGCGCGAGCGGGCGATGCTCGCCTGGATCGCACCGCGGGGCATCGTGGCCGCGGCGGTATCGGCATTGTTTGCCCTGCGCCTTCAGGACGCAGGGTACGCGGAAGCCAATCTGCTGGTGCCCCTCACATTCCTCGTGATCATTGGCACCGTGGTGTTTCAGAGCGCCACCGCCAAGCCTGTCGCCAAGCTGCTGAAGGTGGCCGAACCTGAGCCCACGGGATTCCTGATTGTGGGTGCCAACCGGGTTGCCCGCGAGATTGGCAAGGCGCTTCAAGAACAGGGGCAGCGGGTGGTGCTGGTGGATTCGGCGTGGGATCAGCTGCAGGCTGCACGTATGGAAGGGCTGGAAGTCTACTATGGCAACGCCGCGTCGCCGTCGGTGCACCAGGCGATCGACCTCAGTGGGCTTGGTCGTCTGCTGGGCCTTTCGCCGCAAGCGGAACTCAATACGCTCGCCAGTTCCCGCTATCAAGGTGAGTTCAGTCGCCACAAGGTGTATGCCCTGCTCAGCGGTGCGGAGCGTGGCGCGCGTGAGAAAAACCGCGTGACCACCGAGCACCACCGCGGGTATACGCTGTTCGGCAGCGAAGTGAGCTACCCCAAGCTGGCCAGCCTGCTCAGCCAAGGGGCGCGGCTTCGCACGACCCGGTTGACCGACAGCTTTGGGTTTGGCGAATTCAAAGCACATTATGGCAAGAAGGCCATTCCGCTGTTCGCGG
>DHQM01000051.1:477-616 GCA_002408105.1 Gammaproteobacteria bacterium UBA5338 | reverse complement strand
ATTCCGCTGTTCGCGGTTGACCCGCGTGGCCACATCCAGCTATTCGTGGCCGATGGCAAGATGCGACCGGAGTCGGGCTGGAAGCTGGTGAGCCTGATTCACCCTGAAGCCGTTGCTGCTGCGGCAGAGGGCAACAAGA
>DHQM01000051.1:0-157 GCA_002408105.1 Gammaproteobacteria bacterium UBA5338 | reverse complement strand
GAAAGCCGCCGAGGACCCGAACGCACAGCACCAGCCCGCCGACCCCAATGCCCCGGTCGGGGAGAAGATCCCGGGCCCGCCACCAGCGGCGGATGGCGCATGAACAGGGGTGGCCTCCGCCGCTTCTTCCTGGCCCTTTTCTGCTTGGCGATGGCAG
>DHQM01000052.1:4610-11650 GCA_002408105.1 Gammaproteobacteria bacterium UBA5338 | reverse complement strand
AGATCACGGTGGATGCCTCCACCGGTATTAAGCGCGGAGCCATGTCCCTCCAGCGAATAGCGAATCCGTACACCTGAGCTGCCCCCCGAACCGAGCGCCTGCACCAACTGGTCTTGGAGGTGTGCGGCATTGATGACCAGGTCGCGCACGCCAGCCGCAGACAGCGCCTCAATGTGGTATTGAATCAGCGGTTTCCCGGCCACCGGCAGCAATGGCTTGGGAGTGTGCAGGGTCAATGGCCGCAGCCGCTCGCCGCGCCCGGCCGCCAGAATGAGCGCTCTCATGCGTCGCCCCCAATCGACAACCGACAAGTATACCGTGCTCCCGGTGGGCGCGGCGCGCCCCCGCCCGGGGCGACCCTAGCCTTCGCCGCTCCAGGCAGGCGCCCGCTTCTCTGTGAAGGCGCGCGCCCCTTCACGCACGTCGGGGCTGCGCAGCATTGCATCCACCTCGGTGTACTGCCGCGCCATGGCGGTGCTCAGTGGGTGGTCGAGGCCCTCAAGCGCCAACTGCTTGGTGGCACGCACAGCAAGAGGCGCACACGCCAAGACATCGTCGGCCAAGGCTCGGGCCCGCGGCAGCACCTCGTCAGGCGGCACCACCTCGTTGATGAATCCCATGCGAAGCGCTTCGTCCGCGCCCACGGTACGGCCCGTCAGCAGCATGGACATGGCGGCTTTGTGACCAATTTGACGCACCAGCCGGTGCACACCCCCGGCGAGTGCCGCCACCCCGACACGTGGCTCGGACAACGCGAACCGGGCCTGCTCGGAAGCCACCACCAGGTCGCACGCCAAGACCAACTCCATGCCACCTCCATAGGCCGCTCCGTTGACTGCTGCGATGACCGGCTTGAAGTTGTCGAAACGGTGGGTCAAGCCAGCGAACCCCGAAAGCGGCAGGCGCAGCCCTTCACCTCGGGCGCTGTCTTTCAGGTCCATGCCGGCACAGAACGCGCGATCGCCAGATCCGGTCACGATGGCGACCCACAGCGACGGGTCCTGGGAGAATTCATCGAACAGCCGGTGCAACTGCTCGCAGGCCTCGGTGTTGAGCGCATTCGCAGCTTCCGGGCGGGTGAAGGTAACGACCAGCAGGTGGCCCTGGCGCTCGGCTTGGTGGTACGCGGCCATTGCATGCCTCCGTTTGCGTGTTGTTCTTATTCGGCATCCTTGCGACCGCCGCGTCGCGGCCGCGCCTCAATTGTGTCCCCACGCGCAAAACAGCGTCAACGCGCCCTCGAGGCAATCGCCAACAGCGCATCGAACTCCCAAGGCACCGGGCTGCACCCTGGGTTGCCCCCTGCGCAAGCGCAGGTCCAGCCACTGGTTTCAGCACGGAGCGAAGAAGCGCAGATCGCCTTCGACGACCGGTGCGACCCGCCCCTGCAGCCAGCGCTGCAGCCTTTCGAGCACTGGGTCTTGCGGACGGGCTTCATGCAGGTGTAACAGGATGCGCGACACATCCTTCAGGTAGTTCGGCTTACCGTCCCGCAGTGCCAGGCGCGCGAAGATGCCGATCGCCTTGAGGTGGCGCTGCATTCCCATGCGCTCGAAATCGACGCGAAATGCAGCCGGGTCATCGCCCAATGGAATTCCGGCAGCCCTGGCCTCGTGCCAGTAGTGCTCGACCCCCGCGGCCACCCGCGCTGCAGGCCAATGCAAGTAGCAGTCCTTGAGCAGCGAAACCAGGTCATAGGTGACAGGGCCAATGACGGCGTCCTGAAAGTCGATGATCCCAGGCGCGACACCCGCGCCCCTCCACAGAAGGTTGCGGGAATGGTAGTCACGGTGCACGGGGCGGGCGGGCTGGCCCAGCGCCACTTCTTCCAGACGCAGTCCCGCTTCGGCAACCAGGGCTCGTTCATCGGAACTGAGCGCCAACTCCAGCGTGTCGCGTAAGAACCAATCGGTGAACAGGCGGTATTCGCCGGCGTACAGGGCTGCATCGAACCGCGGCAACACGCAGCCCGGAACCTGCTCGTGGCGCTGCAACTGCACCAGCAAGTCGATTGCCTCCCG
Source organism: Gammaproteobacteria bacterium UBA5338 (assembly GCA_002408105.1). Classification (GTDB taxonomy): domain Bacteria; phylum Pseudomonadota; class Gammaproteobacteria; order Pseudomonadales; family UBA5862; genus UBA5862. The sequence continues at coordinate 9,629 of DHQM01000052.1, read as the reverse complement.
GTACATGGCATCGACTTCCTCAGAAACCGAGGCCAGCAGGCGGTCGCCATACAGGCAGTCCCCAAAGTCCTCCAACAGCAAGAACCCCTGCTTCAGGTCGGCAGCAAACACCCGTGGCACCGGCAGGTTCAGCGCCCGCAAGCCCTCGGCAATCTGCACAAAATGTGCGCTCGGCTCCAACTCCGGTGGCGCGTCCATCACAATCAAGGTCGGGCAGACCGAAGTCAGGCGCCAATAGCGGCGAAAGCTGGCGTCGCCGGCGACCGCAGCCAACTCCAACCCAGCGGGATCGGCACCGTCCAACAGCAGGCCTGGCGGGGGCTCTGCTACAATCCCGGCCAGCCACTGCCGGAGCCGATCCGTCCGTTTCACCATGCAACCAGAACTCCTCAGACACCCCGGGGACGCACCCAGGCGTCTTCATCCGGCCGGCACGCAGCAGGGTATGCAGATCCTGCATGCCACCCCCTCCACCCATCCAACGCCTCCATTATCGCGACGAGATGATCTGAGCGCCAAGCGCACAAAGGCAGGTGGCGGGGTCCGGTGCTGAAAGCGGGACGCTGGGCACTGGCCGCCCTGTCACTCTGGGTGGGCGGGTCGGACGCCGAGCAAACCGCACCCGACTGGGTTGAGCGTGCAACGCTGCCCCCTGCCATCCTGCGGGAGCTGCCGCCGTATTGCACCGGAGTCTACATCGACCCGTTGCGCAACCTGCAACCGGCCCCGGATGCACCGCGCAACCTGGTGCTGTGGACAGGCTACGCCAACTGGGTGATGGATGAGTGGATCGAGCTCAACGAAGGCGTGGAGGTGTGGCTGTCACCCTGGCGGCTGCGGGCTGACCGCGGGCGCTACCTGCAGGAAGACAGCCGCCTGGAACTCACGGGCGGCATTGAACTGCGTGAACCTGGCATGGTCCTGCGGGCCGAGACGGCCTCAGTGGATCAGCGCACCCGCAGTGCACACCTGACCGACGGCGACTTCCTGTTCCACGCCTCGCGCCTGCGCGGACGAGCTGCGGCGCTGCACCGGGACTCGAATGGCAATATAGAGGTCGAGCAGGCCGAATTCACCCGCTGCGATCCGGGCCAGGAAAGCTGGGCACTCACCAGCGAATCCTTGCACATTGACCCCGACAGCGGATTCGCGTCCGCCTGGCATGCGCGACTTCGCCTCGGGGACCTCAGTGTGCTCTATTGGCCTTACCTCTATTTCCCCATCGATGACCGTCGCCACACGGGGTTTTTGATCCCCACGTTCACCCAAGATGACCGACGTGGCACCAGCCTGACGCTGCCGATCTACTTCAATCTGGCGCCGAATCGCGACCTGACACTGACGCCCCAGTGGATGAGCCAGCGCGGCACCCTGGTCAGCGCCGAGTACCGCTACCTCGAGCACCAGCACAGCGGCAATTTGCGCGCGGAGGTACTGCCCGATGACCGAGCCGGAGCCACCGACGCGCCGCAACGGAGCGAACGCTGGGCGCTGGCCCTGGACCACCGCCAGCAACTCTCATCCCGGTGGAGCTTCGAGGCCCATGCACGCCGAGTCAGCGACACCAGCTACCTCGAAGACCTGGGTTCTGGAGGACTCGCAAGCGGCAGTCAGAACCACCTCCGCCAAGTGGCGTTGCTGGCCCACCAGGGGGAGTATTTTGACTTTGCTGCCGAAGCTGAGGGGTTTCAGCGGCTCGACCCCAACCTGACGGCGCCCTACCAGAAGCTGCCGGAATTGCGCCTGCACTGGTACCCCCAGGCGTTCGGCAACTGGCACCTGATAAGCCGCCAAGAGTACGCGGACTTCGACCGCGCGAGCGACGGGCTCACCGGCCTTGACGCCCTGACCGGCAGCCGCACGCTGTTCGATGTGAGTCTCGCCCATGAGTGGCGATCTCAGGCTGGCTTTGTCGTGCCCCAGTGGGACTTCCACCTCCGCGACTACAACCTCACCGACCACAGCACAGGCGAGCATCGGGACCCGACACTCAGCGCACACAGCTTCAGCCTCGACACCGGTGTGGTGCTGGAGCGCGGGTTTGCCTGGGGTGGTATTCGCCAGCTGCAGACCCTTGAGCCCCGGGCGTTGCTGGTGCTGAACGCAGCGCCGGATCAGGATGACCTGCCCCTGTTCGACACCGGGCGCCGAGGCCTGAGCTTCAATACGCTGTTCAGCCGCAACCTGTTCAGCGGCAACGACCGGGTCTCCGACGACCGCCGGGTTACCCTCGGGTTGACCTCCCGCCTGTTGAGCATCGAGGGCGAAGAGTGGCTGAGGCTCGCTGTCGCGCAAAGCTACTTCTTTGACGACCGCGCGGTGACCCTCAGCGGCCCCCCTTCCGCGGCCGAGACCGACCCCCGCACACCCCTGATCGGCGAACTGGAATGGCGGCTCGGCGCCTATTCCCGGCTGCACACAACCCTGCAAACCAACCCCAGCCTCAGCCGCATCAGCGAGGGCCGAATCCACCTGAACTGGGCAGAGAACCCACACCGGTTTCTCAACCTCGGCTACCGCTATCGGCGCGACCCGGTCGGTGCCAACACCAGCCAGATGGAGGTCTCCGGGCTGTTGCCGGTCAATGCCAGCTGGCACCTGCTCGGCCTGTACCACTACGATCTTGGGGACAACCGCGCACTGGAAGCCCTCGCCGGGGTAGAATGGCAAAACTGCTGTTTGCAGGTGCGCGTGGTCGGCCAATGGTGGCGCGAAGACGCCAACGCCGCCGACCCCTTCGCGCTGGACGCAGCCGTCCACCTGCAGGTGGTGTTCAAGGGCCTGTTCGGCACCGGCAACAGCCTGGATCAATTGCTGCAGTCTTCCATCCCTGGCTTCTATCGGCGCGAGGAGTCCCGCGACGACTACCTGCTGCATTGAAATGCGCCGCCGCACCACCCATTACATCAGATGAAGACACCACCGGTCCGACCATGACGCACTTCAAGTACCACCGCCTCCTGCTCGTGCTCTGCCTGGGTTTCGCAGGCCCTGGCGTGGCCGCCACCGAATGGCTCGACACCACCGTCGCGATCGTCGAAGACGACGTCATCCTCGCCAGCGAGCTCAACGGGCGCTTGGCCGAGGCCCGGGCCAATCTGGCCAGGCGTGGAATTCCCGCGCCCGACGAACAGCGCCTGTACAGCGAAGTGCTGGAGACGATGATCGTGGAAAGCCTGCAACTGCAAATGGCAGACCGGGCTGGAGTGCGCATCGCTGAACCTGAGCTCGACCAGGCGATGTCGCGCATCGCCGCACAGAACGGCATGGCGCTGCCCCAGTTCGAGCGGGCGCTGGCTGCCGACGGCCTGTCCTATGCAGCCCTGCGAGAGAGCATTCGCCGCGAGCTGCGCGTCTCACGCGTACAGCAAGGCGTGGTGGGCAGCGACATTCGCATCAGCGAGCAAGAAGTTCAGGATTATCTGGCCTCGGAAGAAGGCAAGGCCCAGCTGTCGCCCGAGTACCAGCTGTCTCACCTACTGGTGAGCACAGCCAACCCCGACGTGCGCGCCGATGTCACCACCCAGCTCGGTGCACGCCTCGATGCGGGGGCCAGCCTGGAAGAACTCGCCAGCGCCACCGGCACCGAGGCAGAGGCCCGCATCACTGACCTCGGCTGGCGCCGCGAGTCTGAGCTGCCGACCCTCTTTGCTGATGCGGTTCCGCAGATGCGCATCGGCATGATTGAGGGTCCGTTCGAGAGCTCGAGCGGATTGCACTTCGTGCGCCTGGAAGACAAGCGTGGTGCGACCGTACGCATCGTCGACCAATACCGGGTCCGCCAGTTGCTCTTGCAACCCAGCGAGATCCGCAGCGAGGCCCAAGTCAAGGGGCTTGCGCAGGCACTGCACCAACGGGCCCGCGCCGGCGAACAATTCACCGAACTCGCGCGGGTCTACTCGGATGATTCAGGCACGGCGCTGGCCGGCGGGGACCTGGGTTGGCGCACACTCGATGAGTTGGAGCCAGCGCTGCGCGAGCGGGTGCGCGTGCTCGAACCCGGCGCGGTCAGCGCCCCCTTCGCGACCGAGCGCGGTTGGGTGCTGGTGCATTTGGATGACCGACGGACGGCCGACCTGTCGCGCGAGTTCCAGCAGGACCAGGCGCGTCAACTGCTATTCCGGCGCAAGTTCGAGCAGGAAGTCGATACCTGGTTGCGCCGCATCCGCGACGAGGCCTATGTCGACCTCATTGAGTAACCAGGCGACTGGCCAACGCAGCGCCGACGCATGCACCCAATCGCACTGACCACCGGCGAACCCGCTGGCATCGGCCCGGACCTCGTCATTGCCGCTGCCCAGCGGGCCTGGCCAGAACCCCTGGTCGCCATTGGCGACCCCCAGGTGCTCAGCGACCGCGCTCGCCAGCTCAACCAGACCCTGCGGCTGATTCCGTGGCGCCAACAGGCGGACCCCGCCCCCGCACAGAGCCTCTACATCGACCCGGTGGCGACCGAGGCCCCGGTCGTTCCCGGCGTGCTGGATCCTGCCCATGCAGACTACGTGCTGCGAACGTTGCATCGGGGCGCCTCACACGCCCTTTCTGGGACCTATCACGCCTTGGTGACCGCACCGGTTCACAAAGCCGTCATCAATGAGGCCGGGCACCCATTTACTGGCCACACGGAATTTCTCGCCGCCGCGGCCGGAGTGGAGCGGGTGGTGATGATGCTTGCGTGCCCCGGCCTCAAGGTCGCCCTGGTGACCACCCACCTGCCCCTGCGCGCCGTTGCAGACGCCATCACCGAAACCGCAGTACACGAGACCATTCGAATCCTCGCGGCAAGCCTGACACGCGAGTTCGCTGTCGATCACCCACGCATCCTGGTGTCGGGCCTGAACCCCCACGCTGGCGAAAGCGGCCACCTCGGCGACGAAGAGATTCGCCACATTGTCCCAGCACTCGTGCGCCTGCGGGCTGCGGGCATTGATGTCACCGGACCGTTGCCTGCAGACACCCTCTACACACCAGAGCAACTCGCGCAGTGTGACGCGACCGTGGCGATGTACCACGACCAGG
>DHQM01000052.1:3972-4367 GCA_002408105.1 Gammaproteobacteria bacterium UBA5338 | reverse complement strand
GTGCTCAAATCCCGCGGATTTGGCGAGGCGGTGAACATCACCCTGGGTTTGCCCTTTGTGCGAACCTCAGTGGACCACGGCACGGCGCTGGACCTGGCAGGAACCGGTCGGGCACGTGACACCAGCCTGTTGTACGCAATCGATCAAGCCATCGCGATGGCCAAACGGCACTGGAAATGAGCCCGCACCATCCCCGCAAGCGGTTCGGACAGCACTTTCTTGCCGATGCCGAGGTGCTCGAACGCATCCGTGACGCAATCGACCCACGCATCGGCGATCATCTGGTGGAGATCGGCCCTGGTCTCGGCGCGCTCACCCGCTGGCTGATCGACCACGATGGCCCGCTGGACCTGATTGAAATTGACCGCGACCTGATCGGCCAACTGCAACCCCTG
>DHQM01000052.1:0-3677 GCA_002408105.1 Gammaproteobacteria bacterium UBA5338 | reverse complement strand
GATGGTCGAACCTCGCGGCCCGTGGCCTGCCTCTGCGGGTGGTCGGAAACCTTCCGTACAACATCTCAACGCCGCTGCTGTTCCGCCTGCTGAGGTTCCATCACCTCATCGCCGATATGCACTTTCTACTGCAGCGCGAAGTGGTCGAACGCATGGCGGCCGAGCCCGGGAGCAAGGACTACGGCCGGCTCAGCGTCATGCTGCAATACCAATGTCAGGTGGAGCCCCTGTTTGTGGTGCCCCCCCAGGCATTCTCGCCACCGCCCAAGGTGGATTCCCAGGTGGTGCGAGCCATACCGAAATCGACGGAGCGCCGGGCCAATGTGGACCCCAAGCGTTTGGAAGCCGTGGTGCGCAGCGCCTTCTCCCAGAGGCGAAAAACGATCCGAAATACGCTAAGCTCTTGGGCTTCGGCGAGTCAGTTGGCGGCGCTGGGACTGGATTCCGGCCTGCGCCCGCAAGATCTTTCGGTCGACGACTTTGTCGCCATCACCAACATCAATGATCCAGCACCACCCCATGATCACCCCCCCAGGAGACCGGTCCCCACCCCGCAAGCCGATGGATAACACCCGCTACCACATCGAAACCGAAGTGGCGACAGGATACCTGGCCGACCAGTCAGAGCCCGAGGCGCAGCGGTTTGTGTTTGCCTACACCATCACGGTTACCAATCAGGGTTCGCGGGGCGCCCAATTGATTCGCCGCCATTGGATCATCACCGATGGCGAGCAGCAGGTGCAGGAAGTGCACGGCGAGGGCGTGGTCGGTGAGCAGCCCTACATCGAACCAGGTGCAAGCTACAGGTACACGAGTGGCGCGATCCTCGAAACCGCAGTCGGCTCGATGCACGGTAGTTACGAAATGCTCAGTGAAGACGGCACCTTGTTCGATGCGGAAATCGCACCCTTCACCCTGGCTGCCCCCAACGCCCTAAACTGACCGTGGCAACCTACGCCGTAGGCGATCTACAAGGCTGCCTCACCCCGCTGCGCCGGCTGCTGGACCAATGCAACTTCGATCCGGCCACCGACCGGCTTTGGCTGGTTGGAGACCTGGTCAACCGTGGCCCGCACTCGCTGGAAACGCTGCAGTTTCTCTTTGCACTGCGGGGCCGGGTCACCGCTGTGCTTGGCAACCACGACCTGCACTTGCTGTCCCTCGCGGCGGGCACCCCGCTCAAGGTTCCGCCAGACCTCGTACCGGTTCTGCATGCGCCGGACGCCGGCGACCTGCTCAGCTGGCTGGCGCACCTACCGTTGCTCGTCCGGGCCCCCCTGGACACCGACTCAGGCACCGAGGACATGCTGCTGGTGCACGCCGGCATCCCCCATTGCTGGACACTCGCCACCGCCCAGGCGCTGACCACTGAAGTGGCAGAAACACTGGCCGAACCCAACCGGGCAACGGCATTCCTGCGGCAGATGCACGGCAACCATCCGGGCTGCTGGGATGACGCCTTGCAAGGCATTGACCGGCTGCGTGCCATCACCAACTATTGCACGCGAATGCGTTTCATCGAATCGACAGGGCGGCTCGAATTCACCACCAAAGCCGGACCCAAGTCCGCCCCGGCGGGGTTCCGCCCATGGTTCGAGTGGCCGCGCGACCCGGACGACGACTGCACCATCGTATTCGGCCACTGGGCCGCCCTTGCGGGCGAGACCGGGCTGGCCAACCGCATCGCCCTGGACACGGGCTGCGCTTGGGGCCAGCGCATGACGATGATGCGGCTGGAGGACCGCCGCCAGTACTGGTGCGACTGCCAGCCATGAGCCTGTACCTGACACAGCCAGCAGGGACAGGTCCGCGTCCGTTCGGACCTCAGTCACGCCACGGATTGCGCCAGATCAGACAACTGGGCTATGGTGCCCAACCGGTGGTTGATGCATCAGCCGCCGTCCAGCTATAAGAACCATTTCAGGTGACGACCAAGCGAGACCATCCATGGCTGTAGCACTAAAAAAAGGGGAAGAGATCACCGTCGGCAAACCCGCGACGGACTCACTGCCGACCTTGGCGTTTGGCCTCGGTTGGGATCTGCGGACCCAGGAGTCAAAGGGTGTGCTCGGGATCGGCGGCGGCAAACGCCAACGGGCAGTGGACTTGGATGCTTCTTGCTTGTTGTTCGATGCCAATAAGCAGCTGGTCGACCAGGTTTGGTTCCAACAGTACCAGAGCAAGTGCGGTGCGGTGACCCACACCGGTGACAACAAAAGCGGCGACGCACCTGGCGCCGATGAGGTCATCCACGTGAACCTAAGCCGGCTTCCGAAAGAGGTGCAGACGCTGGTGTTCACCGTCACCTGCTTCAGCGAACTCAACTTCACCAAGATCGACAACGCTTTCATTTACGTCATCGACAGTGTCGACAACCAGGAACTGGCCCGGTTCGATCTGGCCGAAGCCGGTGGCGACCACAGTGCGCTGATCATCGGGAAGTTGCGCCGCAGCGCCGACGGATGGGTGTTCCGGGCCATCGGACACACCGGCGACGGCCACACCTTCCTCAAGATTCTGCCTCAGGTCACGGCGCTCATCGACTGACCCACCGACCACGCCCCCTGCGCGCAGGGGGCGACGCTCGAGGCGGTGCGCTAGAAATGGTAGGTGATCGCGCCGTATGCGCCATCGACGGTGAGGTTCACCATGACATCATCCAGGTCGTCGACATCCAGCTCCAAGCGCCGGTAACCCAGCTCAAACCCCAGCCCATACCCACCTTCATAGGCAACGAATGCCTTGGAGTCGGTGAAGCTGTCACCGGAGTAGCCGATGCCACGCAGGTCGGCAGCCAGGGTCCAGCCGGTGAACGGCAGGCTCAGGCTCGCTTTGGCGTACAGCATGGGAACGGGCGATTCCAGCGCCTCAGAGGCCTCACCGCTCGCCGCGCTGCGCAGCACGATTTCCCCGTCAAACCATTTGACATCCAGACCCAGGTCCAGGGAAACCCAGTTGTCGAGCAACTCGTAGTACAAGATAAAGTCGAAATGACCGAGGTCGATGTCGGACTGAACCCGGTCTGTGGCCAGATAGGTGTTTCCACCGAAATCGATGGTGCGCGTCAATACCTGGCTCCCGCTCAGTTCGATCTCGTTGCGCTCGACCCGAATGTTCGGAATCAGTGGAACGAAATGCTCAAGAGCCACATAAAAGGTGGCATTGCTGTCGTCGTCGATCCCGAGGTCGTCGCCGACATCAATGACCGTGCTTGAGTCACTGAACTCACCGCTGAGTTCCTGCTGCCAAAGGGCAGCTCCTGCAAACACACCGAGAATCATGTCGGCTTGACTTGTAACTGGAAGCGCGGTTGCAGCAACACCTGCAAGCGCCAACGTGACCGCTCGTCGCATTGGGGAGCTCCTTATTGGACGTGGACACACCGCTGTCCACATACAGCGGCCTGCAAATTATCGGTCCCCAGTGCCGATTTCGCCAGCGCGGCGTGACCACCGTGCCGGCCACGCCCGTTCAAGGCCGCTTCAGCCCATGGATTGCAACACGTGGTTCAGGATGCCTCCGGCCCGGTAGTAGGCCAATTCGTTGCCCGTATCCACCCGGGACTTGAGCGTCAGGGTGTGGACCGTCCCATCTGGACGGCGCACCTCGGCTTCGATCAACTGCCCGGGTTTCAAGGCCGCCAGGTCCATGTCGATGCCGATCACCTCTTCGCCGGT
>DHQM01000131.1 GCA_002408105.1 Gammaproteobacteria bacterium UBA5338 | reverse complement strand
GCGCTGTTGTCGCGTGCCCTGTGAGGCAAAAACGCGTCTTGCTGCGATTTGTTAAAACGATGTACCTCGTCCACAAACAAAATCGTCCGACGGTGCTGCAACGCTCGAACGTCCTGAGCCTGCTGAATCGCCGCTCGTATTTCCTTGACGCCTGACAGTACCGCCGACAGTTTGATGAATTCCGAGTGGGTTTGCTGCGCAATGATGTGCGCCAGGGTGGTCTTTCCAAGGCCCGGCGGGCCAAAGATCAGGGTGTGGTCCAGCGCTTCTCCACGGCTGCGGCTTGCGGCAATGAAGATGTCCAACTGGTCGCGCACCTCGGTTTGCCCCCGGTAGTCCGCTAGGGTGCGCGGACGGATCTCCTGCTCAACATGCCGTTCCGGCTCTGTACTGCTTGCAGACAGGATGCGGTCGGACTCAAGCATGACGGACCCCCGGTGTTGATGCGGCGAAGCGCTGCGAAATGCTGCTTATAGTTGCAGTATCGGCATTATGCGCTGACCATGCGCTTGAGGGCCAGCCGAATGAGGTCTTCGCTGCAGCACTCGGACTCGCCCAACTCGTTGCTGGCGCCCGCCACGGCTTTGGCCGCTTCCTGCGGCCGGTACCCCAAGGCAATCAGCGCAGCTTCGGCCTCGCGCATTGGATCATCGGATTGAACGGTCACGGCGGGAGCCTCAGCGGAGGACCCCACCCCGTCGAGGCGATCCCGCAGGTCCAGCAGCAGCCGCTCGGCCGTCTTGCGGCCTATGCCAGGCAAGCGAATCAAGGTGGCGGTATCTTCAGCCTCGACGCAGCGGCGAAATGCAGCGGCATCCAGCCCCGACAAAATGGCCAGCGCGACCTTGGGCCCGACACCACTGACTTTGATCATCTGCCGGAACAGATCCCGCTCAGCGCGGCCGGAAAAACCATAAAGCAGCTGCGCGTCTTCACGCACAACCAAATGGACGAACAGCACCACTTGATGCCCCTGCGCCGGCAAGCTGAACAATGTGGTCATCGGTACCGAGAGCTCGTACCCCAACCCCTGGACATCCACCAGGATCTCGCCGCCCCGCTTTTCCAGCAGCTTGCCTTCGATGCGACCGATCATCGTCAACCTCCGGTGGATGGCACCCCTAGCGCCGCGGGCGCCGAGGCCTGGCGCGCGGTCGCGGGTTCAGTTGCGTGCGCAGTGCGCGGCTGTGGATGTGGCAGATCGCGACGGCAAGGGCATCGGCGGCATCACTGGCTGGGGAACGCTGCAACTGCAGCAATTCACACACCATCCGCTGCACCTGGGCCTTGTCGGCACCGCCATGGCCTACCACTGCCTGCTTGACCTGTCGGGCTGCATACTCGGCAACCGGCAACCGGGCACGCACCACCGCCGCCAGCGCCGCTCCGCGTGCCTGACCCAGCTTGAGCGCCGAATCCGGGTTGCGCGCCATAAAGACCTGCTCGACCGCCACCTCGCTCGGCTGGTGCTCGGCCACCAAGGTTTCAACCCCTTGAAAAATTTCCGCTAAGCGCGCCGGCATCTCGACATGGCTGGTGCGGATGCAGCCGCTGTCCAGGTACAGAAGTTGCCGCCCACGAAGTTCGATAAGCCCGTATCCGGTCACCCGCGAGCCGGGATCAATCCCCAGAACAATGTCGGTCGGCGCCCGCATACCGTCCTGGGTTCAGTCGCCACCGAGCAGCGCGTCGGGAAAGTCCGCATTCGAGTAGACATTCTGGACATCGTCGAGGTCTTCCAATCGGTTCAGCAGCTCAAGCACCTGTTGCGCTTGCTCACCTTCCAACTCGACGTAGGTTGCAGGAAGCATGGCGAGTTCAGCGTTGTCCGGCAGGTGGCCGGCAGCCACCATGGCTTCCTTCACGGCCAGGTAGTCAGCCGGATCCGCGAGCACCTCTACCGATCCGTCGTCCTGTGTAACCACGTCCTGGGCCCCTGCTTCAAGGCCAGCTTCGAGCAGCGCCTCTTCGTCAGCACCAGGCGCGAAGCTCAATACACCTTGTTTGGTGAACAGGTAAGCCACCGAGCCATCGGTCCCCAGGTTGCCGCCGTGCTTGTTAAAAGCGTGACGCACCTCCGCAACGGTTCGGTTGCGGTTGTCAGTCATGACCTCGACATAGACCGCCACGCCGCCAGGGGCGTAGCCCTCGTACACCAGCTCTTCAACGTTGTCCTCGTCACCGGACCCGGACCCCCGCGCGATCGCCCGGTCGATGGTGTCCCGCGGCATGTTCGCCCCGAGTGCCTTGTCAATGGCCGCACGCAGTCTCGGGTTGTCCTCGGGTACCCCGCCCCCCAGCCGGGCGGCCACGGTGATTTCCCGAATCAGCTTGGTAAACACCTTGCCGCGCTTGGCGTCTTGTGCGGCCTTGCGGTGCTTGATGTTGGACCACTTGCTGTGCCCAGCCATGCATGGCTCCTACATGTGAGGATAAGAAAGGGGGTTCGCCTCAGTTGCCCGACGGGGTGCGCAACCGCAGGTTCAACTCTTTGAGCTGCTGATCCGAAACCGGGCTCGGTGCCTGGGTCAACAAACAGGCCGCGGACTGAGTTTTGGGGAACGCGATCACATCTCGAATCGAATCTGCACCGCACATCAGCATCACCAAGCGGTCCAGGCCCAATGCGAGCCCGCCATGGGGCGGCGCCCCGTACCGCAGCGCATTCAACAGGAACCCAAACTTCTGCTCCGCCTGCTGGGGGTCAATGCCCAGCAGGCTAAACACCGCAGACTGCATCTCGGACTGGTGAATGCGGATCGACCCTCCACCCACCTCGGTGCCATTCAGAACCACATCGTAGGCCCTAGAAAGGGCTGACCCCGGGTCATTCAGCAGGTCTTGTACAGAGCCTGCGGGCTGGGTGAACGGGTGGTGTAGCGCGGTCCAACCACCGTTTGCGTCGGCTTCAAACATGGGAAAATCAACCACCCAGCAGGGCGCCCAAGTAGCCTGCAACAGACCCCGGTCGATCCCGAGCTTGACCCGCAGGGCGCCAAGCGATTCATTGACAGTGCCGGCCTTGTCCGCCCCGAAAAACACCAGGTCGCCAGAGGCTGCACCGACCCGCTCAAGTACTTGCAGGACCACCGCCTCCGGCAGGAACTTCAGGATTGGCGACTGGAGTCCGGCAACACCAGCTTCGACATCGTTGACCTTGATGTAGGCCAGTCCGCGGGCGCCATAGACACCGACATACTCGGTGTAGCCATCGATCTCCTTGCGAGAAAGGCTGGCACCACCGGGCAGACGCAGCGCTGCGACCCGTCCATCCGGGTCGCGCGCCGGGCCTTGAAACACTTTGAAGTCCACCGTTTCCATCAGGTCTGCAATGTCCACCAGTTCCAGCGGGTTGCGAAGGTCGGGGCGGTCACTTCCATACCGGCGCATGGCATCGGCATAGGTCAATCGAGGAAAGTCGCCGAGGTCGATGTCCAGGCACTGTTGAAACAGCGACCGCAGCATGTTTTCCACCACGCCCATGATGTCCGACTCGTCAACGAAGGAGGCTTCCAGATCGACCTGAGTGAACTCAGGCTGACGGTCGGCGCGCAAGTCTTCATCACGAAAACAGCGGGCAATCTGGTAGTAGCGGTCGAATCCCGCCACCATCAACAGTTGCTTGAACAACTGGGGCGACTGTGGCAAGGCAAAAAATTCGCCCGGATGGGTTCGGCTCGGGACGAGGTAATCACGGGCGCCTTCCGGCGTCTCACGAGTGAGAATCGGGGTTTCCATTTCCGCAAAACCCTCGGCTTCAAGGGCCGCGCGAATCGCCCGGGTGACCCGCGCTCGAAACTGCAGCCGGGCGGCCGCTTCTGGGCGCCGCAAATCCAGGTAACGGTGGCGCAAGCGCACGTCTTCCCCCGAGGCATGGTATTCATCCAGCGGGAACGGTGGCGTCTTGGCCGGGTTGAAGATTATGAGATCCGCTGCCAGGACTTCGACTTCACCGGTCGGCATCTCTGCGTTGAGCGTGCCGTCCGGGCGTGCCCGCAGCCGTCCATGCACACCGATCACAAACTCGCTGCGCAACCGCTCGGCAAGTGCGAAGGTCTCGGCCTGGTCCGGATCGAACACCAGCTGAATCAAGCCACTGCGATCGCGCAGATCGATGAAAATAACGCCGCCATGGTCCCGGCGGCGGTGAACCCAACCACAGAGGCTGAGTTGTTCGCCGATTTGCGCGGGGCGAAGATCGCCACAGTAGTGACTACGCATGCTGTTTCGTACCCTGGTGATGCCCAAAAGGCAAAGGGGCCGAAGCCCCTTTGAACGGATCGGTGATTCCCAGCTGGCTAGGCAGCATTGTCGCTGGCCGCACCGCCCCCACTCGAAGGCTTGGATTCGCTCGATCCTGAACTCGAAGATTCGCCATCGCCGGCAATGTTTTTCTTACTCCCGCCTTTCTTAAAGTCGGTTTCATACCAGCCGGAACCTTTCAAACGAAAGCGCGGAGCAGAAATCAACCGGGCAAGCGTTGCCCGCGAACAAGCCGGACATTGGGTCAGCGGTTCGTCCGAAATCTTCTGCAGGGCCTCCAGCTCGTGACCACAACTTTCACAACGGTACTCGTAAATAGGCATGGACCAGGTCCTCGTAATTCCATGATTCCCACTGCGATTCCCATAAGAGGGCCGGCGATTATATGACAACTCCAAGTGCCGAGGCGATTCGTATTCCCAACCACAATGGACCGACTCCAATCCACTGGGCCACGCCACTGTACAGATCCATAACCTTCGCCCATGATTCATTCCACCGCCCGAAGAAAAAAGCACCCAATCCATGTCGCCCCCACCTTCGCCTGCAGTTCGCGAAAACATCGAACGCCAGCTCCCACCCTTGCTTCGGCGCGGCGAGCACTTGCTGCTGAGCTTCGAAGAGTTTCCGGAGCAGCCCGCTCTTCTCATCGAGCTGCATCAAGCCCTCGACGAACTGCAGCTGCTGCTGGCGCCGCTTGGCAACACCTACCTGGATGCCATCAGCATGCAGCTCTCCGAGCTGCTCAGCGCCCTGCAGCAAGAACGGATTCGCTACGACCAAATGCAGATCGACATCGGGCTGCTCGCCTTGGACGATGTCCAACGCATCGTCGACCAATCCCTCGGCCATGCGCAACACCGGGACCTCAATGAAAACCGCCTACAGCAAATCGCCAGCAGCCTGGCCGCAGTCAGTCGCGCCGAGCCGGACCAGCTGCGCAACAGCATGTACGCTGCCCTGTTGGTGCTCGACCCACACACCCGAATCGACGAAATCGAGTTGGCGCGCCCCCCGGCAGACCCCCATGCAACCAATCGCGCCCTGCACCGCCATTCCGTCGACGACACCCTGCAGCACTTTGCCGTCGAGAACTCGGCCGACCTGCAGTTTCTTCGCGGCCTGATCGAACCGATGGAACAACGCTCCAGGTACTGGTATGGACGCAGCAGCCGCCTTTTGCGCTTGTGTCTGGCCATGAACCGCCAAGGCGGAAGTCCGGTTGATCCAACACAACTCACCGCCGCGGTGCTGGTTCATGACATCAGCATGGCCTTTTTGCCGGTGGACGTCCTGCATAAAAAAGAACGCCTGAACCTCGACGAGAAAAAAATGATGCAGGGGCATGCGCGCTCCGCCTACGAACTGCTTCACCGCATGCGCGACTGGGAGCCCGCCGCAAAAATGGTTCTGCAACACCATGAGCGCGCCGATGGCAGTGGATACCCGTTGGGTCTGCGTGAACCGGAGATCTGCGATGGTGCCAAGATCATCGCCATCGCCGACACCTTCGATGCACGCACCCATGAACGCGCCTACCGTGACCTTCAACGTCGGCCTTTGGTTCGGGCGATTCTCGAAATCAACCGTGAAAGCGGCATCCAATTCAGTCCGACCTGGGTGCGGTGCTTTAACCAAATCGCTCCAAAGTAGTGCAACCTATTGCTGTCCTCTCGCATCCGTTTGACCCAGCCTTACAAGACCCGCACCCACCCGTCGCACTTTAGACAGGAAACACAGGCAAAAACGGCTGTTTTTCTTGCGCCCCATACGTGAATGCGCTATACACAATTTGTCTCAGCCAGGGTGCCCACGAGCCAGCAGTCCCCGATCAATTGATGTTCGTTGAGATTCCCAGTTGCGCAAACGAAAGACGTGGCGACCCTGCACGCCACCACCCCAGAACCCGCCTCCGTGAAGGAACCCCTATCCATGCCTACGAAAAAAGCCACTCCCGCGAAAACCAACGCGGCAACAAAAGCCAAGCCCAAGGCCAAAGCCACACCAAGAGCTGCATCTCGCAAGGCGGCGACCACTGCCCCCAAAGCGCCAGCGCCAGCGACAGCCGCGCGCGCGAAAGCAAGTCCAGTGAAGCGAGCTGCTCCCCCTGCCTCGC
>DHQM01000081.1:18325-22290 GCA_002408105.1 Gammaproteobacteria bacterium UBA5338 | reverse complement strand
GCTCTTCCGATCTACCTTCGGCCACGGCCGGGCGGACCTGGATGTCCAACAGGTCTGCACCTGTGAGGGCTCCGGGTTTCAGGCAGTCCCGTAGGGATGGTGTGCCCTCACTGACCATCAAGTCGAGCAGGGGAGTCGCCAGCAGTTCATCGGCGTCCTCACAGCGGAACAGCGCTTGGTACGCACGGTTCGCGAACATGTGCAGGCCATCCTGGACATAGGCCAGCGCGATCTCGGCGGCATCGGCCAACTGTTCGAGCCGCATCTCGGCTTCGGCGATGTCATTTCCGGCTTGCTCGCTGCGTTCGCGATCGCTTCGTTGGGTCACCTGCCTGCGCAGCTCGACCACCAGCAACTCCAGCGATTCGGCAGGCACCACAGCGCCGACGCCGAATTCAAGGTATTCAAGTGTGCGTTCTGCATCCATTTCGGTGCACTGGGCGATCACCGGGATGCCCAAGTCCCTTGGGGGGCAGGTGCCGAAAAACTGCTGCATCTCCTGCGGGTTGGCTGCGGGCGCTCCGCGCAGGAGCACCGCATCCCAGTCTTCGTGCTCGGTGCGGGCGACCAGGTCCTGGCCGGTGGCAATGATTTCCGCACGCAGTGGCTGGCCCGACTGGCGAATGGCGTTGATCAGCGGCTGGCTGGCGTCGTCACCGCCATCGCAGACGAGCAGCCGGATGACTGGCAGGTCGACTGCGGCAGGCGGGCCCGGTTCGGTCCTTTCGTTCGCCATGAGGTTGTTGGGTGCCGCCATCAATGCTCGCAGGCTCCCGTTAGAGTATTTTCCAGAGTTGCTCGAACCGGTCCGGATTGGTCTCCGAAGCTTCCGGCAGCGTCGATTCAGGGGTTTTCGCCGTGGACAGTGTGCGGTACTCGTACTGAGCAAAGTTGGTGTTGCTGGCGATGCATTGGACCAGCACCGCGGAGCGGCGTTCGAGGCCCTCACGGAACACCACCTTGTTGCCGACTGTGAAGGGGTGGCTGAAGGTGATCAAGGAGCTGGCTTTGCGTTTCGCCCGAACGCCTGGCAGCAGCAACGCCCGCATTGGGGTGCTTTCTCCACCCAGTTTGCGCTGCAGCCAGATTGCTGAACTGCGGGCTGCGCTGCCCAACAGTTCCACGCCGGTGCGCAGTTGGTTGTCCTCGAGCAGGCTGAGCCAGCGCACCACGGCCACCGACCACGGCAGGTGGTCGTTGACGCGAATGGCCAACAGCTCTCCAGCCTGGATTCGCTCGGGCATTGGCGTGGTCCACTCCAGGCAATACCCGTCGGGGCTTGCATCAATCACCTCAACTGCGTGGGTCAGGTTGGTTTTGCGTCCCTGGTCCGCCATCAACGCGCGATCGAATTGGATTTCAGACACGAACGATTGCGCGTCGCGCGCTCCCGTACCACGGGCATCGGCTGCAAGATTCCAGACGTCGCCGTAGCGGTCTTCGAGCCGCAGGGATCGGGTGAAGGGGTTCTCTTCTCCAGTGCTTGCGGGTCCATTTGGGTCCGCGGCCAGCCATTGGTCAAAGTCCAGGCTGCCGCTGATGTGGTAATGGATCGAGGGCAGTCCGACGCACACGCTGACGCGGTCATTGCATTCGACTCGGCTTAAAACGCGCCGCTTGCGTTCGCCCCAGGCTTCAATCAGCTGGGCTCGCAGGGCGTCGTGCAGCCAATCCACCGTTGCCGCAACGTCCTCCTGTGAGTCCTGAACCCGAGCGGTCAGGGTGGACAGGTCGAGTGCATGCACCTCCACGCTCGCCGGGAAGGTCGTGCGGAACTGGTACTGTGGCCCGAGATCCACGTCGAACTGCAGCTGGTAGTAGCCTTGCCGGCCCGCGGTATCTGCCGGTCCAATGGACGCGTAGGCAGCCCATTCTTCGAGTGCGCTGTACAGTGAGCTGAAGTCTTGCTGGCGCAGCTGAGGCGGTTTGGCCGCGTCAAGCAGCAGGACTGCCAAATACTGGTCCCGCACCGAAATCTCGCTGCGACGCAGCAACTGTGGGTCTTTGACCGCCAGCTCTTCGCATCGGGTTGCTGCGGCCGCAAGGTAGTGGCTGTGCAGCTCGGTCCACAGGCCCTTGGGGTGGGGGGCATAGAGGCGGCAACTGCGCAAAAACAACTGACCGAGTTCGGCGACGCAGCGCTGGTGGAGCAATGCGAAATGTGGCGCCAGTTTCTTGGAAGAGGCGGCTGCGGTGGCGTCGGTTTCAGTGCGCACCAGGTTGTAACCCTGGTACAGCATTGCCTGGAGTGCCTGCGACAGGCGCGCAGATTCCAGCGCCTTTGGTGGAAGCTGGGTGGGCTGATCGAGGTAGTATCTGGCCAGCAATTGGTTCAGGTGGTACACCGCTGGTCGCAACTGTTCCAAGAGCTCCAGTCGGGCCGGGGCGTTCAGCACCAGTTGGTTGAGCTCGGACAGGCCGTGGTACAGCGCTTGGCTGGCTTTTCCCAAGTTGGCCATGGGCAGGGCCTGAATCCAGGCGGCAATGGCCGGCACTGTGGGCTCGGCGAAATTCAGCCGATCCTGGAACGGGGGCGTTGCGGTGAAGCGAACGTGGTCGTTGATGTGATGCATGGCCTGGCCGTAGGCGGTGTCGGACAAACGTCAAAAAAGTATAGGCCAGGGTTTGAATCATGCCGGGACGTGAGGATTCGGCCTCTGTGCGGGCCCGCTCGACTCAGCGCACAGGGGTTTTCGCCGGTGCGCCAGGCGTCTCGCGAACCAGTGTCGGTACCAGGTATCCGCTCAGCCGGGCGCGCAGCGCGTCGTACAGGTGCGCCGCCTGCTCTTCGTCGACTTGGAAGTGGGCTGCACCTGCAACCGGGTCGAGCAGGTGCAGGTAGTACGGCTGGACACCGATGCGAAACAATTCTTCACTCAAGTCGGCGAGCACGTCGACCCGGTCATTGACACCCCGCAGCAGCACAGACTGATTGAACAGTTTCACATTTGCTTGCACCAACGCATTCATCGCGTCAGCCACCTGGCTGTCGAGTTCCCGCGGGTGGTTGGCATGTACCACGAGCACCGTCTGGAGTCGAGTGGCCTCAAAGGTGGCCGCCAACGTCGGGGTCACACGTTCTGGCAGCACAATCGGCAGGCGTGTGTGGATTCGGAGCCGGCGCACCTGGGCGAGCTCTTCGAGTGCGTCGACCCAGGCGGCAATCGCGCGATCGCTTAAGGTCAGCGGGTCTCCGCCACTCAGGATCACCTCGTCGACCTCTGGGTGAGCGCGCAGGTAGTTGAGGATCGCGGGGCTCACCTGACCACCTGTCTGGTGGTTTTCATACGGAAAATGGCGGCGAAAGCAGTACCGGCAGTGTACTGCGCAGGCCGCGCTGAGGATCAGCAGCACGCGGCTGCGGTATTTGTGCAGCATACCGGGGATTGGGGTCGCGTGGGCTTCATCCAGCGGGTCTGTCACGAATCCGGGTGAGTCGAGCGTTTCTGCCAGTTGGGGCAGGACCTGCAGCAACAGTGGGTCTTGGGGGTCACCTGGTCGGATTCTGCGCAGGTACGGCTCGGGCACACGCACGGGGAAATCCGCGTCCGCCGCGGCGCTCAACGCACTCGGATCCAACTGCAGTTCGCCGGCCAGCTCGGCGATGCTGCGGGTTGCCTGCGCCAGCACCCGCTGCCAACGGGGGCCCTGCCCAGCCTTTGAAGATGCGAGTATCATAGCGGTTTCCGTTTGATCAGCGCGGGTGAAAAATCGCCCAAGACCCGTGCGCGTTACTGTTTCGAGGATGGTATGGCAACTTATTCTACCAATGAGTTTCGCTCTGGATTGAAAGTCCTTCTGGAGGGTGATCCTTGCGCCATCGTGGAGAATGAGTTTGTCAAACCCGGAAAGGGTCAGGCATTTAATCGTGTTCGGTTGCGCAACCTGAAGACGGGGCGCGTATGGGAGCGCACGTTCAAATCCGGAGAGTCAATTGAGGCGGCAGACGTACTCGATATCGACCT
>DHQM01000081.1:16761-18097 GCA_002408105.1 Gammaproteobacteria bacterium UBA5338 | reverse complement strand
CAGTACCTGTACAACGACGGCGAGCTTTGGCACTTCATGCACCCTGAGTCCTTCGAGCAGTACGCTGCGGATTCGCAGGCCGTGCAAGACGCGGCACAGTGGTTGAGTGAACAGGACCTCTGCACGGTGACGCTGTGGAACAACAGCCCCATCAGTGTGGTTCCGCCAAAGTTCGTGGAACTTGAAGTCGTTGAGACCGATCCTGGAATCAAGGGCGATACGGCGAGCGGCGGCACCAAGCCGGCGACCCTTTCCACGGGTGCCGTGGTCAAGGTACCCCTGTTTGTGTCGGTGGGCGAAGTGCTTCGCGTGGACACCCGCACTGGCGAGTACCAAAGCCGCGTCAAATAGCCCATGGCCCCTTGGGAGCCCACGGCCTCCTTGCTGGCCCTCAAGGCCCGGGCTGAGATTGCACAGCGGATTCGTGCCTTTTTCGGCGACCGTGGGCTGATTGAGGTGTTCACGCCAGCGCTTGCGCCTTACACCGCCTCGGCGCCGCAGCTTGACAGCTTCAAGGTGGAGGCGGGTCAAGCCGCATCGCCCCTGTACCTGCAAACTTCGCCCGAGTCGGCCATGAAACGGTTATTGGCCGCTGGAATCGGGCCCATCTACCAGCTTGGGCCAGCGTTTCGCGCCGGTGAGTCGGGGCGGGTACACCACCCTGAATTTCAGATGCTGGAGTGGTACCGACCGGGGTATGGGCTCGAAGAGTTGATGGAAGAGGTGAGTGCGCTGGTGCGCTTGTTTCTGCCCGGGTTTCAGCCGCACCACACCAGCTATCGGGAACTGTTCCAGCAGGTTCTGGGTGTTGACCCCTTCGACACCGCCATCGACGAGCTGATCCAACTCGCAGAGGGCAGTTTCTCAGCGCCTATGGAGGGCACGACGTCCGAGACCAACCCCGACTTCTGGCTCGACCTGTTGATGGTGGATCACATCGAGCCATACATCCGCACCCAATTTCCGCAAGGTTTGTATGTGACCGGCTTTCCGGAGAGCCAAGCCGCACTGGCCCGCTGCCAGCTGGACGGCTCTGGATGCAAGGTCGCTCTGCGGTTCGAACTCTATGTCCAGGGGCTCGAGCTTGCGAATGGCTACGACGAGCTTGATGACCCGGAGGAGTTGCGTCGGCGCATCGAACGGGACCAACGAATCCGCCAGTCCGAGAGGCTGCCAGCGGCCGAGGCTGATGAGCGGCTCCTGGCTGCCATGGCGGCGGGCCTGCCACAGACAAGTGGCGTTGCCCTTGGGGTTGACCGCTTGGCCATGGTGGCTCTGGGCGCTGACCGCATTCAGGATGTGATTCCGTTTGCACGCGACCTCGGTTAGCGGATCG
>DHQM01000081.1:15500-16515 GCA_002408105.1 Gammaproteobacteria bacterium UBA5338 | reverse complement strand
GCGCCTCCAATCCAGCGTCGAGACCTTGTGTTTCGATGCCTGATTACCTCCCAAAAATAGAAGTGATGACGGAGAACCGTATGCGCAAGTTTCTTACAGTGACAGGTGTTTCCAGTTTGCTTTCGGTGTTGCCACTGGCAAGCATGGCGGACGAAGGGATGGGCGGATTCGCTGGAGGCAGCTACCTCTATGGGAAGCTCGATAACCTGGAAGTGGGTGACACTGCAGTCAGCCTTGGAGATCTAGACAATTTCGACGACAACCGCAGCAGCTGGAAAGCGTTCGTTGGGGCCTGGGTCACCCCGTGGCTGGGCCTCGAAGCGCAGTACATTGAGCTTGGTGAGTATGAAGACTTGGGTGTGTCCGTGGACCCATCTGCGTACACGGGTGCGGCCTTGTTCGGCTTGCCCTTCTCGGAAGCCGGAAAGGTGTACGCAAAGGTCGGTCAGATGTGGTGGGAAGCGGACATCGATGGACCGCTTGGTTTCAGCGACGAGCGCGATGGGTCGACGCTGTTTTACGGCGTGGGGGTCGCCCTCAAGCTGCTGCCCAACTTGAATGTCCGGGCCGAGTACGAGCGGGCCGAGTTGGATGACGACGACGTTGATGCCGATGTGGACTTCGCGTCGATTGGAGCCGAATTCATTTTCTAAATTGCTAGGAATGTGGGGTGGGGCATGCATCCAGTGCCACCACCCTGCTTTTTAGTTTAATTTGGCTTGATTGCTGGAGCTGCACTTCAAGATTTTTCTGCGTCCGAGGAAAGATTCAGCGCGCCTGTTTCGGACAGCCGGGCGAGAGGCTGCCCGAGCTGGACTCGGCCAGGTTGTGCTGCATCCCAGTCTGCACGACCTGGCTCTGTGATGACAATCACGGTTGATCCCAGTCGGAAGCAGCCCGCCTCTTCGCCCTGCTGCAGATCGACAGTCGCTGGTGGATACAGCCAGCGTTCGGCTCGTCGCCCTGGAGGCGACACGGTTCCCGCCCATGTGGTGTCGATGCCGCCGACAATCAT
>DHQM01000081.1:0-15131 GCA_002408105.1 Gammaproteobacteria bacterium UBA5338 | reverse complement strand
GAGAACAGGCGACCGGGGATGTAGCGCATCTCGACCAACCTTCCAGAGATCGGCATATGGATGCGGTGGTAGTCGCCAGGGGCCAAGTACAGGGTTCCGAAATCGCCACCTTTAAACTGCGCTGCTCGGGTTCGATCGCCCAGTAGAGCAGTGAGGTCGTACTCGTGGCCTTTGGCCTGCAACAGCCGCTCGCCATCGAGCCTGCCATACTCGCTCAGGGTTCCGTCGACCGGAGAAATGAGGGCGTTTGTGCACTTTGGAATTGATCTGACCCCAGGTTTCAAGGCGCGCGTAAAAAATGCGTTGAAGGTGGTGTATGACTCAGGCTTCTCGAACTCCGCCTCACTCATGTCGACGCCGTAGGCGCGAATCCAGGCGTGAATCCAGGGCTGCACCAGCCAGGGCCATTTCCGCTGCGCAAGCCAGCCGAATATCCGCGTGATTCCATGCTGGGGCAGGGGATACTGCAACAGGGCGAACAGCCGCTCTGGCATCTGCGTGCTCCTCTTCTGTGCGGGTGATCACAGTGAGTCGCATTGTACCAGCCGGGTTCGATGCGCTGTGGGCGTGGGTGTGTCAGCGTGCCCGGCGTGCGAGATGCGCGAGCACATGGTTTGCGCCTGCAGCAAGGTTCTTAAACAGTTTGAACTGTAGGTCGCTTGGCGTCGGTGCACTCGGGCCGGCATCTGCGTAGCACAACCCCACCGGCCTTTCGTTTGCGAACAGTGACATCATCATGAAGCAGTCGCACTGGGTGGCGCGCAAAAAGCTCGCCGGTAGCTGCGGCAACACACGGTCGCGGTTCTGCGCATTGAGCAGTAAAGCCGTTGGCTGTCGAAGCAATTGGGCGAGCAGTCCGGCCCGCATGTCGATCGAGAGGCCCGTCAGATCCTGTTGACCCGGGGTTGTTCGGGTGTAGGTGAACTGCAGCACCTGCTGGGCTGGGCGCAGCAGTGCAATGCCCACACGAGACAAGCCCACTCCAGAACTGAAACCTTCCAGCAGTTGCTGACACAGGTCATTGAGGTCTTTGAAGGTATCTGGTTGCCTGTGCAGCCGTTCAGTGACGCTGCGCAGCAGGGCAGCGTCAGGCCTGCCAGGCGCTTGCGGCGGTGAACGGGCCGAGTCCGCGGACGGTTCAGGTTCGCCTGCCGGCGTCGCCTGCTCGATCGCTGCAATTGGTTTTTCTGTGTTGCGGATTGGTGATTCCTGGGTTTCAAATTCCGCTTGAGCTTGCCGATCCATCTTGAGCATCACCAGGCGCAGCCCCGGGTTGATAGCGTTCGGCAGGTCGAAAGCGCCGGCGCACTGCAGTGTCCCGGCGAGTGCCAGCTTTCGTGCTGCTTCGACGCTGGTCCGCAGGTGACCGGCCATCATGCGCTCGGTGGCATGTTGGGCCTCGCCGTCCTGTTGTTCGAAGTGGGCCACCCAGCGATGGGCCAGCACGAGGGAGGTGACTGGAGCATGCATGACCCGCAGCAACTCGGCGTGCTCAGGCTCGGGTGCGTCGCCTCGGGTGCGGGCGTGGCTCGCGAGTTGTCGCAGCATGGATTCGCTTGGTTGCTGGGACGGAGACAGGGCTTGCGCGGTGAGCCGGGGCAGGCGCCAGGCCTGGGCCAATTGATAGCTGAGCCCCTCCAGCGAGACATCGAAGCGCGCCCGTTCGGCATTGCGGCGGGCGTCTTCATCGGCGTAGGGGCCGCGCGCTTCGATCTCGCGCATCAGGTCGCAGGCGCTGTGCCAGCAAGCCCAGTACCCCATGCGTGTGAACAGCGTGCCCCAGAACATTTCCTCGCCGGAGTAATGGCCTTTGTGCACCGCAATCGCTTTGGCAATGTGGGCGGCATGCAGTCCGCGGGTGACTTCTCCGAGGTACTCCGGCTGGGCCGTTCTCAGGTCTGCTTGCCGCTCGCAGAGCTTCAGCACCTGGTGTACGCCGAGCAGTGAGACACCGTGCTCGATGTTGCGCACCTCGGTGACCCGCTCTCGTCCATCGCGGCCGGCTTTGATGAAGAGGTTCAGGCACAGCAATGGGTTGGTGCGCAGAACCGCTGCGATCTTGTCGTAGCGGGGCGATTCGCTGGCCGCGACCCGAAGTGCGCCCAGGGTGGAGCGTGGCGCGGGCAGGCTGATCTGCTCGAGGCGGGTGACCCAATCGATCTCGGCTTCTGTCTGTTGCACGGAGGCGCTCGGCATGGTCGACCCTTGTGGCGAGTGGCCGGGAGTTTCAGGCAGGGGCAATGGAATTAGTGTAGCTCGTTTTCTGAGCAGGCTGACCGCGGGCGGGGCAGTGCCGCGCTAAGGCGCACCACCCAGACCCCGCTCGCGCAAGATGCGCTCTAGGCTTTGCCTGCGGGACGGGGCCATGGCGCCATCCCGAATGTATTCGCGCAGCGCGCACCCCGGCTCCTGCTGGTGGGTGCAGCTGCGAAACCGGCAATGGCCCAAGGCGGGCGCCAGTTCCACGAACCCTGCATAGATCTCCTTGACGTCGAGGTGGCCGAGGCCGAATTCCCGGATTCCGGGGGAGTCGATCAGTTGACCGCCCTCCGGGAGGTGGTAGAGCCTGGCGTTGGTGGTGGTGTGCTTGCCCCGGGCGTTGGCTGCGGACACGGTGCCTGTGCGCAGCCGCTCATGGGGCAGCAAGGTTTGAATCAGTGCGGATTTTCCAACCCCTGAGGCGCCCACCACCACGGATATTCGGCCCCTGAGTGCGGCCCGCAGGTCAGCCATGCCCTGGACCTGACGGCTTGACACAGCAAGCGTTGCATATCCGAGCGCACGGTACATCCGGCCAAGGGATTCGGCCGTTGTGGCCCGCTGCGGGAGTTCCTTGACGAGGTCGATTTTGTTGATCACCACCAGCGCCTCGGCGCCGAGGGCGGCGATGGCGACCAGGTGGCGGTCAATCTGTAGTTCCAGGGGTTCGGGGTCCAGTGCCATCACCAGCACCACCTGGTCGATGTTGGCGGCAATCGGTTTGAGGGCGCCATCAAATCCGGGGCGTTCGAGGGCATTGCGCCGGGGCAGGCGTGATTCGATCACCCCCTGGTCTTGCGGGCGGTTGGGCGGCACCCACAGCACCTTGTCGCCAGGCACCGGAGTGGGCAGGTTGGCACGCAGGTGGCAGCCGTACCGGTGGCCTTCGGGGTCTTCGACCTCAAGCCGTTGGCCGAGGTTGGCGATCACAAGCCCCTCTGCGGCGGGTGCACTGGTCGATTCGCTTCCTCCCCCCGATTGCAGCGGAGACCGGCGGTGCGCGATGCGTCGGCGCTGTTGCTCGGAGAGGCGCCGCTTAGGCATGCTGGCGGTGGGCATGTTGGTGGCGCCTTTTCCACTGGGGCGCCGTTGCTTGGAGGTTAGAATGCCCGCAGGCAAACCCACTCAGGAGTGCACCATGGGCGAACAGCAGCGCCTCATCTGGATCGACCTGGAGATGACCGGACTCGACCCCCTGGGGGACCGCATCATCGAAATTGCCACCTTGGTTACCGACAAGGACCTCAATGAGATCGCCGTTGGACCGGTGCTGGCGGTCCGCCAGGATGAAGCTCGGCTCGCGGCCATGGATGAGTGGAACCAGACCCACCACGGCGCGTCGGGTTTGATTGATCGGGTGCGTTCCAGCCGCTATGACGAGGCCGATGTTGAGCGCTTGACCCTGGAGTTTTTGAGCGCACACCTGGCGGCGGGGGAGTCGCCCATGTGCGGCAACAGCATCTGCCAGGACCGGCGGTTTCTCGCGCGCTACATGCCGCAACTGGAGCGTTTTTTCCATTACCGAAACCTTGATGTCAGCACCATCAAAGAGTTGGCGCGCCGCTGGCGGCCAGATCTGCTGGATGGTTTTCGCAAGCAGGCGAGCCACATTGCACTTGAGGATGTGCGTGAGTCCATTGCCGAGTTGGCATACTACCGGACCCATTTCTTCCGGGCTTCCGGGGTCAGTTGATCGAGTGCCCATTGCAGGTGCTCGCGCAGCAGCTCCGACGTATCAGCGGCCTCGGCAGCAGCGCTAAGCGCCACAACCGCTCGCTCGCAATCGGCTTCCAGCGGGGCCGAACGCAGCCAATTCCCCAGCGCCACCACCAAGTTGCGACGAAAGCCGGAGTAGCCGGCCCTGCGGATTGGAGACCCCGCCGTGCGTTCCAGGAAGGTCGCCTCATCCCAGTTGAACAGTGTGAGCAATTCCATGGCGTCCAGGCCGTGGCGGGCCTGAAAGTCGCCCTCACTGCTGTGTTTCGCGAAGCGGTTCCAAGGGCACACCCATTGGCAGTCATCGCAGCCGAACACCCGGTTGCCCATGAGCGGGCGAAGTGATTCGGGGATCGGCCCGCGGTTTTCGATGGTGAGGTAGGAAATACACCGGCGTGCGTTGAGTTGGTAGGGGCCGCGAAATGCGCCTGTCGGGCAGACGTCCAGGCATGCGCTGCAGCGCCCACAGCTGCCGGTGCGGTCGGGTTGGGGGTCGAGCGGCAGCGGCGCATCGAGGTAAATCTCACCCAGAAAAAACCAAGAGCCCGCTTCTCGGTTGAGCAACAGGGTGTTCTTGCCGATCCAGCCCAGCCCCGCTTTGGCAGCAAGCGCCTTCTCCATCACCGGCGCGGAGTCCACGAACACCCGATAGCCGAGCCCAGAGAGTTCGGTGTGAATGCGCTCGGCAAGGGTGGCCAATCGTTTGCGCACGGTCTTGTGGTAGTCACGCCCGAGGGCATACCGCGAGATGTACGCCATGCTCGGGTCTGCCAAGATGCGCAGCGGCTGGGTGTCGGGCGGCAGATAGTTCATGCGCACCGACACCACCCGCAGCGTTCCGGGAACCAGTTCCGCGGGCCGGGTCCGTTTGTGTCCATGGCGGTGCATGTAGTCTAGGCTGGCGTGGTCGCCTCGTTTCAACCAGTTCGCCAGGTGGCCTTCGGCTTCGCTGAGGTCGGTGTCGGTCACACCGAGTTGATCAAAGCCGAGCTCACGCGCCCACTGCTCCATGCGCAGGCGCAGGGCGTGCAACTCGGGGTGTTCAGGCGCCTGTTGAGGTGGGTTCATGGGTGCGTGTACCGATCCACTGAGCTGTATAATTGTGCCACGGGGCGCGTGTCGCCCGACGGTGAGTACCCCCAAGTGCCCCAGCGTTCGATTTCGGGCCCACTGCCCAACTGGCTGTACACGCGAGAAGCCGCCGTCCGCCTGGACCGGCTGGCGCAGGAGTTGGACGGAGTCAGCGGCGACGAACTGATGCGCCGCGCGGGGGCTGCGAGCTTTACCCGGCTGCGTCGGCAGTGGCCCCAGGCGAAATCCCTCGTGGTGCTCTGTGGGGGGGGCAACAACGGTGGGGACGGATACGTCGTCGCCGCGCTCGCCCGGCGTGCAGGGCTCAGGGTGCAGCTGTTTGCACTGAAGTCACCCGAATCACTCAGCGCAGAAGCCGCCAATGCCGCCCGCCTGGCGCTGGATGCTGGTGTGGTGCCACACCCCTTCGATCCCTCTCTCCCCAACACCGGCGCCGACCTGGTGGTGGATGCGCTCTTGGGCACCGGAGTCGATCGTCCGGTGTCGAGTGTTTATGGCGCCGCCATCGACTGGATCAATGCCTGTCCATGTCCAGTGATGGCGCTGGATGTCCCATCGGGGCTGAACGCGGACACCGGGGTGGTGCTCGGCACCGCGGTGCGCGCCGACCTCACGGTGACCTTCATTGCCCTCAAACGCGGGCTTTTTACGGGTGCTGGCCCCGATCACGTGGGGCTGTTGGTGTTCGACCGACTGGGGGTTTCCAAGGCGCCGTTTCAGCAAATCACTCAGCGGGTCGCCCGCTACCGCTATCCCAGCGGTCTTGAGGCGCTGCCGGGGCGCGCGAGGGATGCACACAAAGGCCGTTTTGGACACTGCCTGGTCGTGGGCGGCAACCGCGGCATGGGTGGCGCCGCTTTGCTCGCCGGCCTTGCGGCGGTGCGCACTGGCAGTGGCCTGGTGTCGTTGGCCACACGGCCCACCACCGTTGTCGCGGCGCACGCTCGCGCTCCGGAACTCATGGCTCGAGCGGTGCGCAGTGGCCCTGTGCTTGCCGAGTTGGTCAGCCGGGCCAGTGTACTGACCGTGGGCCCTGGCCTCGGCCAGGACACCTGGGCGCGGTCGCTGTGGGCGCAGGTTCTCGAGGCGCGGTTGCCGCTGGTGGTCGATGCTGATGCATTGAACCTGCTGGCGGAGCTCAAGGTGCCGCCCTACCGCAACGATTGGATTCTCACCCCGCATCCGGGAGAGGCCGCCCGGCTGCTCGGCACCTCGGTTGCCGCGGTCGAGGCGGACCGGTTCGCGGCTGCGGCGGCATTGCAGCAGCGCCATGGCGGCGCCGTGGTGCTCAAAGGGGTCGGCACCCTGGTGGCAACCCCTGGTGGCAGACTGTCCTTGTGTGACGGCGGCAACCCTGGCATGGCAAGCGGCGGCATGGGTGATCTGTTGACTGGGGTGATCAGTGGCCTTTGTGCCCAAGGATTGGACGTGGCTCAGGCAGCGACCCTGGGTGTTGCGCTGCACGCTGAAGCCGGCGACTGTGCTGCGGCCTCAGGTGAGCGCGGCCTGATCGCCAGCGACCTGTTGCCGGCGTTGCGGGTGCTGGTCAATGGCGCGCGGCCGCCGGACAAAAGCGGTGGCGGTTCGTGGTAAAGGTGCTGCGCATCGAAGTCGCGGACGAAGCCGGCACCCAGGCAGTGGCGGCGGAGTTGGCGCGGGTCGTATCGAGTGGCCTGGTGACGCTGCAGGGTCCACTGGGTGCCGGCAAGACCAGTCTGTGCCGCGCCTGGCTCCGCGCCTTGGGTCACTCCGGTTCGGTGCGCAGCCCCACCTACACCCTGGTGGAGCCCTACTTTGAGGACGCCGCTGTGCCCGTGTTCCACCTGGATCTGTACCGGCTCGGCGATGCCGAAGAACTTGAGTACCTGGGCGTGCGTGACTACCTTGCTGGGGCGAGCCTGTGCCTCGTCGAGTGGCCTGAACGGGGTCAGGATGTGTTGCCTTCGGCTGACCTGAGCATTGAAATCGTGCCGACGGAGGTCGGCCGGCGGCTGGTGCTGCGTGCCGGCGGCGCACGCACCGAACGCCAGCTTGAGCAGCTCGCGGTCCGACTCCGGCCGCATTTCAAGGTGTGTGAGACGGAGGGGGGGCGCGGCTAGGGTGCTCGAGAACGCCCCTTGGTTTACCATGCTGAACGTTGCGGATCTGCGGGTGCGGGCCACTGGCACCTGCGGGATTTGACCGCGACAGGGTTTATTCGCTTCCATCTGTTCAGCCGACCATGATCCGAGGGATGACGACGTTCAGCGCCACCATTTTGCGCCGCGCAGGCCTATGGACAGGACTTCTTGTTGGCTGTGTTCAGTGGACGCTGGCGACCACTGCCACGGCGGCCACTGTTGAGGCCGCCCGGGTTCACGTTGCCCCTGACCACACCCGGTTGGTGTTCGATTTGTCGGAGCCGGCTGTGCACCGGGTCTTTCAGTTGGCGTCCCCGCCACGGGTCGTGGTGGATTTGGACCGCAGTGCCTTGGACCTGGATCTCGACCAGGTCCAGCTCGATGGCACCGCCATACGTGGGATGCGCAGCGGAGTACAAGACCGCCGCGATCTGCGCATCGTACTGGACCTCAATGCGCCAGTGCGTCCCCGCAGTTTTCTGCTCAAGCCCAATGAACGGTACGGGGACCGCCTGGTTATCGACCTGTTCACCACAACCTGGGAATCCGAACCGATCAAGCGCGCCGAAGAATACCTGCGCGAGCGTCGGCCAGTGGTGGTGGCGGTGGATGCAGGCCACGGTGGCGAGGACCCGGGGGCCTTGGGACCGGGCCACGTGCGTGAAAAGGACGTCGTGCTGTCGATTGCGCGCAAGTTGCACCAGAGGCTGCAGCGTGAGCCGGGATTCCACCCGGTGTTAATTCGCACTGGGGACTACTACCTGGCGCTGCGCAAACGCACAGAGCTCGCCCGAGAGGCGGGTGCGGACCTCTTCATTTCGTTGCATGCGGATTCTTTCCGCCACGCCTCCGCGCGTGGCGGGTCGGTGTACATCCTGTCGTCCCAGGGGGCCAGCAGTGAAAGTGCGCGCTGGTTGGCGCAAAGCGAAAACCAGGCGGATCTGGTTGGCGGCGTAGATTTGGAAGGCAAAGAGTCGGTGGTGGCGCAGGTGCTGCTTGACCTCTATGTCACCTCGACGTTGCAGCAAAGCCATGACGTCGCAGCGACGCTGCTGCAGGGCCTGGGTCGGGTGACCCGACTCCACAAACGTCAAGTTGAAAAGGCCCAGTTTGTCGTGCTCAAATCGCCCGACATCCCTTCGTTGCTGGTGGAAACCGGATTCATTTCGAACCCACAGGAAGCCGCCCAGCTCGCCAGCGCGAGGCACCAGGAGCGCCTTGCCGGCGCCATCGCAGACGCGGTGATCGAGTACTATCGGGCGAGTCCGCCGCCGGGAACCTGGCTGGCGTGGCAGCGCGCAAGCGAAAGTGTCGGTCTCAAACACCAGATCGCTCAGGGTGACACCTTGTCTGGAATCGCGTCGAAATACCAGGTCAGCGTTCACGCAATCCGCGAGTTGAACGGCTTGTCCTCCGACCGCATCCGGATCGGGCAGGTGCTGCAAATTCCGACTTCCTAGTCCTTGCACCCTCTTGTCTGGGGCGGTTCTTCTTCGCGTTTTGACGCCATTCTGCAAGGTATGCAGTGAGCCAGTTTGAATTGATCCAAGAACTGCCCCCGCAGTTGGCCAACCAGATCGCGGCGGGCGAAGTGGTTGAGCGACCGGCTTCGGTGCTCAAGGAGCTGCTGGAAAACAGCATCGACGCCGGTGCCAGCCGCGTTGATGTCGAGGTCGATGCCGGAGGCACCAAACGCATCCGGGTCCGCGACAATGGCCGTGGCATCGTGCGCGAGCAGCTCGGGCTTGCCCTTGCGCGCCACGCGACCAGCAAGATTGCCTCGCTGGAGGACCTCGACCGCATCGCCACGCTTGGGTTTCGTGGCGAAGCGCTGGCCAGCATCAGCTCGGTCTCGCGGCTGACACTCACTTCCAATGCGCAGCACGAGGCGATCGACGGATGGCGTGTCGAAGTGGAAGGACTGGCATCCACGCCGCATCTTGAGCCGAGGGCCCACCCTCGGGGTACCAGCGTCGAGGTGCGCGACCTGTTCTTCAACACCCCGGCACGGCGGCGCTTCTTGCGCACCGAGCGCACCGAGTTTGTGCGCCTCGATGAAGTGTTTCGGCGCATCGCGCTGAGCCACTTCGGTGTCGCACTGCACCTGCGCCACAACCAGCGGGTTCAGCACCAATTGCCTGCCGCCGAGCGCCCAGCGGAGCGAGACCAGCGCGTGGCTCAGGTGCTTGGCAGTACGTTTCTGGAACAGGCCGTACCACTGGATGAAACTGCAGGCGGCCTTCGGTTGTGGGGCTGGATGGGGCTGCCGACTGCGTCGCGCAGCCAAGCTGACATGCAGTACTTCTACGTCAACGGTCGCATGGTGCGGGACAAAGTTGTGTCCCATGCGGTCCGACAGGCCTATCGGGATGTGCTGTTCGGCGACCGCCATCCGGCCTATGTGCTCTATCTCGAGCTGGATCCGCAATCAGTGGATGTGAACGTCCACCCCACCAAGGCAGAGGTGCGCTTCCGCGACAGCCGGGCCGTACATGACTTTCTGTTCACGCGTTTGCACCAGGTCATTGCCAATGAACGCCCGGCCCATCGCCTGGAGCGCGCTGTTGAAGCTGCCGAGCCTGCTCAACCGTTGACTGGGAACCAGCCGGCCCTTGCCCTGCCGGTCGCCGGGACTCTGGGTGTGCCAGCCCGCTTCGACGCTGCACCGGGAGGGGGGCGCATTGCCGAAGCGCTGGCGACCTACGCCAACCAGTACGACAGTCCCCCCGGGCCTGGGGACAGGGACGAGGGCACGCCAGAGCAGGTGCCGCCGCTTGGGTTTGCCATCGCCCAGGTCCACGGGGTGTATGTGCTGGCTGAAAATCGGCAGGGCCTGGTGGTGGTGGACATGCACGCTGCCCATGAGCGAATTCTCTACGAGCGCCTGAAGACGAGCAGCGATGCCGACGGGCTGCGCTGGCAGCCACTGCTGGTTCCCCAGGTGCTCGCGGTGAGTCAGCAAGAAGCCGCCCTGGTCGAGGCCCAAGGGGAAGACTTGGAGCGCTTGGGCGTGCAACTCGACCGGTCTGGCCCGGAGTCGATCACCATTCGGGCATTGCCTGCCTTGCTGCAAGGCAGCGATGCAGAGCGGCTGGTGCGCGACCTGCTCGCGGACCTGCGCACGGCCGGCAGCAGTGATCGCGTGATTGCGGCGCGGGATCAGCTGCTCGCAACCATGGCCTGTCATGGCGCGGTGCGCGCCAATCGCCAGTTGACGCTCGACGAAATGAACGCGCTGTTGCGCCAGATTGAGGTCACCGAGCGCAGTGGGCAGTGCAACCACGGCCGACCCACCTGGGTGGCGTTTCCCTTGGCCCAGATGGACCGGTGGTTTCTGCGCGGACAGTAGCCCAGGGTGATCCAGGGGGGCGGGCGTCGGCTTGCCTGCAAGGGCAGGCTGGGGAAGAATACCGGCCGACAACAATACGAACCGGAGAACCGCATGAAACTGTACACGTCCATGGGACCGAACCCGCGACTGGTGCGCATGTTCATGGCCGAAAAAGGCCTCAGTGTCGATGAGGTCGCGGTGGACCTCATCGCCGGAGAGAACCGCCGCGAGCCCTTCTTGAGCAAAAATCCAGCCGGACAACTGCCTGCTCTGGAATTGGACAATGGCGAGATTCTTTGTGAAACCACCGCCATTTGCGAGTACCTGGAGGAAACGCACCCTCAGCCTGCGTTGATCGGGAGCACCCCCGAACAGCGCGCCGAGGCCCGCATGTGGGCCCGTCGGGTCGATCTCAAGGTGTGTGAGCCCTTGGCCGGCGGGTTCCGCTACGCCGAGGGGGCCTCGATCTTCCAGTCTCGCATGCGCATCATCCCGGAGGCGGCCGAGGGCCTCAAGGCCCAGGCCCGCGATGGCATCGAGTGGATCGACGGTCAGTTGGGTGACCAACAATTCCTCTGTGGTGACCGCCTGACGATGGCCGACCTGATGCTGTTCGCATTTCTCGATTTTGGCGTCAACGTGGGCCAGCCGCTCCCCGAGGGATGCCCCATGATCGAGGCTTGGTATGCGCGGATGAAAGAGCGCAAGAGCGCCGCTGCCACTGCCTGACTTCACCCACAGGTCGGCCGCCCAAGCCCTGCCGAACAGCAACCCACGCAAAGGCAGGGTTCGGCAACGCCGGCCAACCTCGAGTACGTCACCCCTGACGCGCCCGCTGAGGAAGCCCACCGCTGATGTCCGAGCGCCAACCCACCCGCAACACCCTGTGGCTGGCTCTCGGATACCTCGTCCTGGTCACATACGGTTCGCTCTACCCCCTGGCTGGATGGCATCCGGTGGAATCAGGCTGGGCCGCCCTGCTGGGCCAACCCCTGGGCCAGGCGCCTTGGGGGGACCTGGTGGTGAACCTGCTGGTGTACATGCCGTTCGGCTTTCTGTCGGCTCAGGTGCTCAGGCCGCATCTGGGCGGCACAGCGACGGCGATGCTGGTCATGGCAACCGGGGTTGCGCTCAGCCTGGGTCTTGAACGTCTGCAGATGCATCTGCCGGCCCGCCATGGCTCCCTGTTTGATACGCTGCTCAACACCATCAGTACGGCCATGGGACTTCTGGCCAGCACCCTACTGACGCTGGGCAGGCCCTTCCACCGTTGGGCGCGCCGCGTCCGCGATCGATGGCTTCGGCCAGAGCCCGTGGCCCAACTTGGCCTGTTCGCGCTGCTGGCGTGGCTTTTGAGCCAGTGGTTGCCCCTCTTTCCCACCCTGGATGTGGGTGAGCTGAAAAACGGCATCAAGCCACTCTGGCATGCCATCACGGGACAACGTGTTGTCCAGCTGCGCGAGCTGGTGCTCTACGCCCTTGAACTCTGGTTGGTGGGGCTGCTGGCGCTCCAGGTTCTGCGCCCGCGCGGCGGCTGGCGTCACCGCTTTGTGGTTCCCTCGTTCCTGTTGGTGGTGCTGGTGGCCAAGGTCGGTGTGGTGTCACGGGTGCTCAGCGCGGAGGCGCTGGGTGGCTGGGTGGTTGCCGGGTGCCTGCTCGTCGTCTGGCCGCGCACGGGCGCAGTGGTCGGTGTTCTGGCTGCGATTTTCCTCACCGCGCTGTTCCTGCTGATGTCGGCGTGGTGGCCGATTGCGGCGCCCGGCGCACCGCTGTACAGCTTCAATTGGATTCCCTTCGCGAGCCAGGCTGGGGGGCTCAACGGGATCGGGGATCTGGTCGATGCGCTTTGGCCCATGGTTGCGCTGTCATTCTGGGTGCAGACCCCCCGCCGGTGGCAAACCCCAGGGGCTTTCATTGTCGCGTCCGTCGCCGTCGGGCTGGTCTTGGCGCTGACCGAATGGCGCCAGCAGTGGCTACCGGGCCGCCACGGCGACATCACCGATGTGGTGGTGGGCCTTGCCGGCTTCATGCTGCCCTGGTTCGCGCACTCGGGGGCGGCACGTGGCTTTGGGGCGGGGCGCCGGTGGTCCTGGCGGGTCGTTCCACCGGTGTCGCTCGCGCTGTTCACCGGCTTCCTGGCTGCGGCACTTTGGGGGTCGCGTGGCGCCGATCCGGACCCGGTGGCGCAGCTGCTTCCGAACCCCGGGGCGCTTGCCGACTGGCCAGTGACCCCAGTGCGCGCCGGCCATCCACGCCTTCCCGCGCCGACGTTGCAAGACCGCATGCGGCTCGACACAGAAAACCCTGCCTATGTACAGCAGCTGTTGCGCCGGGCGCGGGGCGGGGAGGGTGACTTTGAGTCGGTCATTCAGGCGGCGTATCTGGCTCCTGGATCCCAGGACATCGACCGACTGTTCCAACGTCTAATGGCGCTGCAGTTCCAATGGCGCGGGCATGAGCAAGCGCGTCCCCTCGCACAGGCATACGACTGGCTGCATGGCGACTTTTCCCAGAGCCAACGGCGTGCGTTGCAGAACAAGCTGATCGAGGGCTGCAACTACCTGATCGAATACATTCGCCGCGAGCGGTTGTCGCCGTACAACGTTTACCTCTACAACCGCCCGTTGCAGGCGCTTGTTGCCAGCACACTCGCGGTGCAGGCCGACCACCCGGAGGCGGGTGCCTGCATGGCCTTTACTGAATACTACCTGCGGTCCGTGATGCTGCCGGTCTGGCGTCAGGTCATGGGTCAGAACGGTGGCTGGCACGAGGGTGGCGAATACGTGGGCATCGGAATCGGTTCGGCGGTGTATCGCATCCCGGCCATGTGGGAAGCGGCGACCGGCGAGTCCTGGTTCGAGTCCGAGCCGCAGTTGGAGGGGTTTCTGGATTTTCTGGTCCAGCGCCAGCGACCGGACGGCGACTACGCCCATTGGGGCGATGCTGGGTTCTTTCGCCGCCAGGTTCCGGACCGGGTTCCCCTTGCTCTGCGCTACCGCCATGCCGCCGCCTATGGTTTGGGGGGATGCCCCACCCGCATCGAACCCTCCGCCTGGCCTTGGGGACCGCTGCCAGACCCGTCCCTGTGTGCGGCCTCCAAGCAGGTTTCTCCACCCCTGGGGGCCTTGTTCGATGGCATTGGGCTGGCTGTTGTGCGCAGTGGTTGGTCGCCGGATTCGACCTTTGCGAGCCTGCGGGGTGGGGACAACTATTGGTCGCACAGCCACCTGGACCAAGGTGCCATCACCCTGTTCAAGGGCGCGCCTTTGTTGATCGACAGCGGGCTCTACTACCGCTATGGGTCGGATCACCACCTAAGCTACGCCTACCAGACGGTTGCCCACAACAGCATCACCGTCACCGACCCGAACGACCGGGCGGCGTGGCCAAAGTTTCCCAATCGATTGGTCGCCAACGATGGTGGGCAGCGACGGGTCGGATCGGGCTGGGGAGCACATGCGGCGCCCTTGACCCTAGGGCAGTGGCAGCAACAGAGGGCCGAATACCACACCGGGAGAATGCGATATTTTCAAGACCAGGATGGCCTGGTGGTGGCTGTGACCGATATTTCGCCAGCCTACGCCAACCGGCATTCGGCCAAGGGTGCGTTTTATGCCCGCACCCCCAGAACCCGCCAGGTGGTGCGCGTGCTGGTGTATGACCGGCTCAATGACCTTTTTGTGGTGTACGACCGGGTGATTGCAACCCGAGCCCGGTTTGCCAAACGGGTGCTTTTTCACAGCCTGAACGAGCCGCGCATTGAGGGCGATCGTTTCGAAATCGCGGTGGCGCCGGAGCCATCACGAGGTTGGCTCGGCGGACAGCTCCATGGGTGGGTGGTGCAACCCCGGCAAGCCATCCTGCACAGCATCGGTGGGCGCGGCTGGGAGTTCTATGTGGATGGGGTGCAGTACGACGATGGGGGTGCAGTTTTCACCAACGCAGACAAACGCGGCCACCGTGAATACGGCAGCTGGCGGTTGGAGGTGTCCCCCGAGCGCGGCCAATTGCGCGACGACTTTCTGGTGGTGCTGGCGCCACGCTTGCATGATGATGCATTGGACGTTCAGGTTGCAGCCACAGCCACCGGGGTGCAGATTGAAGGCCCGCAGCGGAACTTGGGTCTGAAGATCGGCGAACTTGGTAGCCGGATTGTGCTCGAATACATCAATCAGGGCGAGGCGAAGTTCCGGACGGTGCCGCTACCCGGGCCG
Source organism: Gammaproteobacteria bacterium UBA5338 (assembly GCA_002408105.1). Lineage (GTDB taxonomy): Bacteria > Pseudomonadota > Gammaproteobacteria > Pseudomonadales > UBA5862 > UBA5862. Next base: position 399 of record DHQM01000081.1, on the reverse strand, counting down.
CCCGCACAGCCATGGTGGCAGCGGCTGCGCAGCCACCTGCAGTAACCGTGCCCGCACCCCCGCTGTCCAGTGTCGGGTGCGATCAGAAGGGAGAAAATGCATGAACACGCCAAACTTGAGCGCGGCTGACTTGACCCGGACGCTGCGGGTGGGAGATGCCGAATACCACTACACGAGCCTCGAGGCATTGGATCAAGCCGGGTTTGCAGGCGCAGACCAGCTGCCCTTCAGCCTGCGCGTGTTGCTTGAGAACCTCGCGCGCCATCTAGGAACCGGCGGCGTTGACGAAGCCGATTTGCGGGCCTTGCTCAATCCCAGCGATTCCAAGGCCGGTGGGCACGAAATCGCGTACCACCCCGCGCGGGTGTTGATGCAGGACTTCACCGGCGTGCCGGCGGT
>DHQM01000094.1 GCA_002408105.1 Gammaproteobacteria bacterium UBA5338 | reverse complement strand
AAGCAGCGAGACTTTAACATTGAGGCGGAGGTCACCTCGGTACAGCCTGGTCCCGTGATCACTCGGTTCGAGATTCAACCGGCGCCGGGCATCAAGGCCAGCCGCATCTCGAGCCTTGCTCGGGACTTGGCGCGATCCCTGGCCGTGGTGAGTGTGCGGGTGGTTGAGGTGATCCCAGGTAAATCGGTGGTCGGCATCGAAATACCCAACGAATCCCGGAGGGTCGTGCGCCTGAGCGAAGTGCTGTCCACCGCCGCGTACGAGGCCCAACAGTCCCCATTGACCCTTGCCCTTGGACATGACATTGGTGGCGCACCCGTGGTCGCAGACCTGGCTCGAATGCCGCACCTGCTGGTTGCGGGAACCACAGGGTCCGGCAAGTCCGTGGGTGTGAACGCCATGCTGCTTAGCATCTTATTCAAAGCGACACCGAAGGAAGTGCGCTTGCTGATGGTGGACCCCAAAATGCTCGAGCTGTCGGTGTACGAAGGTGTGCCGCATCTGCTGGCGCCGGTGATTACCGACATGAGCGAAGCAGCCAACGGCCTCAACTGGTGTGTGGGCGAGATGGAACGCCGTTACCGGCTGATGGCGGCACTTGGGGTGCGCAACCTCGCCGGTTTCAATGCCAAGGTGCGGGAGGCTGAGGCAGCCGGCGAACCCATAGCGGACCCGCTCTGGCGGCCCGACCCCTACGTCCTTGAGCCTGAAGAGCCTGGAAGCGGTCCTCCAGCATTGGAGACTTTGCCCTACATCGTGGTTGTGGTCGACGAGTTCGCGGACATGATCATGATGGTTGGCAAAAAGGTCGAACAGTTGATTGCGCGAATTGCGCAAAAGGCCAGGGCGGCAGGGATTCACCTTGTGCTGGCTACGCAGCGGCCATCGGTGGACGTGATCACCGGCTTGATCAAAGCCAACATACCCACGCGGATTGGCTTTCAGGTCTCGTCCAAGGTGGATTCGCGCACCATTCTGGACCAGGCTGGCAGTGAGCAGCTGCTCGGCCATGGCGACATGTTGTATCTCCCGCCAGGAACCAGCATCCCCGAGCGGGTTCATGGGGCCTTTGTGGCCGATGATGAGGTGCACCGCGTGGTCGCTGAATGGAAACGCCGTGGCGCCCCGGAGTACATCGATGAGGTATTGTCTGGAGGCGGGTCGGACCTTGGTGGCGCCGGTTTTGGCACCGAGGACACAGACGCCGAGCAAGACGCGCTCTACGATGAGGCTGTGGCCTTTGTCACTGAAACCCGCAAGGCGTCGATTTCCGCGGTGCAGCGCAAGCTGCGGATCGGCTACAACCGTGCCGCCCGAATGATCGAAGCCATGGAACACGCGGGCGTGGTGTCCGGCGCCGAGGATGGGCAAAGCCGCAAAGTGCTTGCACCGCGGCCAGCCGGTGACTGACATGACCCTGCGTCCAAGGTGGCATCTCATCAACCGTTTGTCCTTGTGGCTCTGGGGGCTGCTTGTGGCCAGTGCAGCGGTTGCCGATCCGACCGCTGAATTGGTCGCAAGGTTGGACGCGAACACGAGCCTTGAGGGCCGCTTTTCCCAGGAGGTGCGCGGTTCCGATGGCATGACCCTGCAGCGCACGGAGGGTCGATTCTGGGCCGCACGGCCAGAGCGGTTCCGCTGGGAGGTGAAGGGCCGCTTCGCGCAGCTGCTGGTGAGCGATGGCACGCGCATCTGGCACTACGATCCGGACCTGCAGCAAGTCATCGTCCGCCCCTACGCCGGGCGCCTGACTGAAACCCCGGCGCTGCTGTTGAGCGGTGGATCGGCCTCCATCCGTGAAGCGTTCCGAGTGGTTCGTACCGAGACCAGCCATGGACAGGAAGCGGGTTTCACCCTGTACCCGCGCCAGCAAGATGGCTTGATCGAAGCGCTCGAACTGGTGTTTTCGGGTGACCACCTGCAGCGCATGCGGGTGTGGGATGGCCTTGGACAGATGACCCTGTTCGAGTTCAGCGAACTGCGCCTAAACCCGACATTGGATCCCGGGTTGTTTGTGTTCGAGCCCCCCCCTGGCACCGATGTGATCGCCGATGGTTGATGCCAGCCTCCGTCCACTGGCGGATCGGGTGCGCCCGCGTACCCTGGACGAGATCGTCGGCCAAGAGGCATTGCTTGGGCCTGGCCGGCCGCTGCGCCGCGCGGCCGAATCGGGGCGCCTGCATTCCATGGTGCTCTGGGGTCCTCCTGGGGTTGGGAAGACAACCCTGGCGCTGTGCCTGGCGCGGGCTGCGGGGTCGGAATTCGTCTCAATGTCTGCGATCCATGCTGGAGTTAAAGATGTGCGTGCGGTGGCCGAGGCAGCAACCAAGCGGCTGCATGCAGACCCAGCGCAGTCGACTGTTCTCTTTGTCGACGAAGTCCACCGCTTCAACAAGTCGCAGCAGGACGCCTTGCTGCCTGATGTCGAGTCGGGACTGCTGGTGCTCATTGGGGCGACCACTGAGAATCCTTCCTTTGCAATCAATGGCGCCCTTCTTTCCAGGGCACGGGTGTATCCGCTCGAACCCTTGGGTGCGGGCGCCCTTGCGCGCCTGCTCGATCACACGCTGCAAGACCCCGAGCGTGGCTTGGGTGGCAGCGACCTGACGTTGGAAGCTGGTGCCCGCCATGCCTTGATCGATGCGGCCGATGGCGATGGTCGGCGGCTGCTGAACCTGCTTGAAGCAGCGGCTGACCTGGCCGAGGATGGCACGCTACGCGGCGAGCAGGTGGCTGCCTTGGTGGCAGGGGGACGGCGCCGTTTCGATCGGCGTGGTGATGACTTCTACGACCAAATTTCTGCGTTGCACAAGTCCATCCGGGGTTCGTCGCCCGATGCTGCACTCTATTGGCTGGCGCGTCTGCTCGATGGCGGCTGTGACCCCAGGTACGTGGCACGTCGTTTGGTGCGCGTGGCCAGTGAAGACGTGGGCAACGCCGACCCGCGGGCTCTTAGCCTTGCGTTGGATGCGGCCACAGCCTACGACCGATTGGGCAGTCCGGAAGGCGAGCTGGCGCTGGCGCAGGCCGTGGCGTACCTGGCGGTCGCGCCCAAGAGCAATGCGGTGTATCAAGCGTTTTCCGCGGTTCAGCGACGCGTCCAGGCTGACCCAAGCCACCCGGTTCCCGTTCACCTGCGCAATGCGCCAACGGCGCTCATGAAGTCCCTTGGCCACGGACAGGGGTACCGCTATGCGCACGACGAGCGGGAAGCCTACGCGGCTGGAGAATGCTACCTGCCGGACGCCCTGGCGGGTCAGCGGTTCTATGCCCCCAGTGACCAAGGCCTCGAACAGCGCATTGGTGAGCGGCTGGCCCACTGGCGTGCGCTGGATGCCGCCAGTGAACGGCAGCGCCACCCCCCGACTTCGCCTCCACAGCAGCGCGCCGAGACTGGCGACTGATGGGGCAGTGGGTCGCAGTGGCCTTGGGTGGCGGAATCGGGGCCTTGGCGCGCTGGTTGCTCAGCCAGTACCTGGCCCTGTGGTGGGGGACGCGGTTTCCCTGGGGGACCTTGGTGGTCAATGTGATCGGTGCCGCATTGATGGGTGGCTGCTACGCGCTGGTGGTTCAGCGGCTGAACTGGAGCCCTGAATGGCGTGCGTTTGTCACGGTTGGGCTGCTTGGAGGGTTCACCACATTTTCAGCCTTCTCGTTGGAGCTGTTCACGCTGATTGAGTCACGCGCCTGGTTCGCGTTCTCTGCCTACTTGTTCCTGTCAGTGGCAGGGGGGATGGTCGGATTGGTGCTGGCCCTTGAGCTGACCCGCCGTGCCCTCGCTTGACCAAGCTTTGCTTTACAATCCACCGCCAAGACCAGTCAGCAAAAAGAGACCACCATGCTCGACCCGAAGTTACTTCGCACCGAATTGCCCATGGTTGCCGAGCAGTTGGCGCGCCGAGGTTTTCGGCTCGATACCGCGCGCTACCAAGCGCTGGAGGCCCAGCGCAAACAGCTGCAGATCGACACGGAGGAGTTGCAAAACACCCGCAACCGCAGTTCCAAGGAGATCGGCGCTGCGAAACAGCGAGGAGAGGACATCGCGCCACTCAAGCAAGCCGTTCACGACATCGGGGAGCGCCTCGAAGCCGGACGTCTTCAGCTTGAAGCCGTCCAGGGCCAACTCGATCAATTGTTGCTCGAGCTGCCGAACCTCCCGCATGAGTCGGTCCCGGATGGAACAAGCGAGAGCGACAACCAGGTAATGGAGGTTTGGGGTGAGCCACGGGCGTTCGATTTCCCTGCCAAAGACCATGTCGACCTTGGATGCGACGCCGGTGCGCTGGACTTCGAGGCAGCGGTCAAGCTCACCGGGAGCCGGTTCTCCGTCTTGCGTGGCGACCTTGCTCGGCTGCACCGCGCGCTGATCCAGTTCATGCTGGACCTGCACACCACCGAGCACGGCTACCAGGAACTCTATGTGCCCTACATCGTCAACGCCGCTTCGTTGCAGGGAACAGGTCAACTGCCGAAGTTTTCCGAGGACCTGTTTCGCCTTGAAGGGGATGATGGTTATTACCTCATTCCCACCGCCGAGGTGCCCGTGACCAACCTGGCCCGCGACCAGATCTTCGAGGCCACCGACCTGCCCTGCAAGTGGGTGGCCCACACGCCTTGTTTTCGCCGTGAGGCTGGAAGTTACGGGCGCGATACCCGAGGCATGATCCGCCAGCACCAGTTCGAGAAGGTCGAGTTGGTACAGTGGGTTCACCCGAGCCAATCGGATGCGGCCCTGGAAGGGCTCACCCGGGATGCTGAAGCGGTGCTGCAGGCACTGGAGCTACCGTACCGCAAGGTGGCGCTCTGTGGTGGCGACCTTGGTTTTGCAGCAGCAAAAACCTATGACCTCGAGGTGTGGCTGCCTGGGCAAAGCGCCTACCGCGAAATCTCTTCTTGCAGCAGCTTCGAGTCCTTCCAGGCACGGCGCATGCATGCCCGTTTTCGAGGCAGTGCGGGCGAGAAACCACAGCTGCTGCACAGCCTCAATGGTTCGGGATTGGCAGTGGGCCGCACCTTGGTGGCGCTGCTAGAAAACCACCAGCGCAGTGATGGCTCGGTGGTTGTGCCCGGCGCCCTGCGACCCTACCTGGGCGGCGCCGAGGTCCTGCTCCGTTGATGGCCGTGGCGCGTTGAGTGGCCGTTGGATTGGAAAGCCTCTGCTCATGGACTACCTGCCGCTTTTTCTGGATGTTCGTGACCGCGATTTGCTTATCGTGGGTGGGGGCTCGGTTGCGCTTCGCAAGGCTGATCTCGCCGCCCGCGCTGGCGCACGGCTGCGGGTGGTCGCACCCGAAGTGCATGCTGAACTCGCTCGACTGGTGCAGGAGTCTGGTGGACAGTGCCACCTGCGTGAATTCAAGACGGACGACCTGGTCGGGGTGGTGGCGGCGGTGGCCGCTACCGATGACGTTGACGCCAATCGCCAGGTCGCTCTTGCGGCCAAGGCCCGCGACTTGCCGGTCAATGTCGTGGATCAGCCGGAAGACTGCAGCTTCATTTTCCCCTCGATCGTCGACCGAAGCCCTCTGCTGATCGCGGTGTCCAGTGGGGGGCGGGCGCCACTTCTTGCGCGCAAAGTGCGTGCGCAGATTGAAGCCACGCTGCCTGCTGCGTACGGCCGCCTGGCGGATCTGGTGGGTCGGTTTCGCGCGGATGTGAAGGCCGTGTTGGGCACCCTGGATGAACGCCGAAAGTTTTGGGAGCAGGTGTTGGACGGGCCGATCGCCGAAGCGCAGCTTAGTGGCCGCCAGGACGAAGCCGAGTCCCTACTGCGGGCTGCAATTGCGGCGCCTGAGGCAACCCTCGCGGGTGCCGGCGGGGGGGAAGTCTATCTGGTGGGTGCGGGTCCGGGTGATCCAGACCTACTGACGTTTCGGGCCCTGCGTTTAATGCAGCAGTCCGACGTGGTGCTCTATGACCGCCTGGTCGCACCGCCGATTCTAGACCTGGTGCGCCGTGATGCCGAACGCATCTACGTGGGCAAGGCGCGCAGTGAACATGCGATGGCACAGGAGGACATCAATGCCACCTTGGCGCGCCTGGCCCGGGCGGGCCAGCGGGTGCTGCGACTCAAAGGGGGCGATCCCTTCATTTTTGGGCGCGGGGGCGAGGAAATCGAAACCCTGGCCCAGGCCGGGATACCGTTTCAGGTTGTTCCCGGGATCACGGCTGCGTCTGGGTGTGCCAGTTACGCTGGTATTCCCTTGACCCATCGGGACCACGCGCAGTCGGTGCGCTTTGTCACCGGTCACTTGAAGGATGGAAGCTTGGATTTGCCCTGGGCTGAACTGGCCAAGCCCGGCCAGACCCTGGTGTTCTACATGGGGTTGGTGGGGCTGCCCCACATTTGCCGCGCATTGATTGAGCACGGAATGGCCAGGGACATGCCAGTGGCGCTGATCGAGCAAGGGACCACACCCCGCCAGCGGGTCTGGGTTTCAGACCTGGCCACGCTGCCCGAGCGGCTGGGAGAGTGGTCTCCGCGCCCGCCAACCCTCAGCATCGTTGGCTCGGTGGTGCGGCTGCGTCGCCAATTGGCATGGTTTTCGGGCGACCCGGAGGCACCCCGCTATTACTAGCGTACTAGCGGGGGCTGTCCCGAGAACCCGATTGAACGCGTGGGTTGGATCAAAAGAAACCGGAAATCGCATAGGCTGTGCGATCGAACATTTCCTGTTGGGCTTCCTCAAGCTCAAGGTTGGCCTTGTTCGCGGTGGTGACCACCCGGGTTCTGTAGGTCTTGAACTTGGAGACCTCCGAAACCCGTTGGGTTGAGGTGCCGGCGTCCGAGATCTGGGTGCCGATCTGACTGTCCTTGCGCACCAGGGCACCGTTTGCGGCTGTCTCGCGAATCTGCACGTCCGCCACCAGCATGTAGGTGACATCCTTCACGAACGCGTTGCCGGCGGTGGCCGCCATCGCGCCCAGAATTCCCCCTGCTGCTGCGCCACCGTAGTTTCCTGTAGTACGTCCGCCAATGGCGGCCCCGGCGACGACACCTGCAGCCTGGTCTCCGCGGTACCCCTGGGTCAGGGCGCGCTCGGCTGCGGTCGGGTCGGTTCTCTCTAGGTTGAGCACGAACACGCTCAATTGGTAGTAGGCTTTGGCTGGATCATCGGTGATGGTGTAGCCATTGGCGTTGTTGGCGAAAGTCTCCCGCACTGCCGCATCCATTGCCGCCCGGTCGAACTCCATGACGGTGCTGCGGAACTCGACGTAGACGGAGCGCAGATGGGGTGAGACGGGCTCGACGAAGATTGGGGTGGAAACCTTGGTTTGTACGTCCAGGTCGCGCTTGGCGATTGAAGTCTCTACGGCCGCACAGCCCACGAGGGTCATGCTGGCGCACAGGGCCAGGGTTTTTGCAACTCGATGGATCCAAGGGCTCACTTCGAAGTACTCCTGTGGTGGTTTGAACGTCGCCTTGCAGGTGGTGTGGGGAGGAGCGGGACCTTACCGGTAGTACCGACCGTGGTAGTGGTAGTAGTAGCGGCAGTTTCTGTATTCGGTCCAGTTGTACCGCAGCAGGTCGCGGCAGGTGTATCCCGGACGCCAGTATCGGCCCTGGTATTCAGGAGGAACCACGCCAGCCTTGCTCGCCTGGTCGATATACGCCTGGACTTTCTCTGGCTGCTCAGCCAAAAACGGTTGGGACATCACCTCTTGGTTCAGCTGGCGCTGAATCCGGGCCATTTCCTCTTCCTGGGTTTCGGCAAGGGCGGTGGGTGTCGATCCGAGGGACAGGAGGGACAGGGGCAGGATGCCCAAAACACGGGTCAGACGTCGACGCATAACACCTCCCTTTAGGTCGATGGTCCCGTCACCGCCGCCGGGCGGCGGAC